>CAYNTF010000021.1:0-1648 GCA_964400145.1 uncultured Lachnospiraceae bacterium | reverse complement strand
CGAGTCCCGGCGGGGTCACCAGAAAAAATCGTTATTCATATTAAATGCAAAAAATCTCCATATAGAACTATAACGGAGATTTTTGTTTTTTATCGTTCTTACTTATTTGATTTGATCTTTGCCTTAATAATACCAATATTAGAAGTAAAACTTTAATTGCTACCACAGCATATAATTTTTCTATTTATTTCTCTATTTTTAGTTTTTTCTTTTATAAACATTTGTTGATGCAGTCTTTGATTCATCCAACTCTTTTTTCCGTTTAAACATTATACATTGATGTTATTTCTTTGCATAATTGTCTATCATATTCTTAACAATTTGAGCGATGATTTCTTTTTTATCAAAAACTTCTTTTTTCGTTTGTGTTATCCTTTGCCATTGTTGTTTATTATCTATGACAATGTCACTGAAATATAGAATTTGACTAAACTTAAAGCCCCTAAACTTTGCACAAGCAGCCCACGATGCGCATTCCATTTCAACACAAATTGCGCCTAAACTTATACTCAATTCTGTCTTCCTTTGTGTCGAACGATAGAACCCATCAGATGTTCGCGTCACACCTTTTATATAGTCCAATTCATTCTCTTTCAGATATGTTTCAAGTTCTTTGTTAAGGTCAGAAGAAGTTGACACATATATCGAAGGTTTTAAATAGTGATAACTTGCACCTTCATCGCGAATTGCCTTACTGACAAGAACAAATTTATTTTTTACTTCATCGTCCAAACAACCTGCAGAGCCAACCGCAATAAACTCATCAATGCCAAAAACTGACAACTCTTCCATAAGTCCAACCGCCGCTGGACCACCAAGTTGAGCGATTGCAACAAGACAATTTTTGTATAAAAACACGCCGGTTGAACAACTTCCTGCGTGATACGAATAAACCATTTCCAATTTTTTCAAAAATTTAGACTTTTTGGGATTGTCATAGAAAATAATATAGCACCTATGTATATTTAATTTTTTTATTCTTTCAACATTTTTAAAATTGTTTGGAAATTGTTCTGCAAATCGTTTTGCAGAAGTAATTTCACTTTTATCATCACCAAACATTAAAATTGGTATAATATCCTTATTTTTCATTAAGCCTCCATCAAGGTTATTATATCATATATTTTTACTGTTCACAACAAATTCTCGAAAAAAATTGATTTTGAGTGCCAAACTGACTTTAATTCCGCTGGTTTCAAAGTTTTGAATTTAATTCCAAAAAAATTGTTTTTTACAAGTTGATTTTTTATTATGTTAAAAGTTTTAAACTGAGTTAAATATTATATTTCAAATTTCACATCTTTTTTATTTTCCCATGAAAACTCCGGTCTGCCGAAGTGTCCATAGCACGCCGTTTGGCTGTATATCGGCTTCAAAAGGTCAAGTTCTTCAATGATGTTGCCAAGTCTGAAATCAAAATTCTTTGCAACAAATTCTCTGATTTTGTCCATTGGTTTTTTGTTTGTGCCAAAACATTCGATATAGATTGAAACAGGCTCTTCCAAGCCGATTGCGTAACTCACCTGAATTTCGCACTCATCTGCAAGGTTGTGCATAACAACATTTTTGGCGACATATCTTGCATAATACGCGCCCGACCTGTCCACCTTTGTGGCATTTTTGGAACTGAAACATCCGCCTCCCACTC
>CAYNTF010000020.1:0-3206 GCA_964400145.1 uncultured Lachnospiraceae bacterium | reverse complement strand
TATGTTCTATAATTGCAGTTCTTTAACAACTCTTGACCTTTCAAGTTTTGATACCAGCATTGTGACAAACATGAGTTATATGTTCTATAATTGCAGTTCTTTGACAACACTTAACCTTTCAAATTTCAATACAAGCAATGTGACGACTCTGTATTGCATGTTCTATGGTTGCAGTTCATTAACCACACTCGACCTTTCAAATTTTGACACAAGCAATGTGACAAGTATAAGTCAGATGGTTAAGGACTGCACTTCTTTAACCACACTTGACCTTTCAAGTTTTGATACCAGCAAGGTGGTGTCTATGTATCAAACTTTCTATAATTGCTCAAAACTTACAACAATCTATGTGGGCTCAGGATGGACAGTAGATGAAGTGACAAACGACACAACCATGTTTGCTGGTTGCACATCTCTTCCAAACTTCAGTTCAAGTTATACAGACTCGACAAAAGCATATGCGGGTGGAGATGGATATTTAACTTTGAAAGAAAGTGTTTAATTTCCGGTCTTTAACTCAAAAAAACCTTAACGGCATGTTAAGGTTTTTCTTTATATAAGTCAAAAAGTGGTGGAAAAAACGGTGAAAGTCAAAAAGTGGTGGGATTTTCAATTCTCTTTTTAAATCACAATCTCTCACTTTAAATCCGTTTTAAGAACTTTTCTGATGATGTTCTCACTTGTCCTGTCTGAAAACACCAACCTGTCTTCTTCCACCCTGAACTTTTTGTATCGGATGACAAGCATTGTGGTGAAAATCAAAATTGCACTCACCAGATGTGCGATTTCGGTGCAATATGCTGTGTAAAGAAAAATGCCAAGAACTGTTCTCACACCCCTACCCGCCAGAATGATTGCTGTGTTGAGTTTTGGCGAATAGTCAAGTTGAACAAAAACCGCCATAATAAGTTGAATTGGACCCAGAAACAGAGAAACAATTTGCATCAAAAGAACAATCATCACAATCTGGAAAGAAGTGTCCACAAAGAAATATCCCCCAACTGTCATTGACACACTCAACAGCACCAAAATCAAAGTGTATAAGTGGGCATTTTTCAGTTCTTTTCGGTATGCATAACACCCTTTTGAAATGTCGACTTTTGCCACTTTTTCGATTGAATAGAGCGCGTCCCAAAATGGATCCGTGCAAAGAGTGACAAGATTGATTGCAACCACATATTCCTGTCCAAAAGAAAACGCCGTCTGAAAACCAAACAAATATATAATCAAATTGAAAGCGGAACAGACAATGTCGGCGGATTCATACTTAAAATTTTTGAAAAAAGAGAAGTCTATTTTGAATTTTTCGAACTGCCAGATATATAAACAAATCACATAAACAAACAACACAGCAAGAGTTACGCCCAAAGCGATTGCTGTTATTTGGATGAGCCAAACAAGAAAAATCACCAGCACAAGATTGAGAACATTGAAAAAAATCAACAGTTTGTTTGCAAGTTTTTCGCGATATTCAAAATATAATTTTTCCACAATGAATGCCAATAATGTTTGAAGAAAAATCAAGACTATGCTATACATGACATAAACGCGATAGAACTCCGCATCCAGCCCAAAGAAGTTGATATATCCGTCAACAAAAATCAGTGGAATGGCAAAGATGATTACTGAGATTATTATCCCCCAAAAAATTCCGCTCCAAATGGCGTTTGGCGTGTTCTCTTTCTCTTTGCGAATGTTTGCGCCTGTGGCAAAAAAATACACCAAAATGCCATAGCAATATTGAATGGCATAGGTTATGGAAAACACATTCAAAATTCGGCTGTCACCCAAAATGAATGAAAGAGCAATCCAAGTGAAAGTTGGAAAAATTGAACATATAAACAACCCGCTGCCGATTCTTAAAAGTCTTTTCACAAAACACCCAAAAACTGATTAACGCTGTTCGTTAAGTCAGTTGATTATCAAAATTCTTAACTTTTTTCGAGATTATCTCAACCAATCAATGCTTCAAGATTAAACTCGTCGCTGTTTTTCACCTTCTCTGCTGTGCCGACAAGACTGTTGTATGTGATTATATCTTTAAACATCTTGCTCTTCGTCTGCGTGTCCGGATTTTCGCTCGCCAGAGCCCTTCCAATGCTTTCAAATTTTTTACCAGAGATGTGAGTGATTATATAAGCAAGTTGAAGATTGTTCACTGCGCTTTTCATTTCATCAGCAAAAGCCATATCTTTGAGCGAAATTTTGTCCGCCAAAGCCGAAACAAGTTCCCGCTCGCTTCCGCGCGAATATACCTGCACTTTTGGCAAGCAACTTCTCAACACCTGATTTTTTGCCTGTTGATAGTCCCCGCCCTGTTCAACATCTTGCAGAATTGCTTGAAGTTCTTCCTTGAAAAATGAAGGAATAGGCAAATTTTCATCTTTAAGAAACATTTGATTATACTTGCTGATTAAATATAGAAAATTCGAGCGCGCATGCGCCAAATCAGCGCTTTTGGTCGCACATACATTGCCCTTTGCATCAAAATCTAACAAATCAAAAAAATACAAAAAACTCATAACCATCTCCTTTTGTTTACATATAAATTATATCACGCAAAAATGAATAAATCAAACAATTTCTGCATATTTATACATTTTTTATCAAAATTTTCTCAAACAAGCAACAAACGAGATGAGTTGATAAGCATAATGGCAACAAAATGAAAGACAGTTGTGATTATTGACAGAATAAAACTTGACTTTTCAAATCAAATTGTGCTATACATAGATTGTTGTTTCGGACATAAATAAAAACAATAAGGACAAAGTTCTGACCTACGCCTGTCAAACAAAAAAAACTCCCAGCACGAAAGAAATCTAACACGAATATGACAAAGACACAACCCAGTCACAAAAGAATTGCCCAACATGAAAGACAAGCCCAGCGAAAACACAATGCAAAACGAAAACAATCAAGATGAAAAAAGATAAAAATATGACCTCGTAGTAAAACAGGATATTACAGCGACCTCCTAAGGGGTTGCTTTACCCGAAACCCAAGAGCCCTGAAACCCTTTAAAATAGGGCAATTCAGCAACTTTCAAAAAATCTATAACTTTCAAAAAAACATCCTTTCGCCATTTTTTACCCTTAAAATTTAATAATTTTTACGCTTTTATGACCTCGTAGTAAAACAGGATATTACAGCGACCTCCTAAGTCGCCGTTCTGGGTTCGAGTCCCGGCGGGGTCACCAGAAAAA
>CAYNTF010000019.1:0-5905 GCA_964400145.1 uncultured Lachnospiraceae bacterium | reverse complement strand
ATGTCAAAAGTCACTTCAATTTGTGGAACACCTCTTGGTGCTGGTGGAATGTCAGAAAGTTGAAATCTTCCAAGAGTCTTGTTTTGAGCAGCGAACTCTCTTTCACCTTGAAGAACATGAATGTCAACGCCCGGTTGATTGTCAACAGCAGTTGAGAAAATTTGAGATTTTTTGGTTGGAATTGTGGTGTTTCTTTCAATCAACTTTGTGAACACTCCGCCCAAAGTTTCAATTCCAAGTGAAAGTGGAGTTACATCCAAAAGAAGCACATCCTTAACTTCGCCCGCAAGCACACCTGCTTGAATTGCAGCACCAACGGCAACACATTCGTCTGGGTTGATTCCCTTGAATGGTTCTTTGCCTGTGTATGCTTTCACAGCGTCAAAAACTGCTGGAATACGCGTTGAACCACCAACAAGAATAACTTTGTCAATTTTTTCAGTTGTAAGTTTGGCATCTTTCAATGCTTTTTTGCAACACTCGATTGTTTCTTTAACCAAATCTTCAGTGAGAGCGTCAAATTTTGCACGACTCAATTCGCATTCAAGATGTTTTGGACCATTGGCGTCAGCCGTAATGAATGGAATGCTGATGTTGACCATAGCTTTTGAAGACAAGTCAATCTTTGCCTTTTCTGCTTCGTCTTTAAGTCTTTGCATGGCAAGTTTGTCGTTTGACAAATCCATTCCGCCATTGTTCTTCTTGAATTCTTCAACCAAAAAGTCGATAATACGGTTATCAAAGTCGTCGCCACCCAAACGAGTGTTTCCGTTTGTTGACAAAACTTCAAACACATTATCGCCAATTTCAAGAATGGAAACATCGAATGTTCCGCCACCAAGGTCATACACCAAGATTTTTTGGTTCTTATTTTCGCCTTTGTCAAGCCCATAGGCAAGTGCAGCAGCAGTTGGTTCGTTGATAATTCTCAAAACTTCAAGTCCAGCAATTTTACCAGCGTCCTTTGTTGCTTGGCGTTGACTGTCGTTGAAATATGCAGGCACAGTGATAACGGCTTGCGTCACTTTTTCGCCGAGATAACTCTCTGCGTCCGCTTTAAGTTTTGACAAAATCATGGCAGAAATTTCTTGTGGAGTGTATTCCTTGCCGTTCAATTTAACTTTGTAGTTTGTGCCCATTTCTCTCTTAATGGAAATGACAGTATTTTCGTGGTTGATGACTGCTTGACGCTTTGCCACCTTGCCGACAAGACGCTCGCCGTCTTTGCTGTAAGCCACAACAGAAGGTGTTGTTCTGTCCCCTTCTGCGTTTGCGATGACTGTTGGTTTTCCGCCTTCCATAACAGCCACGCAAGAATTTGTTGTTCCCAAATCAATACCAATAATTTTACTCATTTTTTTGTTCTCCTTTCATTTTTTTTGAATTTTTTATGCATTTTTCGATTTTTTTATGTTTTTTTGTGGTTTTTTATGCTTTACTTAAATTTTTCAAGAGTGCTTGTTGACTATCACACTTGAATACCTGATCACTTTGCCATTCATTGTCCAACCAGATTGATATTCGTCCAAAACGATATCTTCTTCTTTGTCAGGGTTTGACATGCAAGCAATGACATTGTGAATATGTGGGTCAAACTTGTTGCCTATCGCTTCAATTTTCTCCACTTTGAGTGACTTCAACGCGTCAAGAATTTTGTCCTCAATCATGTTTATTCCTGCCAAAATCTTTTCGTCGTCAATCGATTTTTTTGCTTCTTTGAATGTGTCCAAACAAGGTAAGAAAATTCTAATCACACTCTCAGCACCCTGTTGTCGCTCTTTGTCAAGTTGCTCTGCCACATGCTTGCGATAGTTTTCAAAATCTGCTTGCAATCGTTGAGCCATTACCAAATATTCTTGCCCATCATGGCAGTGATGATGCTTGCCATGCTCATGTGCGCAATTATGCTCATTTTCACAGTCGCACTCGTGAGCACATTCTTCACATTCGCAACACTCATGTTCACACTGACAATCTTCGCAAGAACAGTTTTCATGTTCGCACGAGCATCCTTCCGTCTGCTCGCCTTGGCAATCGTTTTCGTCACACTCACTTTGATTTAAGTTGTCTTTTTGGACATCGTCATTTTCATCGGCATAATTGTTTCTCTTACGCTTTCGAGAATTCTTCTCTTCTTTCATCAGCCATCTCCTTTTTCTTCGTTGAGTTCGTCGACAACCACTTTAAGTGCGGAAGCGATGCTCATATAATCCATTTTCTGCGGTCCAAACACCCCAATGGAAGCAAGTTTGTTTCCTCCAACCATGATTGGCGCTTTGACAACCGAACATTTGTCATCATCGTCATCGGCAATCACAGCGGAGATGTCCTTATCGTCACCGTCCAGCACTTCAATAAGTTCACTTTCATCGTTCAAAGTTTTCAGCACCTTTTTGGCATCTTCGCGAGAATCTTCCACCAAATCAACCACACCTTCTGCCTGAACATTCAAAAGTTTATGCCTATTCAGTTTCAACAATCCCGAAACAACATTGTCCACAACCGATTGAAACGCCTCAATTTCTCCGCTCATACCTTTTTTGAACGCCTTGATGTTGTCAATCATGAAGCCAACACTTTCACCTTTGAAATATTTGGTCAGATAATTTGAAGCATCTTCGCAGTTTTGTGCTGTTGCAGAAACATCCAAATGTTCGGTGATGTAGCCATAATTTGTCCCGATAAGAACCATACATTTCTCGCCCAAAAGTGGCACAATTTTGAACTCTTGCAAAACAAGATTTTCAATGCCGTTGACAAGCACAACAGTTGGATAGTTTGTTGCCTTGCTTATGATTTTTGCAATCCTTGCCACAATTTGATCCAAACTCTGTGTGCGGTTTTCGATAACTTTTCTCACACTTTCAAGTTCGCCGTTTGTCGCCTTTATGTTTTTAAGCAAATTTTCAACATAAAATCGATACCCCTGCGCAGTTGGTATCCGACCCCCTGATGTGTGGAGTTGTTTCAAAAACCCCATTGCTTCAAGTGCGTTAAGTTCCGCTCTGAGCGTGGCAGTGGAAACATCCAAAGAAGTTTTGTCTTTCACCGACCCGCTTGTGATTGGAGCACTGTCCTTGATAAACTCTTCAACAGCAATATTTAAAATCTTGATTTTTCTTTCGGAAAGTTCCATTTTAAAACCCTTATTTTAAAGTGTGCTAGCACTCTCGACTTTTAAGTGCTAGCAATATTATATGCCAATGAAAAACAAAAGTCAAACATTTTTGCCAAATTTTTTAAAAATTTTTTATTTTTTTATTTTTCGCCAATTTTCTTAACTTTTCATTGAAAAACCAATTCATAAACAAACTTGATAATCGCAATTTGTAAGTGTTTTAATCATGTTTTATCATAAATAGCAAGTAGAACATAAAGCATAATAATAAATAAGATATAATATAAACATAATGTATAACATGCGAGTTAATATTTCTTATCAACATAAACAATCCAATCAATATATAACTCCATTGATAAAGATTAAAATCTGTGAAAACATAAAATAAATTTTTGTGGCAAAAGCAAAATGATGCTCATAAGATATAATGTATGGACTTTAAGGAGGTTAAAAATGTCTTTTTACATCAACAATTCCAATCCCAACAAGCCTGGTCCAATTTGTGGCAATGTCACTAGTGGTATCTGTGAGAAAATTTTGATTGAAACCACCAAGGTTTTTGATGCATGCACATGTTCCACAACCGAAACAGGCATCATTTTGCCCGTAACCGATTTCAACCCCGCTGACCCTGTTCTGCCATTGACTTATGTTTCAGCAGAGAACACTCCTGGTCAAGACGCAACAATTTCTGACCTTGTCATTGAGAGATTGGACAGTTGTCCAAACTATGCAACAGTAAGTTTCACAATCACAATTCCTGTGACGGTTACATACCGTGACGCAAATGGCGTTCTTGGAACAGCACTTTCCACACTCACCGTCAACAAATCTGTCATCCTTTTTGTTCCACAACCTGCCCTGACACCAATCGACATCATTGCCATTGGAGTTTTTTCAAGCAGAGTTGGAACATTCACCACGCCAAATGTGTTCACAGTCACAGGTTGCGTGCAAGTGATAATCAAAGTTGTCAGCGTTGTGGACATTCTCATTCCGTCGTATGGTTATCCTGTTCTCCCACCATGCAAGCAACCGCCAACACAGAGTTCTTGCCCGGGACTTCAAGACTTACCAATCTACCCAACAGCATCTGCCGTCACCGACATCCCAACCGTGTGAGAAATCTGCACAGCAAATTTGGACATCAAAAAAATAAAATAAAAAAAATAAAACAAAAAAGCCCGCTTGCAAAAAGTGGACTTTTTTTTACTTTAAAAATTTTTGTTTACTGTTTTATATTGTCAATAAGTGTAAAACTATATTTCATTGTGCGCACGAATTAATTATTGTTTTATTGTGTTATGAGCGTGTTATGTGCGCATGTTATACGCATGCGAATTATTGTCAAATTTTACCTTTCGCAAATTAATTTACATTATTTTATTATGCGCGTGTGCGCGCGAATTGATTGTGCGCGCGAATTGATAAAAAAATATCATTTCTCATAAAAGGAATAAAAAAGAAAGGCAAAACGCCTTTCCTTCCAATTATCTCTTTGAGAACTGTGATGCTTTTCTCGCTTTTTTAAGACCGTATTTTTTACGCTCTTTCATTCTTGGGTCACGAGTGAGAAAACCTGCTTCTTTGAGTTCTTTGTGATATGTTTCGTTCACTTTGTCAAGCGCTCTTGCAATGCCGTGGCAAATTGCCCCTGCTTGTCCAGAAATTCCGCCACCTTCAACTTTGATATTGACATCAAACTTGCCTTCTGTGTTTGTCAAAACAAGTGGTTGTTTTGCAACGATAACAAGTTCATTTCTTTGCAAATATTCTTCAACATCTCTGCCGTTTACGGTTATCTTTCCCTTGCCTTCATGCAAGCGAACTCTTGCAATAGATTTTTTTCTTCTTCCTGTTGCAACTGTGTCGCCGTTTTTGTATTGTTTTTTCTCAGCCATTATTCACGCACTCCTTTTAAAGTGATTGGTTGTGGATTTTGAGCCTGTTGTTTGTGCTCTGCATCTTTGTAGACATGTAATCTTGTGATTTGCTTTCTTCCCAAACTTGTTTTTGGAAGCATGCCTTTAACTGCCTTCACAACTGCCTTATCACTGTTTTTTGCCATAAGTGTGTCATATCCAACTTCTTTAAGTCCGCCGATATAGCCTGTGTGCCAACGCATTTTCTTTTGTTGAAGTTTCTTTCCTGTCAAAACAACTTTGTCAGAATTGATGACAACAACAAAATCCCCCGTATCAACATGTGGGGTGTATATTGTTTTATTTTTACCCGTCAAAATGTCTGCAACTTGGCTTGCAAGACGACCAAGAGGCATGTTTGTTGCATCAACAACATACCATTTTCTTTCAACAGACACTGGGTTTGCCATGTATGTTTTCATTATTTTCTCCCTTAAATTAAATCAATGAGCAACCGCTCGGCATCCACTTCGCCAGTTAAGTGAATGGTTCTGTTTTGTTGAAAACGCTTTATGGGGCTAACATAAAAAATCGCCTTCAAGCAAAGACGATTATATTTTAATTAATTTTAAGACAAATGTCAAGCATTTGAGCGATATTTTTTTGAGAAATATTTAGATTGTGTCAAAAATCTTCAAAATATAAACAAAAGGTGGAAGAGAAAAAATCAATAAGTGGAATTTTTGTTTTTTTTGAGTGATTTACAGAAAATGGACGCATGTTGTTAATTTTGAGTGATTTTTTGGGCAAAATGGGCAAATTTTGGTCATTTTTGGGCTGTTTCTGCAAAAATAAGCAAATTTTTTTAAAATTTTTCTGAAAATTTTTAAAAACGCTTGCGTTCCCCCCCCGCATGCTATAA
>CAYNTF010000018.1:0-11442 GCA_964400145.1 uncultured Lachnospiraceae bacterium | reverse complement strand
CGAAAATTTTTGCACGCTTTGCTTCCACCTTTTCGCGCTTTGCCGTCACTTTGACATCGAATTAAATTAGATAATTTTCAAAAATGATAAAATAAAAAACTCTCCGATTTGGAGAGTTTCTTATTCTCTGTCAATCTTAGATGTTCAAAATTCTCATGATGTGTTTGCTTACAATCATAAGAATCAAGTCGATAATCCAAATGATGTTCCAGCCCAAGATAAGTCTGAGAAGTCCTGCGATGATTTTTCCTTCGGAAAATCTTGTGATTGCTCCCAAAATCCAAGATGTAACTGGGATGATCGCCAAAATCACACTTATGAGATACCCAAGTCCAAAATAGTCAGATCTTCTTTTGCCATTTTTTGCCATTTGTTCTCTCCTTTTATATTTGTAATTTGATTGTTACACTTTAATTTTATACCCAAAAATTAAAAAAGTCAACAATTTGAACAATTTATTATACAATTTTATCAATTTTTTTATGCTTAATTTGAGAATATATCAAAAATTTTTGCTCAAAATATAATCGGAGGCGATATGAGAGAAGATTTGAACAGTGGCGTAAGATGTAATTGCACCGATTGCGTTTTCAACGAAAAAGGTTCCAACTGCAACAGAGATGTGATCGATGTTTCAAAAGGTGACGGTGACCTTATGCCAAACGGCAAACAAAAACATTTTTGCAAAAGTTTTATAGAAAAAGCCTAATGGCTTTTTTTCTTTCAAAATTTAAAAAGAAAAATTTTTAAAACAAGCACTAAATTTTTCAAAATAAAACCTATCTAAACATCTTATCTTTACCCGTCAGCATTGTCCATGAGAGCAATGTGCGAATTAAACTTGCCCAATAAGTCAATCTTGCAGAGTTTAAAATGTCGCGACATTTTTCAAGTTCGTCTTCCATGAGAATTTCGCTTAAAAATTCAATGGCAAAGTCGGACGCTTCCTTTTCAATTTTGATTTCTTTGTATTTCAAAATTATCGCAAAAACAAAAATCAAAAACGCAAAAACAAAGCATGCAATGCCAGCAATTAAGAAATAAAATTCAGACAAAACATTGAAGACATAGAGAAGTGAAAGCACTGCACCAACTATGAGAAGTGGCATGAAGAACAATCCACAAACTCGCCCAGAACGACGCATTCGCCAATGTTTCTCCAATGTTTTTCCATCTGAGTCTTGTCGCGCATGTCCCATTTCGTGAGAAACAATCGCAAGACTTGCCAAACTGTTTGAGGACATGGTGTTGTCAGACAGGGCAACAACTCCACGGGAATAATGGTCTTGCCACTGTGGACATCTTGCGATTTTCAATCGGTCACCAAAATAGTTTTCATTCAAATATTGAACATATTGAAGTGTTGAAATGCCGTATCTATTGCGAATTTTGTCATACTCCCTTAACTTTGCTTGAAAATTGTCAAAAGAGAAATTTGCCACTGCAAGCAAAAAGCAGAGCAAAACAGCCAAAGCAATGACAATTCCAACAATAATCCAAGTCCACATGGTTATATTTTATAATATTTTCCTTGATTTATCAACAAATTCTTACTTGTTTGCCCAATTTTATTCAAAAATTTTATTTAAAATAACTTAAAAAGTTCATCCTTTATGTTATCAGCAAAACTGTGTCGCCTTTGTTCAAAATTGTTCCCGCCGGTGGCAACTGTGAGAGAATAACCCCGCCTTCGCCGTCAATTTCATAATCAAGTCCAATTTGCGCAAGAATTGCAACGGCATTTGCAAGCGAATAACCCGTCAACTGTGGCATAATCACCTGCTCAACCACAACAGAAGGGTCGTCTTTTGGAATGTCATAGAACTCAAAAAGTTGACTGAAAAAGGCTTTGCCATAAGGTGCTGCAACAAGCGAACCATAATACGCGCCAGCACTTGGCTCATCGACGATAATCATGAAAATATATTGCGGATTATCCGCTGGATATGTGCCTATGAAACTTGAAATATATTTGCCTGTTGCAATCTGTCCGTTTTCATCATATTTCTGAGCCGTTCCCGTTTTGCCACCAACATTATATCCTTCCACAAAGGTATAGTCTCCTGTTTTGTTTTCAGCAAACTGCAAAAGTTGATTGACTGTTGCACTTGTTGTTTCAGAAACAAGTCGAGTTTGCTTTGTTGTTGGTGTGTATGTGACATTTCCACTGCTGTCCGTTATTTTTTCAATCACTGTTGGTGTTGTATAAACTCCGCCATTCGTTATTCCCGCAACGATTGATATAAGTTGAATTGGTGTCACTGCAATGGCATGCCCAAACCCCATACGCGCCAAATCGACAGTTTTAACTTGCGATTTTTCCATTAAAATGCCCGAACTTTCCCCGCTTAGAGTGATGCCCGTTTTTTGCCCAAGTCCGAATTTTTCCATATACTCATAAAATTTGTCAACTCCAAGACGAAGTGCCAAATCAATAAAGCAACAGTTACACGAATTTGCGAACGCTTCTGCCAAAGTTTGCATGCCGTGCCCTATTGTCTTCCAACATTTGATTTTTTGACCATCAACAATGCGATACCCTGGGCAATAGAAAGTGTCGTCCAAACTGACCACGCCTTCTTCAAGTGCTGCCGCAAGCGTGAGAATTTTGAAAGTCGACCCCGGTTCATAAGCGTCTGTGATTGCTGTCATTTTCATTTGGTCAAACAGCGTTTCAAGGTCATCGCGTGGTGGGTCGTTAAGGTCAAAACTTGGTTTGGTCGATATTGCCAAAATTTCACCTGTCTGAGCATTCATAACAATTCCCGTCACCGACTTTGCTTGTTGCTCTTCATACGCCTGTTGCAAAATCTGTTCCAAAATGATTTGAATTTTGCTGTTTATCGTGAGCGTGACATCATCACCAGCCGTGCCAGCGACATAATATCTTATACTGCTTGCAATTTCTTTTCCTTGCAGGTCGCTTTGAACATAGGAATAACCATCCGTGCCTGTGAGATATTCATCCAAATATGCTTCCAATCCTGCTTGCCCAACATTATCCACCGAAACAAATCCCAAAAGTTGTGTCAACAAGTTGCCGTAGACATAATATCTTCCCACATTTTCGGTGAGATAAACTCCGTCAAGGTCGGCGTTATAAATTTCTTCCGCAATTTCTCCATCCACTTGAAGTTTGATGAGAACTTCGGAAACATTTTTTTTGGAAACTTTTTCAAGTGTTGAAGCAAAATCAAGGTTCAAAAGGGCGGACAGCACAGTTGCTGTGTGAGTTGCGCTTGTCACTTCACGGCCACGAACATAGACATCATAAGTGGTGTAAGAAACAACCAAAGAGTCACCTGTGGAGTCGTAAAAATTCCCCCGCGATGCCGTCAGCGCCAAATCTCTTGTCCACTGATCTGTCGCCTTGATTTGTAAACTTTTTCCATTGATAATTTGAACGATAAAAAGCCTGACAACCAAACTACAAACAATAAAAATGATGACAAGCAAAACTGCTTTTATCCTTTTTTGCATTGAATGTAGGGTGTAGGCTTTTTGCAATTTTAACCTCCAAACAACCCCGCTATGAAATTGCAAATTCTGTCAAACCAATTCGAACTTTGTCCCACATCGCCAGCGTCCAAAATTTCTTCAGGGTAAGTTTCAATCAATTCCATACTTTTTTGCGTGCTGTCCAGATTGGATATATCTTTCAAATATTTTGCTAAGTTGAATTGATAAGTTTCGTCAATTTGAACATAACTTGCGCTCAACTGATCGATGATGACAATGTTTGTCACACAAATGATTGCACTTGCCCCCAAAGCGCATGCAAGCGCTATCCCTGCTTTCTTGCTCTTCTTGCTTTTCGTCTTGCTTGACTTTGTCAATTTGATGATTTTTTTGTTCTCTTGAATTAAATCATAGTTGGGTTTTTCGATTATATTTTCACTCGGTTTTTCTTCGGTTAATTTTTCTTGCCTTTCAACCTTTGTTTGTTCTTTTTTGCTCTTTTGTTCTCGTTCTTTCTCGTATTGTTCCTGGATGTATCTATCTCTTTCTGCTCTGAATTCTTCATCCTTTTTTCTCTCTTCTTCACGCTTGATGTCGGCAACCGTCATGTTTTCAAAAGAATTGAGATAGGATGAACGAGCAGGTGGAGCGCTCTGAACTGTGATATTTTCTTCGGTCTTAACATTTTGTTCAGTTTTGACAACTTGCTTTTCTGTTTTTGTTTCAACAATTTGTTTGTCCATATATTATATTATCTCCCATTGATTAAAATGACTTTATATTTTTTCCACCACACGAAGTTTTGCACTTGTGCTTCGTGAGTTCTCTTTTTGTTCGTCGATTGTTGCTGTGATTGGTTTTCTGTTTGTCAACTTGATGGACGCTTTGTGTCCGCAAATACAAATTGGTGTTTTTGGTGGGCAAACACAATTTGTGCTTTCAAGTCTAAACACATTTTTGACAATGCGGTCTTCCAAACTGTGAAAAGTTAAAACACAACCGCGTCCGCCGACATTCAGCATTGCAATCATATTTTTCAAAAATTCTTCCAATCCTTCAAGTTCGCCATTGATGAAAATGCGTAATGCTTGAAAAACTTTTTTTGATGCTCCACCGCGAGAATATACCACTTTTTTTGGCATACTTTTTTCGATTATATCCCGCAGTTGAAATGTTGTGCAAATCTCGCATTTTTCTCTTTCTTTCACAATGTTTTTGGCAATAACTTTTGAAAATTCTTCTTCGCCATATTTCCAAAAAATATTCGCAAGGTGTTCGCACGAAAAAGTGTTGACAATCTCACGAGCAGTTGAAATATCTTCCGACTGGTCCATTCTCATGTCAAGTTCGCCATCATTGACAAAAGAAAATCCCCGCTCGCCTTCGTCAATTTGGTGTGAACTCACCCCCAAATCGACCAAAAACCCGTCAATATGTTCAACTCCCATTTCTTTCAAAACAGTCGGAGCATTTTTGAAATTATCTTTGATTATTGTCACCACATTGGCATATTTTTCAAGTCTTTTCTTTGCGGTTTCAATGGCGTCTTGGTCACGGTCAAAACAAAACAATCGCCCGCTTTTTAGGCGTTTTGCAATCTCAAAAGAATGCCCGCCACCGCCAACCGTGCAGTCAACATATATGCCATCCGCTTTGATGTTCAATCCGTCAATCACTTCTTTAACCATGATTGGAATGTGATAAGTTTTCATGCAAATATTTTACCACATTGCAAGATAAAGTCAAATAAAAATATTACATTGATAACAAAAGAGTTGATTTGTTCAACTCTTTTTGTTTTTATTCTTGACTTGTGAGTCCCAAAAGATTGATAAGTGCCGTCGCAACACCAGTGTTTGTGAATGTTTCTTCAATCTTTTCAACAATCGTATCGTTGTAAGTTGTCAATGTTTCTCCACTGATGAAGACATATTTGTCACCACATTGGTCAACAATTTGAGCCAATTTTCCGATAATTTCTGCCTGATCATCTGCTGTGATTGAATTCACCGCTTCTTGAAGTTTTTCAACAAAAGTGGTGATATCCGATTCGCTTGAAATGCTTATATCTTCAAGTTTTTCCAACAGAGATTCGGCAAAGTTAACAACTTCTTCAACATCCGCCATGACGCTTGCGAAATCAATTTCATAATAATTAACTGTTTCTGATCCTCCCGCCAAGAGCGCTTTGATTTCTGTGGTGTTTTCGTTTGAGTTTGTTTCACCTGAATATACTTCTTCTGCGCTGATGTCATCGTCCGTCAAATACCAAATCAAATTGACAAAAATGTTGTTAAACACACCATCATATTTTTCGTTTTCATCTGTCGAAGATTTTGCATTATCTTTGAGTATGTCCAAAATTTCGCCAATAGTGGTCAAATCCAAATCGCTCATATCTTCAACTTCAAGCGTGATTGTCAAAAGTTGCCTGATTGTTTCAATAACGCCATCCTTTGTTGCCACCAAGTTTGTCAGGTCAGTGTTTGGATCCACGCCCGTGAGTTCAGCAATTTGGCTGTCAATTTCTGCGAAAATACTTTCCACAAGTGGTGAGAAAATTTTAGATTCCAAAAGTGGATTCATAACATTTGCAAACACATCTTCGTCGCTTTCGTTAAGCATTTCTTTCAAAAGAGTGTTAAGGTCATACGAC
Organism: uncultured Lachnospiraceae bacterium; assembly: GCA_964400145.1. GTDB lineage: Bacteria > Bacillota > Clostridia > Christensenellales > UBA1242 > Caccovivens. The sequence continues at coordinate 5,327 of CAYNTF010000018.1, read as the reverse complement.
TCTTGTCGGATATATTCAAAATATGTCATGCCTTCAATTTCGCCCGAATTCAATGCGTTCAAAGTTTCGCCCAAAAGTTGAAGTTCTTTATACCAACTTTCGTATGTGTCTTCAATATCGTCAAAACTGAATGTGTCTTCGCTTATTGATTCTTTGAGAGAATTAATCATCGTATCAAACACCATTTCTTTGATTGATGTTTCACCGTCGAATGTTGCATTTTGAAGTTGATAGAACGGCATAAGCAAATCTGCAAAAAGGTTCTCGTTATCTTTTAACATTTCCATGATATTGTCAAGCACCGTGTCAAAATCTTCAGCTTCCAACAAACCAAGTTCCACAACCTGAACGACAGGTTCTTTGATGAAGTTAAAGAATTTTGAATATGTGTCCAAAACTTCCTGACCGCTTCCCGTTTGAACTTCATCTCCAAGAAGTGAAATGTTGAAATATTTCAAAATATTATCAAAGACATAAGTTTTATCGCCACTAATTTCAGGAGTCAGCAATTCAAGTTCTCTGATGTTGTCGAAGATTGTTCCCAAAGAGTCAAGCGTTGTGCTTAAATCTTCAACATTTGAGAATATTTCAAAAATATCTTCTTGGTTGTTAAAAATTTCAGAAATGTCAATTTGATTGCTCAACTCAACGAACTCGTCAAGCACTGCAAAAATGTCATCAACCGTCTGTTCAAGGTCTGTCAAATTTGTGTTTAATGCAATAATCAAATCTTCGTCATTTTCAAAGAAATCTTCAACAAAAGTGTTGGCATAAGAAATTAATGTTGTGGTGCAATCTTTGAATAGGTTGAGATTTACAACTCCCTTCAGGATTGTGGAAACTGACTGACTGTTCTCGTTCACAACATTGAGAATTTCAACTAAATCTCCTTCTTCAAGTTCGTTGATTTGAGAAACAATCTTGCTTGAAATCACTTCGTCTGCAACATCCAAAATTTGCAAAATGTCATGCGAGAAATATGTGTATCCGTCAAAATCTTCTGCTTTGATTGCTGTTTTTAAATCAACAATTATATCTTCAATAACTTTTGAAAGGTCGCTTTCATCGGAAGCACTCACATCGACTGCATAGTTGCTGATATAATCAACCAAAGTTGGAACGATAACTGCCTTAAAAAGTCCGTTGTTTGTGAAAGTTTCCACATAGCCTTTCAAATTCGAGAGATTGACAGAATCAATTCCAAGGTCTGAATATTGATTATAAATGTCAACAACGCTGTTATAAATATCCACAATATTCAAAATTTCCGTTCTTATCACAATCTTTTCATCATTGATTGAAACATTAACAAGTCCGTCAAACATGACATTGGAAAGTCCTCCAAAATTGGTTAACTTTCCAAAAAAGGAGTTGTTATATGACGAAATGACATCTGCGACGCTTTGTGGAACTAATTCATTTATATATTCAGAAAGATACTTCAACCCCTGTGAAGAATCTTCTTCGCTTTGAGCAGAAACTTCCACACTTTGAGAACTTGAAACTGTTAGGTCTTGATAGAAATTTGTCAGCGCTGTGAATGGTGAAAAAAGGACAATCATAAAAATAAATCCTTCCACAAGACCAATCATTCCACCAAAAAGTTTGTGTGGTTTGTGTTTTGACATATATTCTTTCTTTTTGCCAAAAGAAAAACGACTGATGATGAGATAAATGATTTCAAAAACAAGATAGACAATAAGTGCCATAAAGATGAATACTATCGGGCTTACAATCGCTGATGGCAAACTTTCAATAAACTCGGAAACGGAAGTGTATTGCGACAAATCAAATGATTCGGAAATTAATTGAATGATATATTTTCCAACTGTGAAACTTTCTCCATCAATCGAAAAACTTATTCCAAGCAAAGCGTTTGTGACAGGCTTGGTCAAAAAGTATGCCACCATAATGCTTAAGATCACAATAATGATGTGCAAGAATGACCTTTTTAAGCCTCTCCATGCCCCCATCAAAAATCCCAAACCAAGGAATATCACCAAAACGGCTAATCCGCCCCAAAGAAAATATGTTCCCAAAGTTCTCTCTCCTTTTATTTGGTTAAAATTTCAATTTTTTCAGAAGAATTTTATTCTAGACTTTCTTAGAATTCCTTTCTATTGTAATATATTTTTTGGCACTTTGCAAGAAAATATCAAAGTAAATCTCAAATTTGTGTGTTAAAAATTTTCTTACACCAAAATTCTACATAAAAATTTCACCTTCGACAATGTTGAAAATTTTTCCGGTCAGTTTACGCTCGTCTGTGCAAGTGATGAATGTTTGCGTTCTGCCAACAAATTTCAAAAGTCGTGCTTGGCGCTCTGAATCAAGTTCAGAAAAAACATCGTCCAAAAGCAATATTGGATATTCACCATTTATCTCTTTCATGTTTTCAAGTTCGGCAAGTTTAAGTGCAAGCGCCACTGTTCGCTGTTGCCCCTGTGAACCAAAATTTTTCACTTCAACATCATTCAAAAAGATATCTATATCATCTCTGTGAACTCCCACCGTGGTGTATCCAAATTTATAGTCCCTTTCAAGATTTTTTTTCAAAAGTGAGGTCATTTTTTCTTCAAAATCATTGTCCAGCACCACCCCACAGCCACAACGATATTTAAGCGACAAATTTTCCTTTCCACCGCTTATGAAGTTGTGAGCTTTTTGTGCATAAGGCATGATGGCATCAATAAATTTTTCTCTTTCAAAAGCAATTATCTTTGCCGACGCCACAAGAGCCCTGTCCCAAATGTCTATTGTTTCTTTGACCACATCCAAAGACTTGCTGATTTTGAGAAGTTTGTTTCTGTTTGCCAAAATTTTCTCATATCTTGAAAGTTGATAAAAATATTTCTTGCTGTTTTGGGAAATATCTATATCCATAAATTTTCTTCTTTCTTCTGGACTTTCTCTGACAAGTTTCATCTCTTGCGGAGAGAAGAAAACAATGTTGATTTCGCCGATAAGTTCACCAATTCGTCTTATTGGAAGTCCGTTGATTTTAACACTTTTCTTTTGCGATTTGTTTAAATTTATTTCCACTTCAATGTCGCGATATTTCTTATTGACCAACATCTTGATTTTTCCGCTTTCTTCGCCCCACAGAATAAGTTCTTTATCTCGGCAAGATTTGAAACTTTTTCCAATGCAAGAATAAAAAATGCTTTCAAGGAGATTTGTTTTCCCTTGCGCGTTCTTTCCGATAAACACATTCACTTTGTCGTCAAATTTAACCTTGGTATGTTTGTAATTCCTGAAATTCGATATTTCCAATGTGTCAATTTTCATAAAAATATTTTAACACAATTTTTAAATAATTCAAACTGCTTGACAATTTATTTTTTCTATTTTAAAATAAGTGTAGATTTTTTCACAAACAAGGAGAACTTTTATGAAAGAAATTGGCGTTATTTGGCAACAAATTTTGGAAAAATTGGAACTTCGTGTGTCTTCCGTTTCATTTATGCTGTGGATTAACCCAATCAAACCTATTGAAATTGATGAGAATGACAATTTGATTATTGCCACACAATCTGTTTCCGCAAAGAACCAAATTTTAAGAAATTTTATCGATAAAATTGGTGACTGCGCTTTTGAAATTGTTGGTAAACCACTCAAAATTGTTGTTTTGGACCAAAATGAAGAGATTGACTATCTCAAAAACAATCGCGTTGAAGAAAACAAATCTTCCAGCCAAAAAGAAAAGAACCCATTTGTCGAAAAATTCACTTTCAACAACTTTGTCGTTGGAAAAAGCAATCAGTTCGTCTATGCTGCCGCCCAAACTGTTGCGGAAAATCCGGGAAAAAGATACAACCCTCTTTTTATATATGGTGGTGTTGGGCTTGGAAAAACTCACCTTTTGCATGCGATTGGCAACTATCTTTGGGAGTTTTCGCCTGAACTTAAAATCAAATATGTCACTTGCGAACAATTCACCAACGACTACATTTCTTCTCTTTATTCTTCCACAAAAACAAAATCAATCATGGAATTTCGCGGAAAATATCGCAACCTTGATGTTTTGATGGTGGATGACATTCAAAACATAGCAAACAAAAAAGAAACACAAGAAGAATTTTTCAACACTTTCAACGAACTTATAATGTCGAACAAACAAATTATAATTTGCTCCGATCGTCCACCAAAAGAAATTCCAACTCTTGAAGACCGACTTCGCTCTCGCTTTTCTATGGGGCTTATACATGACATTCAAAAGCCAGATATTGAAACTCGAATTGCCATTCTTCACAAGAAAAGTCAACTTGAAAAATACTACGCCGAAGACGATGTGATAAATTTCATCGCCGAAAATGTCGACACAAACATTCGTGATTTGGAAGGGAAGTTGTCGGAAGTATATTTCTTGGCAACCTTGAACGGCAAAAAAGTGGCAACAATGGAAGAAGTCAAAGATGTCTTTTCCAACCAAAAAGAAGAACTGAAAAACGAAATCACCGTCGACCAAATAATCTCTGTTGTTTGCGATTATTTCAATATTTCATACAACGACATCACCGGGAAAAAGAAAAACAAAGAAATTGTTGAACCCCGCATGATTGCAATATATCTCATAAGTGAAATTCTGGGTCCACCACTCAAAACGATTGGAAAAATTTTTGGTGGTCGCGACCACTCCACAATCGGATATTCGCGCGATAAGATTTCTCAGGACATAAAAACAAACAAGAAAACCCAAACTCTGATCAATGAAATCAAAAACACATTGATGATGTGATTTATATTTTTATTTGTTTTTTGTCATTCCTTAATCTTAGTAGATTAAAGAAAAATAGATATACTATCAAAAAAGTGATAAAATTTAAAGAGTGATAAAACACTCTTTTTTTTATTATTTTTAGATGTTTATCAACCATTTTTTTTGTATCTTTTTATTGTTTTTTTTAATTATTCATATCAAAATTCATAAAAAATTGGTCATTTTTTGCTGTTTTTCACAGAAAAAAACAATATTTTTTAAAAATTTTTTTGAAAATTTTTAAAACACTTGACTCTCCCCCCCCGCATGCTACAATGGTATTGGGTTTGCGAAAACTGACTATATAATTCGTCAAGATTTGAAATCTGCGCGTCGGATTGAAATCAGTGAAAACTGACAAATTGAACTTATATATATGGTTGGTTATGCAAAAACTTAAAAGCCAAAAGAAAAAATATAAAAAGGAGGTAATTTAAAAAAATGGCTGAAAATGAAAATGGTATGAGTAAAAAGAAAAAGGTGGCAATCATCACAGCGTCGGTTGTGGCAGTGGTGGCAGTTCTGTTTCTGGCAATCTTTCTTCCAATCTATCTCACTCAAAAATCAA
>CAYNTF010000017.1:0-12566 GCA_964400145.1 uncultured Lachnospiraceae bacterium | reverse complement strand
GACAATCCAAATCGTTTATTTTGACCAAAAGTTTCAAATTTGTGCAAATATTTCTCGTTTTTCGACTTGCCATGCCACCAATCAAGACTCCGCTCAAACCGAAAAACATTCCGCCAATCAATGCTCTGCCAGATGTGCCTTTGACAACACTATCACCATTTTCATAAATTTCATAGCTTCTTATATCTTTAAATTTGACAGCTTTTGAAAACACTCCGTCTTCTTCATAGACAAATTGTCCGTTTTTTGAGTCAATCAAAAGTCTAGCAAATTTGGAAACTTGACTGTTCAAAACAATTTCTTTATCAACCACAAAATTTTCTAAATAAATATCTTCCAATTTTTCTTTTTTTAGATAACTTTTTATGGTTTTTTCTTTGTTTTTAAGAATAAAAATGTGTTTATAAATCAAATACCCAACAACGACAAACAAAATAATTGCAACAACAATCATCCCTTGACGATTTTCGCTTGACCCAATCACCCCAGCCACAATGCAAACAATGGCAAGAATTGTCGAAACAACCGAAAGTGAAATTGTTGTAATCATTGATTGTCTTTTTTGTTTCTCATAAATTTCATTTTTTTCTTCGTCACTAAGTCTGTTGTAATAACTATCGACTTTTTTCTTTACTTCTTCTGGATTTTTGTTCATTTTTTACTCCTTTTTAATTTTCAGTTTTCTCACTTCACTTCTTATTCACTCTTTTCTTGCAAATTGATTTCAATAACTTTTGAGTTTAAGATGCTGTAACCAAATTTCATGACATAATCCGCTTCTGTGGATGTTTTCACCGTTTCATAAGCTATTGACAATGACAAAGTTCCGCCTGGAACAATGTCAAAGACTCCATAATCATATCCTGCGTAAGAAAAAACAGTTTCTCCCATGCTTAACTCGCAATAAAGTGGATTGATTGAAATTGATTCATTTTGATTATTTGTGACATCAAAATAGATAACCACAAAGTTGTATGATGTCGTATGAAATCCATAACTTTTTGTGTTTTCCACAGATGTCACAGTGATCGAAACATTTTTATGTGTAACCGTGTCGCCTATGTAATATTTTTGTTCTTCGGTTGTTTCACCAAATGCCGAAACAATCACTGCCATCAAAATTATGACAGCAATCACCACCCCAGCAATCGCCCATTTCTTTTTTGTTGACATTTTTTCTGCCATTTTCTTCTCTCCTTTTATTTAAACTGAGGTCATTATAACATAAAAAAATAAATTATGCAAGTATACTTGTATAAATTTATTTAAATATTTTGATAATATTTCAGTAGTGGAGGAAAATGGATAAGATGACTGTCAATAAAGCCGTTGCAATGAGAATTTCTCAACTGCTGAACGAAAAGAAAATAACGCAATATCGTCTAGCGGAAAACAGTGGCATTTCCCATAGTCGCTTGGGTTGTATAATGAAAGAGAAAAACAAAACTGTCACCCTATCCACCATTATGCTTATCGCACAAGGTTTTGAAATCAGTTTAATTGAATTTTTAGACTCTCCATTTTTTGATTTAGACAAACTTGAAATAGAATAATTGTGAAAAAATATTTAATTTACATGACAAATGCATCAAGTTTATGTTATCATATTGAATAATCTCTCAAATTAAGATAGGAGTTTACATGATCCCAATATGTTTCAGCGGAAATAAGAAGATTTTTGAAGGTCTTTTGATGTCGGTTATGTCTTTGGCAAAACGCACAGATGAACAGTTGTGCATCTATGTTTTGACGATGGATTTGACGGATGAAAACCCCAATTTCAGTCCTTTCTCGGACCAGCAAATTGCCCTGCTTGATGAAGTTGTCAAGAAGAAAAACGAAAAAAGTCAAGTGGTCAAACTTGATGTCACAGAACTTTATAAACAACATATGTTGCAAGGCAAAAATCATCTCAATGGCTACACCCCATACACCCTTCTGCGCCTTCTGCTTGACTTCATTCCAAATGTTCCAGACAAAATGATATATCTCGACATTGACACCATGTGCTGTTCGGACATTCAACAACTTTTTGAAGTGGATGTGGAAAATTATGATGTTGGCATGGTGAAAGATTATATGGGCAAATTTTGGATTCGCTCATCATACTGCAATGCCGGAGTGCTTTTGATGAACATCAAAAACATGAAAGAACACGGCATTTTTGAAAAAGTTCGCAACATGGTCAACAGAATAAAAATGGTGATGCCTGACCAAACCGCATTGAACAAATATGCACTCAAAAAGTATCTTCCAACACGATTTAATGAGCAAAGAAAAATCAAAAAAGACACCGTGATAAAGCATTTTTGCAAAGGAATTGTTTTCTTTCTGCCGTTTGGTTTTCATATATACAACATCAAGCAGTGGGAACGCAAAAAAGTTCACAAAAGTTTGAAAATCTTTATGTTTGACGACATTTATAATGAAGTTGACAAATTCAAAATTTCACATCCAAATTGCTTCTAAAATAAAAAATAGCAAGGTTTGAAGATAATCTTGCTATTTTTATTTGTTACAATTATTTTTCTGACAAAAATATCAAAATTCAACCAAAAATTTTTAGTAGTTCACATTTTTGGGGTTCCTATTATTTCTTTTTGTGTCCCCACCGCTCTTTTCTTTTTTTCTGAGAATACAGCAAAGGTTGCACCTATTATTCCACCAACAAAATCGCAAACCATGTCAACCATCGTGTCAGCAAGCGCCGCGTGACCAACAAGTTCAAAATATCTTTGCGCATTGTTGTCAAAAATGTCGTCAATTATGTATTCCAAAATTTCCCACACACCCCCAAGCATCATTGAAATGGAAAAAATCAGGATAAAGAGCCAAAAGAGAGTAAGTTTATTCTCTGTGAAATTGCTGAAAATGGAATAAGCAAGAAGCGCAAGCACAACTCCACCAAAAGTGTGAACCATTTTATCGAAGCCAAAACCCATTGAATATACATCCCAAATTGTTCCAACACAAATGCCCAAAAACAAAAATATTTGATAACAAATCAAAAAAGTTAGACTAAATTCAATTTTGAAGAAATATTGAAGTAAAAACGGCAACCAAACTGTGATGAGATAGAAAAAAATGTAAAAATAGAAAAATGTTCTCATATTAATTATTTTGATTAAACTTAAAATCGAATGAACAATGATATTGACCACCGCCACGATTGTGGAACTGACAGTCAGCCACAACATATTTTTGCTTACATTCATTGAAAATCCTCCAAAATCCCTTTTATGTTCTTTATTATATCAAAAAATGACTAAATGTGCAATACTTTCCTCAAAAAAATAGCAAAAAAACATATTTTCTATTTTTTTTATAAAAAAAGAACTTTACTTTTCGCGTAAAGTTCTTTTTGCTGATTTTCAAAATCTACAAAATTTTTCAAAAATTTATTTCTTTGCTGAAAACAAACTTGAAACAAATGCACAAACACCAATCACTGCATTGATGATAAGTGTTGCCCAAACCGCAACTGTGCCGGTCAACTCACCCGAAACCAATCCTTCTTCTGCGTTGCAAGATGATGCCACAGTGATGATGTTGACAATTGCCAAAACAGCAACCGCAAGAGCAGAAATCGTCATCACAAATTTGGCAAATTTTGCAACTGATTCACTTTGGAAAACTCCAAGTCCACAGAGCATTTGAATGATTGCTCCAAGCACCATCAAGCACAAGAAAATCACCAACAACAACAAAACGATTGCCACCCCTGTGTCAGCGCCGTCGCTGAAATCAATCAAGCTATACCCATTCGTGCTTGAAAGTTCTGAACCCAGCAACTGAACACTTATATGTGGAAGTGCAAGAAACCCGAGAAGCAACCCGCCCAATGCGATTGTCAACACTTGCCAAAACAATTTGATTCCACTTACATTTGATTTCTTTTTTGCCATATTAACCTCCTAATTTCAAGAAATATTTTAGCAAAAAAGACAAAAATAATCAAACAAATTGAGTCTAAAATTAAAAAATTTAATTTTCTTACATTTATTTCCTTATCTTATCCGCCTTCATTGAATTTATAATTGCACAAATCATCATCTGCACAAGTGTGAATGCAAATTATCGAATTAAAGCAATATGCACAAAACTCCGCCTTTGCCTTCGTTGATAATTCTTCCCAAAGTTTTTCTCATTTTTCGCTGTGCATCTGCTGGCATGGAAACAATTTTTGAGCTTATGTTGTCGTCGACCATGGAATATAAGCTCTTGCCCAAAAGGTTGGTGTCCCAAATTCCGTCCGGGTCAGTTTCGAAGCGCTCTGTGAGATAGTCCACCAAATCTTGACTCTGGCTTTCGCTTCCAACAAGCGGAGTGACTTCTGTTTCCACATCCACCTTGATGATATGCAAACTTGGCGCGGACGCCTTGATTTTGACACCATATTTCCCGCCTGACTTGACAACTTCTGGCTGTTCCAGAGTGAACTCTTCCTGCCTTGGAACAACAATGCCATAGCCGTTTTGCTCCACTTCATCAAGCGCGTTTTTGAGTTTGTCATATTCCACTTTTGCAATGGCGAGATTTTTGATGTATGAAACAAGTTCATAGTCGTCGTTGATAACAAACCCACATTCATCGGAAAGGACGCGATAGAACAAATTTTCTTTTGGAATGACATTAAATTTAATCACACCGTTGCCCATTTCAATGTTTGAGAATGTGATTGGGTCAAAACTTTCGCTTTCTGTGAAGACAACTGTGTCTTTGGTGGCATCTCCAATTTTTCGAATGGAATTGCCGAATTTTCTGATTTCGCCAACAATTTCGCTGATTATCGGACTGTTGAACGAAAGTGCCTGAATCCACCTTGGCATGCTTACTTTCACACTCTTGACAGGAAATTCCAAAAGGACTTTTTCAAACACTTTGTCGATGTCGCTTTCTTTCATTTCGGCAACATTCATGGCAACAACTTGTGCGGAATATTTCTCGCTTAAACTTTGCGCAAGTTTTTTGCTCTCAGCCGAGTTTGGATTTTTGCAGTTAAGCACAAGAACGAACGGCTTTTCAGACGCTTTCATTTCGGCAACAACGCGCTCTTCGGCAGGAACATAGTTCGCTCTTTCAATGTCCGTCACACTGCCGTCTGTGGTCATCACAACGCCGATTGTGGAGTGGTCTTCAATCACCTTTTTTGTGCCAATTTCTGCCGCCTTTTCAAAAGGCAATTCTTCATCAGTCCAAGGCGTTTTCACAAGGCGTGGTTTTTCGTTCTCGGTTGCGCCCATTGCGCCACTGACAAGATATCCCACGCAATCAATCATGCGCACGCGCAAATTGATTTTGTCAGCCACCGCAATTCTGACCGCCTCATTTGGCACGAACTTTGGCTGAGTTGTCATGACAGTTTTACCGTCCGCACTTTGAGGCAACTCGTCAATGGTGCGCTCTCGGACATTTTTGTTATCGATGTTTGGGATGACAAGTTTTTGCATAAATTGCGAAATGAAAGTTGATTTTCCCACACGAACAGGTCCAACAACGCCAACATATATGTCACCGTCGGTGCGATTTTTGATATCCTGATAAATTTCGTATTTTTCCATAAAACCTCCTAGGGATATAATACAATATGAAAAACCGCGCGCAAATAGAACAACATTGACCCAAACTGAAAATATGCGAAAAAAAAGAATGTTAAACAGAAAAAATAAAGAAAATTGCGACAAAAAAACGGACGCCACAAAACGCCCGTGTTTTCTGTTGAAATGTTAAAATTCACACCCCAAAATTGTTTTAAGTTGAAAAATCATTCACTCATCTTCACCGGTAACTTTCTCGCTGATGTCTGTCAAATAGCCATAAGCTAGTAAATCTTCGCGGTATCCAGCATAAGCGTATTTGGAACTTGTATCACTTTCGTTTTCAGTGAAATATGGAAGAGATGTGCAGTTATAGAACATATCTGTGTCATAGTCTTCTGCCACTGCATCTGTTGTCCAGCCTTCGCCAACATAGATTATTTCAAGATTTGTGCAACCATAAAACATTCCTGTCATATTCGTCACATTGCTGGTGTCAAAACTTGAAATGTCAAGTTCAGTCAAAGAAGTGCATTCACGGAACATTCGACTCATACTAGCCACATTGCTGGTGTTGAAACTTGAAAGATTGAGTTCTGTGAGCTCCGTGCAACCATAGAACATCCCTGCAAAAGTCGTCACAATGCTGGTATCAAAACTTGAAAGGTCAAGAGTTGTCAAACTTCTGCAACCATAAAACATCCAACCCATATCAGTCACATTACTGGTGTCCCAATTTGAAACATCAAGTCCAGTCAAAACATAACAATCATAGAACATCCCTGCCATATAGTCAACATTTGATGTATTCCAATTTGAAACGTCAATGTTTTCCAACAAACGACAGTCAGCAAACATATATCCCATACTTTGAACACTGCTTGTGTTCCATTTCGAAACATCAAGAGTTGTCAAAACTCTGCAATCACGGAACATATGCACCATATTCGTCACATTGCTTACATCCCAATTTGACACGTCAAGAGTTGTCAATAGTCTGCAATTATAAAATATTCTTCCCATATTCGTAACTTTGCTGGTGTTCCAATTTGATACATCAATGGTTGTCAAAGAACTGCAATTCCAGAATACCCCACGCATGTCTGTGACTTTGCTTGTGTTCCATTTCGAAACATCAACATTGGTCAAAGAAGTGCAATTATTGAACATGTAACCCATTGAAGTCACACTGCTTGTGTCGAAATTGTTGAAAACAATCTCTTCAACAGAGGTCAAATTATAGAATGAATATGACATATCCGAATTTGCCACTATATCTTCGGTTGAAAGAAAATATATTGTTGTGCCGTCACCGTCTGAAATGCGATAGACATCAATTTGAACATCGTTCCAAACATAACTTTCCGCTTCTTGTTCTTCCAGAACATTCACTTCGTTTTCAGTGTAAGTATAGTTGCCACTTTCGGTTTGTGTATAGGCACCGCTTTCGTCTTTGTCGTAATAATCAAAAACAATTCTCTTCACTGTGGTGTCTTCATCTCTATAATTGCTGTCACTTCCCTTAATCAACTCATTCAAAGTCGAACCACTTGGCAAGTTTGAATTGTCCACTTCGCTTGAACGAGTGAGATAGATTGGAAGAAAGATTGCCAGAAACAGAACTGCCACCACACCCACAACCGACGCTGTGATGATTGCCACCTTTTTCTTTTTACTCATACCATTTTCATTTTCAGCCATTTTTTTAAATTACCTCCTTTTAATATTTTTTCTTTTTTTTGGCTTTTTGAAGTTTTTTCAAACCCAATACCATTATAACTTGCGGGGGGGGGAAGGCAAGCATTTTTAAAAATTTTCAGAAAAATTTTAAAAAATGCTTGTATTTTTCCAAAAAATCAGCCAAAAAATGAGCAAATTCGCCCATTTTGACAAAAATTCACAAAAAAAATGACAAATTTTCGCTCATCATTTCTCAAAAAAATATAAAAAAAATTGTCAATGACGACAATCTTATGAACAAACAAAAGTGGTTCTTCAAAAAAAGCGTCAAAATTTTGACGCCTTCATTTTTTTGTTAAATCAAAACTCATTTCCACCAATGTGGCAACATCTTGAAATTCCGCTTCTTCCAAAATCACAGAAATCCAATGCACTTTGTTCATGTGATAGGCAACATAAACCCCTTTGTTCTGCAAAAGCGCGTGGCGTAAGATTGGGTCGCATTTCAAATTCAAAACATCGACAAATCTCTCGTCCTGCCCGACAAGTTTGTTTCTCTTCACCTGCATGACGAGCGCAAACCATTTTTTGCTGTCTTTATGGCGAAAGACCATTGAATCAAAATCGTCCTTGAATGGTTTGTCAAATGAAACGCCAAATTCTTCCTTGATGTGTTCAATCAGTTGTTGTCTGTTCATCGTCCTTTCCTGTGCTTTCTTTCTCGCTTTTATCTTCTGTCTGCAAATTGTCAGTTTCTTTCACTTCATCATCTTTTGAATCATCAACTTGCACTTCTTTGTCTTTCTTCTTAAACGCCCCCATCACTTTTTCTTTGAAGTTCACTTTGTTTTCGGTGCCATTTATAAGGCGCTTTATGTTCGCCCTATGCAAAACAACAATCAGTGCAAAGTTCAGCCACACAATCACGATGAGCGGAATCCACCACATCACACTGTTGACAACAAAGAAAAATGTTGCATACACGCTCATGACCAAAATGAATATGTGTGAGATTATGAAAGGATATGAAATAAAGAAAAACAGACAGAAACATATCACAAAAATCACAAGTGCCAGCCACCAAAAATTTGGGTGAAAAACGAACATTCCAAATGTGCAGGCAACACCCTTGCCCCCTTTAAATTTGTATAAAGCAGGAAAGCAATGTCCCAAAACTCCGCCAAATGCAGAAAGGAAATATGCCAAATTTTCAAAGCCTAAATAAAAATTCTGGAAGATAAAATAGCAAGCAAGGGCTGGAAGTCCAACCTTCAACGCTTCGCAAATAAGAGTCAACATTGCACGCCCAAAACCTTGCGTTCGGAGCATATTCATTGTGCCAGGATTTTTGCTTCCGATGGTTGTTATGTCTTTCTTTTCCAAACGCGCCGAAAAAACTCGGGCAAAATTTATGTTCCCAAACAAATAGCCCACAACAAAAGCAATCGCCACATATAAATAAACTATCATTCTTCCTCCTTCCCTTTGAATACAAGTTCAATCGGCGTTCCTGAAAATTCTGCCTTTTCTCTTAATTTATTCTCCAAATATCGCTGATACGAAAAGTTGATAAGCGTCGGTTCTTTGCAGAAGAAAACAAATTTTGGTGGATTGGTTGATGCCTGAGTCACAAACATAATCTTCGCCCTTTTTCCACTTTTTGACGGCGGTTCAAAATTCAAAATTGCATCGTGCAAGATATCGTTCAAAATTCCCGTTGTAATCCGCCTTGAAGAGTTTTCATACACTTCATCAACCATTTTCATTATGTTTGAAAGTCCTTCTCCTGTCAACGCTGAAACAAAAAGCACTTTGAAATAGGACATAAACGAAAGTTTTTCACGCAAAATTTTTGTGAATTCGTCTTTTGTCATAAGTTTTTCGTCCCACTTGTTGACAATCACAACGCTTGGCTTTTTCGCTTCGTGAACATAACCCGCAATTCGAACATCCTGCTCGGTGACCTGCTTTGTGGCATCCAAAACAATCAGCACCACATCACTCATTTCGATTGCAGACATGCTTCGAAGAACGGAATAGCCTTCCACCGACTGCTTTTCCACCGCTCGCTGACGCCTAAGTCCAGCCGTGTCAATGAGATTATAGTCTTTTTTGTTGCATCTGAACGGAATAATCACACTGTCACGCGTTGTGCCTTCAACATCGCTGACAACCACACGCTTTTTTCCAAGAAGTCGGTTGACGAGCGAACTTTTGCCAACATTTGGACGACCAACCAAACTTATTTTCACACCAGCAACATCATCTTCTTGCACATTTTGTGGAAAATATGAAACAACTTTGTCCAAAACATCACCGATTCCTTTTGCTTGATGGCACGAAATCGGCATTGGCTCGCCAAGTCCAAGTCCATAAAATTCGTATGTTGCCGAAACATCAAAATTGTCCAATTTGTTCACCACAAGCACAACAGGAATGTTCTGTTTTCGAAGAAGTTTTGCAACATCCTCATCTGATTGAGTGACACCCGTTTTGCCGTCAACCAAGAAAATGATAACCGTGGCGTTCTCAATAGCCAACATCACCTGCTCAAAAATTTCTTGCTGAAAAACATCATCGCTTGAAAACTCCACCCCGCCCGTGTCGACAATGGTGAAATCTCGCCCTGCCCAATTTGCGTCAGCATAAAGCCTGTCACGAGTGACCCCCGCAACATCATCAACAATGCTCAATCTTTTTCCGCATATCTTATTGAAAAATGTCGATTTGCCGACATTTGCTCTTCCAACTATCGCAACAACAGGCTTTACCATAAGAAAAGAATACCATAAAACAAGTTAAAAAATCAAACTTAATTAAAACAAAAAAACAAAAAGACTTCCAAAAAAACAAAAATTTTGTTTCAGAGTCTTAATATCGTTTGTCCAACAAAGAAAAAGAGCGTTCAACAAAAAAGAGTTGGCAACATTTGGTCAACTCTTTTGTTTTATTCAAAGATTTCTTTCGTTTTTTTGACGATTTGAAAATATCGACAAATTTCTGCTGTCAGTCACCGATTTCCCAACCGCCACCGTTTCCGCCTTTAAATTCATAATCTTTTTGTCCTTGTCTTTTCACGACACAACCTGGATCAAAAGCTCCATTGTCAACTTTGCAAAGGGCTGGCACTTCAACTTCTTTCAAATTTGGGTTGTTTGTGAAAGCACCTCTGCAAATTCTACTCACAGTGTCCGGGAAAGTCACTCTTTCCAAATCGCAAGAATCAAAAGCTTTTACACCAACACTTCGAAGTCCATTTGGCAATTTAAGTTCTTTGAGAGAAATGCATCCATAAAAAGCCATAATGCCAATCTCTTCAAGACCTTCCGAAAATTTGATTTCTTTCAATCTTCTGCTGCAATAAAAAGCATTGTCTTCAATTTTAGTTATGCCATCGCCCAAAATCAAAATTTTCACATTATCACATTTTTCGCCAGCAAAACTTCCAACAACTGTTGGAACTTCTGACAGAGCACTCCCTCCTTTCAAATAAAGAACTCCTCCTTGAATCAAATCTTCATTAGTGATGCCACTTATAACAAATTTCATAAATACCTCCAAGTTTTATATTACTACCCGACTATCGTAACACAAAATCAACAACTTGTCAAGATGTAATTTAAAAAATTTATTTAAATATGGTAATGGCAAGGGTATTGGAAATTAAACACTTTCTTTCAAAGTCAGATAGCCACCGTCACCAGTGTGTGCTTTTGCTGCGTCAACATAATTGCTGTCATATGCAACATCACCAACCAACTTTGTGCAGTCCAAGAACATCTCTGCGGAATTTTCGACTGCACCTATTGTCCAATCTTCACCAACATAGATTGTTACAAGATTTGAACATCCGTAAAACATTTGATACATATCCGTCACTTCACTTGTATCCCAATTTGAAAGATCAAGTTCTGTCAAACCTGTGCAACCATAAAACATCTTACGCATCAGCATCACACAACTTGTATCCCAACTTGACAAATTGATTTCACTTAAAGAAACACACTCATAAAACATATCTCTCATATTTTCCACTTTTGCTGTGTTCCAATTTGCAATATCAAGCGATTCCAATTTATAACAATAAGAAAACATCCATGACATAACCGTCACATTGCTTGTATCCCATTTTTCTCCAAATTTTATCTCTTCTAAACTTGTGCATTCATAAAATAGACTATCCATATTAAGCACGCGACTTGTATCAAAACTGCTAAGGTCAAGGCTCTTCAAAGAACTACAAGCAAAAAATATATGACTTAAATTAGTAGCACTGCTTGTATCGAATCCTGTGACATCAAGTGTGGTAAGTCCGCTACAATATTCAAACATATAGCTCATTTCTTTCACATTTTGCGTATCAAAACTTGAAAGGTCAATTTCGGTTAAAGAAGAACATCTGTCAAACATATAGCTCATATTTGTTACATTTGTTGTATCAAAACTACTGAGATTAAGGTTTGTCATACTATTGCAGTCATAGAACATTCGAGTCATATTCGCTACATTGCTGGTATTAAAACTTGAAAGGTCAAGTTCTAATAAGGCGTTGCAATAACGGAACATCCAACCCATATTCGTCACATTTTTTGTGTAAATGTTGTTAAAAACGATTTCTTCAACAACTCGGAAGTTATAGAACGCATATGACGAATCATCAGGCAAAACAATCACATCATTTGAAAGAATATACACCGTTGTGTCGACGCGATAGATATCAGCCCAATCATACACTTCTGCCTCCGCACCAGCAATGACATTTTGGTCGCTTACAACATATGTTTTTGCTTCTCCGTCAGTATAATAATCAAAGACAATCTTCACAGTGCTAGTGTCTTGTTCTTGATAGTTTTCATTGTCTTTTAAAATTTGATTCAAAACCATCCCACTTTCTATTTTCGACTCCAAAATCACTTCTTGAGTTTCTTCTTCTGGCATATCAATTTGAGTTTCTTCTTCTGGCATATCAATGCCAGGCGTTTCGTCAATCAACTCGTCTGAATTTTTCGTTAAATATATTGGAAGAAAGATTGCCAAAAACAGAACCGCCACCACTGCCACAACCGACACTGTGATAATCGCCACCTTCTTCTTTTTGTTCATACCATTTTCATTTTCAGCCATTTTTTAATAACCTCCCTTTTATATTTTTTCTTTTGGCTTTTTCATAGTTTGTGCAAAACCAACCATATATATAAGTTCAATTTCGCAAGTTTCAACTCGACGCGCAGATTTCAAACTTTGGTGGAATATATATGTCAGTTTTCGCAAACCCAATACCATTATAACTTGCGGGGGGGGGGAAGGCAAGCATTTTTAAAAATTTTCAAAAAAATTTTAAAAAAGCTT
>CAYNTF010000016.1:0-12878 GCA_964400145.1 uncultured Lachnospiraceae bacterium | reverse complement strand
TTCCTTTGAAATCTTTAAGTTGCATTGGAAGAAGTTTTTTGAGTGCTTTCTTTCTTTCTTCAACAGTTGTTGAAACAATCATTTGACGAACAGCAGGAATTCTGTTTGCTTCAAAGAACATATGTTCAGTTCTGCAAAGACCAACACCTTCTGCGCCAAAATCGAACGCAACACCTGCGTCGCGTGGATTATCAGCGTTGGTTCTTACCATCAAATCGCGATATTCATCAGCCCAATCCATGATTGTGGCAAATTCACCAGAAATTTTTGCTTCAACAGTGGCAATTTCGCCGTCATAAATTTTTCCTGTTGAGCCGTCAAAAGAGATGATGTCGCCTTCTTTATATTTCTTTCCGCCAAGTGTGAAAGATTTTCCGTCGTCAGCGAATTTGATTGCACTGCAACCTGCAACACAGCATGTTCCCATACCGCGCGCAACAACGGCAGCGTGAGATGTCATTCCACCACGAGCCGTCAAAATGCCTTGGCTTGCTGCCATACCTTCAATGTCTTCTGGCGATGTTTCAAGACGAACAAGCACAACTTTGTTTTTCTTTCCGCCCTGCTCTTTTGCCTTTTCTGCTGTGAAGCAAATCTTTCCGCTTGCAGCGCCTGGAGATGCTGGCAATGCTTCGCCAATCAATTTGGCTTTTTTGAGTGCTTTCTCGTCAAAAGTTGGGTGCAAAAGTGCATCAAGTTGTTTTGGGTCAATCATTGAAAGAGCGGTTTTCTTGTCAATCATTCCTTCTGCAACAAGGTCAACTGCAATTTTCAAAGCGGCCTTGGCAGTTCTTTTTCCGTTTCGAGTTTGAAGCATATAAAGTTTTCCGCGCTCGATTGTGAATTCCATGTCTTGCATGTCTTTGTAGTGATTTTCAAGTTTCTTTGCAATGGTTGCAAATTGCGCGTAAACTTCTGGATTTTGTTGTTCAAGTTGAGCGATTGGTTGTGGAGTGCGAATTCCTGCAACAACATCTTCGCCTTGAGCGTTCATGAGATATTCACCATAAAGCACATTTTCGCCTGTGGATGGATTTCTTGTGAAAGCCACACCTGTTCCGCTGTCATCGCCCATATTTCCGAACACCATGGACTGAACATTGACAGCAGTCCCCCAATTATATGGGATATCGTGCATTCTGCGGTATACATTTGCTCTGTCGTTATCCCAAGAGCGGAACACGGCCTTAACCGCTTCAATAAGTTGAACTTTTGGTTCTTGTGGGAAGTCTTCTTTTTGCCCTTCTTTATACAGTTTTTTAAAGAGTTTGACGATTTCTTTCAAATCTTCGGCAGTCAAATCTTTGTCGAACTTAACGCCTTTTTTCTCTTTGATTTCGTCCAAAATTCTTTCATATTTAGATTTGTCTTGTTGCATAACAACATCGCTGAACATTTGGATGAAACGGCGATATGAATCGTAAGCAAATCTCTCGTTGTTTGTCAGTTGAGCCAAACCTTCAACAACTTGGTCGTTAAGCCCAAGGTTCAAGATTGTGTCCATCATGCCTGGCATGGAAACTCTTGCGCCAGAACGAACAGAAACAAGAAGTGGATTTTCTGCGTCACCAAACTTCTTTCCTGTGATTTTTTCAATCTTTGCAAGGCTTGCTTCGATTTGAGAGATGATTGAGTCGTTGATTGTGCGACCATCTTCATAATATTTTGTGCAGGCTTCGGTTGTGATTGTGAAACCTTGTGGAACAGGCATGCCGATTTTTGTCATTTCAGCAAGGTTTGCACCTTTCCCGCCAAAAAGCGCCTTGTTTTTTCCGTCGGCTTCCTTAAACAAATAAACATACTTTTTCATAGACTTCAAACTCCTTTATTTATCCTTTTTTTGTAACAATTACATTGTAGCAAAAAAGCCATGCGCAATGCAAATGATTTGAAAAGATTTTTCAAAAAGAGTGCTATTTTTTTGAAATAGGTTTATTTTGACTGACAAAACAAACTGTCAGTGAGAATTCACAAACAAGGTTACACCAAATTTTCAATATACTCCAAAAGTTTCTCTTTGCCAAAACCATTTTCGGAAGAGAACGGAAAAACGATTTCTTTACGCACACCCAACTCTCTGGCAATTTTTGTGCATGCTTGCGGAATTTTGGATTTTGCAAGTTTATCCACCTTTGTGGCAACAATGACATATGGAATTTGGTTAAAATTCAAAAAGTCAAGCATCAAACGGTCAAGGTCACTTGGCGTGTGCCTGCAATCCACAAGCACAAAGACCGTGGAAAGATTTGGAGAATTTAGAAGATATTTCTCCATAAGTCCCGCCCAATTTGCGATATGTTTTTGCCCCGTCTTTGCATAGCCATATCCTGGCAAGTCAACGATGCGAAACTGCTCGTTGATGAGAAAATAGTTAATCATCTTTGTCAATCCCGGAGTTGAAGATGTTTTTGCCAAGCCCTTTTGCCCGACAAGAGCGTTTATGAGAGAAGACTTGCCGACATTACTTCTGCCGACAAACGCCACTTCGCTCACATCATCTTTCAAAATTTGACTTTCTTCCACAGCGGAAGTGAGATATTTTGCGCTTTTGATTTTCATATTCAAATTATACCAAAATAAAGCAATAAAGAAAAGAAGTTTAAGGACAAAAATCAGTTTTTTTATTCAATCGCTTTACATTTTCCTGTTTTAAGTTTAAAATGAACTTAGTTCTTTGTTGAAAATTGAAATAATTTTGAGATTTATAACAATTTTGAAGCATTATATATAAAAAACCAAATGCAAAAAAATTGAGAAAATAACTTTTTAGGAGAATATATGCCCCAAAAAGAATATGACAAAAATTTGCCCGATTTCACAAAAGGTGAAGAGATATTCAGCGCTGTCACTCACATTGTTGGCGCTGGCTTTGGCATAATTTTTCTTATCATTGGCGTTGTCTTTGCGCACATGTATTGCAACGCAATCGGAATTTTGAGCATCTATATATATGGTTTTTGCATGATTATCACCTACATCATGAGTGCCATATATCATTTTTTAAGGCGCAATCGCGCAAAAAAGGTCTTTCGCATTTTTGACCACTGCTCAATCTTTCTTCTGATTGCTGGAACATACACCCCATATTGTCTTATCACTCTTGCAAGCGTTCCAGCGTGGGGATATTCACTGCTCGCATTGGTTTGGAGTCTGTCAATTTTGGGAATTGTGCTCAATGCTGTGAACATGTATAAGTGGAAAGGTCTTTCAATGTTTCTCTATCTCGCGCTTGGCTGGTGCGTCCTTCTTGCCATTGTTCCACTTGTGCAACATTTGGATATGGCTGGCTTTTGGTGGCTTTTGGCAGGCGGAATTTCCTACACAGTCGGTGCAGTGTTTTTTGGTTTTGGCCACAAAGTGAGATACATCCACAGCATATGGCACATATTTGTCTTGCTTGGGTCAATTTTCCAATTTGTTTCCATTCTTTTCTATGTGATTATGTGAATTGGTTAAAAATATGCAAATTTCTTTATTTTTGAATTTTCTTGACTTTCTTTAATGATTTAATTTTCAAGTTTAGGCATGTTTGACAATCAAATCTTCCTGATAATCCTTTTCTTTGGATTGTTTTTTTGAACGCTTGCGTTCGTGAGCGTCAATCTTCACAATCCATTGGTCATCTTTAAAGAAAAGATTTTTGTTTGGAACAAGTTGTCGCGAAATTTTTTCATCGCCAAAACCACAATCTTGAATTTCATACCACTCTCTTGCCACGCGCTTGGTTGTTTCTTGCACTTGCAGTTTGAGTTTTTCAGAAGCAGAGCGCGCATCCAAAGTTTTGTCAATTTCAACAGGGTTGCAAATGGCAAAATACATCCTATATTTATATTTTCCGTTTTTCTTTTTCTTCCTTTTGAAAAGTGCCACGATTGGAAGCACCGGAACATTGTTCTTCACAGCAACAACAAAAGCCCCGCGCTTGAAGTCGCGAACTTCTCTATATTTTGGCCACAACGAGCCTTCTGGATTATAAATTATAGGTTTTTTCTTTTTCAAAATATAAGCGATGTCATCATTATATTTCTTTATCCCCGAAAGGCTTTGTGTTGGAATTGGAATTCCGCCAAGTGAACGCATAAAAAAGCCAATGATTGGGCGTCTGATATTTTGTTCCAAAGTTGTGTAATAAATCTTTCTCCAAGCAAAAACATTTGTGCCGATGGAAAGGTCGTCCATGATTGACACATGGTTGCAAGTGATGACAAATGCTTTGCGTCGCATCCTTTTTCTGTTTTCCGTTCCGAAAGTGAACATTCCATTTTTGAAAACCATGTATGGATTGAACACACAAATTGCCAATCCCCTGAAAATTGATGCCCATATACGGAAAAAAATATTTCGAGGACGAAATGGATAGTTCTCGTCAAATTTCACACTGCGATTTTGATTTTTTTGTTCAATGATGTGTTCATGTTGATCATCTGGTCTTTCGAACCCGTCCTTATCAATCATATTGCTTCCTCCTGTTTTTTGTTAATTTAGCATCTCTCCCCTTTTTCTTGGACAAATCTCAGCAATATCCAATCTTTATCTCATTCCGAACAACTTAATATCGTCCTTCCAAATCCAAATCTTTAAATTTTTCATCATTAAAAAAGTCGTAAAGACTGATATCAAGCGCCTGACAAATTTCCAAAAGCGTCCTTGTGCCAACATTTTTGCTTTTGCCATAAAAAATACTTTTCAGAGAACCTGCCGGCATCCCAGCCATGTTTGCCAATTTATTTGGAGTTATGTTCCTTTCTTTGCACAAATCATAAATCCTTTCAGTTATCGCTCTATCTAATAACATTGACTCTCCAAAGATATATTTTATAATTCATTTTATCAAATATACGCATTAAACATAGGAGATATATCTTCCATTTACTCATTCATGTTCTGAATTAAAAAAGAAAAAGAGAAATTTTGATAATTTTGCGGGAAAGGTGTGGACTTTAAGTTGGTTTTCGGCATATATCAAAAGGTAGGAGAAAAAAATGGCAGATTTTTTTGGAACGGATGGAATCAGAGGAGAATATGGAAAAACGCTGACATGTGAGTTGGCTTTCAATGTTGGCAACGCACTCACGCAAATCAAATCAACCCCCAAAGTTCTGGTCGGACATGACACAAGATGTTCGGCGGACGCGCTTATGTTGTCACTCTCTGCGGGCATTCTTCAAGGTGGCGGAAATGTGACAAGTGTCGGAATTGCGCCAACCGCTGAAATTTCATATTTGACAGAGCGCAACAAATTTGACTATGGCGTGATGATAACCGCCTCACACAACAGCGCAGAATTTAACGGTATCAAAATTTTTGGGTCAAATGGAAAAAAGATTTCCGACAATGAAGAAGAATTTTTGGAAGAATTTTTCAAAAATAACAACATATCGGACAGTTGCGGACATTTCACGGAAGACAAAAATTTGCAAAGACAATATTTTGAGCACCTTAAAGGCTGTGTCGATGTGAATTTGGAAGGACTTTTTGTCTGCATAGATGCCAGCAATGGAGCAAGTTTCAAAGTTGCGCCAAAAATATTCAAAACTCTTAGTGCAAAAGTATGCAAAATTGCCTGCTCAAACGACGGAAAGAAGATAAACAAAGATTGTGGTTGTTTACATATTGAAAATTTGATCCGAAAAATGAAAAAAGTGAACGCCGATATAGGTTTTGCGTATGACGGAGATGCCGACCGTGTTATTGCCGTTCAGAATGGCGAGATGTTCGACGGCGACAAACTGCTCTATATCCTTGCCAAAAGCATGAAAGAGAAAGGAGAATTGTTTGCCAACTCTGTGGTTGGAACAAGTCACACCAACAGTGGAATTATGGTCGGCTTAAACCGAAACAAAATCAATCTCATACGCACCGACATCGGCGACAAATATGTCATTGAAGCCATGGAAAAGATGAACCTAACGCTTGGCGGAGAGCAATCAGGACATATAATAATCAAAACCCACGCGCAAACAGGTGACGGCATTTTGACAGCCTTGAAAATCTGCGAAATTATCAAAAAAAGTGGAAAATCTTTGGAAGAGTTGTTTGACGCAAAACTGATCCCCCAATCAAACATCGATGTGAGCGTCAAAGATAAGATAAAAATTCTCAACAACGAAAACTTAAAGATTATGGCAAACAAAATTGCCAACGAAATTGCCCCTGCTGGCAGAGTTTTGATACGCGCCAGCGGAACGGAAGACAAAGTTCGCATAATGATTGAACATCCTTCCATTGAAAAAGCAAACTCATACGCCGAACAACTTAAAGCGCTGATTTTAAAAATTTGATTTTTATCTCTAATATGATTTTTACTTTTTTGTCTTTAATTTGATTTCATTTAATTTGATTTTAATCGGTTTTTTTGTCATAAAATGACAGCACAAACTTTTTTAAAAAATTTTGTAAATTAACAAAAAATCTTTGGTGAAAAACTTGAACTTTTCATAAAAAAATGTTATCATGATATTGAAATTGGAGAAGATATGGCAATAAGAAGAAAATTCAATGCAGTTTATCGCAAAATCAAACTGATGCTTATAAAAAGCATGTTCAAGCGCATAAAAGAAAAGGACGAAAGCTTGTCCCCGTCCGAATATTTTTGCCTTGAATGCATTTATCTTATGGAAAATCCAACAATCACAGAATTCGCCGAATTTTTGGACATATCTTCGCCAAATGCCACATATAAAGTGAAAACTCTCATCAAAAAAGGCTTTATAACAAAAGAAAAATCAGCAAAAGACGGAAGAGAATATCTGCTTGTGCCGACAAAAAAGTTCTTTAATATGTTTGAAAACAAGGATGAAGAAACAAGCATCAACGCATTGAAGAAGAGATTAAACAAAGAAGAAAGCAAAAAGATTGAAAAAATAATGGACATCTTGACTGAACAAATTTAAGTCAAGATTTTTTAATATTTTCTATCTCACAATTCAATTTTTTGTTTATATTTTGGAACAATAACCTTGATTTCTGGATGTTTTTTCTTCATTAACGAAACAAATTTATGCGTGTTAACGCTGGATGTGATTGGTGGGAAAGCATCATCAAAATGGTCCAAAATAAGCACTTTTGGATTGATTTTTTCAATGATTGGCAAGGAATATTTTGCCATATTCGTGCGCCCTTGATATGGCCAAACAAGCACATCGACATCTTTTGGCAAATTTGCACCTTGGTCAATTCCTGCCGAACCGAAAATCAAAATGGTTTTGCCTTGCGCTTTCAATTCAAACGCAACAATGTCACCGCCCATAAGAAAATTTTTGTGTTTTTTCAAAATTTTAACCGCTTTCCCAAAAGCAAATCTTGAAAGCCCCCTGAGTGCAGTGAGCAGAATGATTGCAAAATTGTTTTTGACATGTTTTGAGCGATGAACAAAAATTTCTGCGTGAGAAGTTTTCAAACTCTCGTGTGGGCATAAAATTTCCACCCTATTTTCCACATCAACACCCTGCGTTTCAAGTCTTAAATACGCCGTTGCAGTTCCATAAATTTTTGCTTTGGAATTTTCCAAAATTTTCGGAACATCACACAAGTGGTCAAAGTGCGGATGCGTGTTGAATATATAATCAACTTCACAAAACTCTGCAAGTGAAGGTTGTTCCAAATTTTTATTCATCCTAAAAAACGGGTCAAACAACAATTTTTCGCCGTCAATTTCAAGAAGCACACTCGCCGTGCCAAACCAAGTAAATTTAATCATAACAGACTTATTATATCACATTCTCCATCAAATTCTAAACAATTTTTGTCAATATGGACAAAAAAAGATAAATTCTCTTCGAATTTAACTGCTAAAAAATAAATTAATAACAAAATTTTTATTGCAAATTTGTTTTAAATTTGATATAATTTCAAAAAGAGGTGAATTATGATGACAGGTTTAATTATTGGTGTAGTTGTATGTATATTTTACTGGATAATATGCGCCTGTTTGACTATGGAGTTATATAGAAAAAAAGGTTATGATGGCGGTTTTTGGGTAGGATTTTTTTTAGGGATAATTGGTTTGATTTATAGTGCTGGACTTCCTGATATTTCAAAAAAAGAGAACGAAAATGACCAAAAAATTATAGAAAAAAAGATAGAAAAATTTAAAGATTTGACAAAAGAACAGGCAAATGCTCCATACATATTTTGTAAAAATTGCGGTTTCCCAATTTATGAAGACGAAAATGAATGTGCTAATTGTGGATACAAAAAAAAGAAAATGATGAGAAAAAAGATT
Organism: uncultured Lachnospiraceae bacterium; assembly: GCA_964400145.1. Classification (GTDB taxonomy): domain Bacteria; phylum Bacillota; class Clostridia; order Christensenellales; family UBA1242; genus Caccovivens. The sequence goes on along the minus strand of CAYNTF010000016.1, from coordinate 4,654 downwards.
AGAATAAAATCTAATCTTTTTTTATTTCAATTTTCTTGGTAGGTAAATTTATCAATGCCCAAAACAAGCAATTTTTTGTCTATTTTATTATTTCGCTTTCGGTGCTTTTCTCGTGTGTATAAAAACTCTTTGCTTTATCAAACAATTCGTTTGTCAGAAGTTCTTGAGCCATTCGACTGCTTTGAAAAACTTGCAAAACATATTTTTTATCGTAATTTTCAACAAAGAATTTTGTAATTAAATAATAGGCACCATAATCATCTTCTTTATTAAATTTATCCAGTGTGAAATCAAATTGAATTATATTCTCATCTTTTTGATGACTTAAATAAGTTGCAATCCCCTCGACCAAAAATCTTTCAGTCCAAAAACATCCATGTTCTTTGTTAAATAAATCGTTGACAAAGTGGACATACTCATGCACCAAAGTTTTCTTGTAATCATCAATCGCTTTTTCAAAATTTTGTTCTTCAAAAGCGTGAGTTGTGTTTTTATAGTCATAAATTGAAAGATAAAGAATTTTGCCTTTAACGAAACAACCCCTATAAGATTTTGGAACTTTTTCATCCTCTTTCCACCCATTCAAAAGTTTAAATTTCTTGTCATATTCGGCTTTGGTGGAAACAATCTCAATCTCAACTTTTTCTTTTGGAATCTGTATTTCAAAAAAATCACAAATCCCCGAAACTTGAGAATCTAGATAATCTGCCAAATCATCAATCAAAGTTTTATCAAATTTATCAAATTGAAATTTTGCAAACTTACTGATTTTTTGCATATTATCTCCATTAATCTCAATTTGCTGAGCTGAAAAATCTTGAAAATTTTGAAATCTGTGGTAGTCCCGAGGGGAATCGAACCCCTGATTCCGCCGTGAGAGGGCGGCGTCTTGACCTCTTGACCACGGGACCATGTTTTTAAATCTCACTTATGGATGTTTAAACATCTCAGCCCACAAACACTTTAACATGATAACACATTTTTCACAAAAAATCAATCATATTTGGAAAAATAGTTAAAAATCTCTTCCAATTTCATTGAAAAATATCCATACAGCGCGTTCTTAAAAACATATTTTCAAAATATTTTATTTTCATTCCTGACTGCGAAGTTGTTTGACCGCATTCTCACGATTTGTGGCATTGAACACAAAACTTCCGCTCACAAGGATGTCCACCCCTGCATCAATCAGTGTTTTGGCATTATCCAAATTCACCCCACCGTCAAACTCAATTTTGAAACGCAAGTTGTTATCTCGTCTGAAATTGTTTATTTCCTTGACTTTATCGATCGTTTCAGGAAGAGTGGATTGTCCGCTTGCGCCCGGCTCAACACCCATAACAAGCACAAGGTCGCAGTTGAAAACAAAAGAACGAATTTCCTTAAACTGCGTTTTTGGATTCAACGCAATGCCTGCCAGCGCATGATTTTCTTTGATAAATCTTATCGCGTTGACCAAATCTTCTTTGTTCTCAAACGCTTCATAGTGCACAGTCACAATGTTCGCCCCCGCTTCAATATACTTTGATATATCTTCGCTCGGCTCGTTGACCATAAGATGCACATCAAGCATAATCACACTGTTGCGATTGATGTTTTTGACAAGGTTAAAGTCATATGTGTTCTTTTTGACGAAATTTTCATTCATAACATCACAATGTAAAAAATCCGCCACGCCTTGCATTTGTTTGGCATACTCAATTATATTTTGGTAATCTTTGATTGGGTCGGTCGAAACCGCAATATCCACATTTTTTTTCACGCTCACAAAAACATCTCCTTTTGATAAGTTTAACAAAATTTGAGAAAAATTCAAAGAAAAATATTCGAAAAATTGTTTTTTAATTATTTTTTTATTTCATTTAACATTTAATTTCTTCTTGGTTTTAACACATTTTTTGTAAAAAAATACCGTTTTTTTATCAAAAATTGGCAATTTTTTATACTTTTTTCTGTTTTTTCGCATTTTTTATTATTTTTTGATTTTTTTGTTTTATAATTTTTTGTTTTATATTCCGACATTTTTATTTTTATATTTCATTCATTTGCATTCAATTTTCATTCGCTTTCAATTCGATTTCTCAACTGTCCGCACGCGCCTTCGATGTCTTCACCCATGGTTCGTCGCACCGTTGCAGAAATTCCAAGTTTTTCAAGTTGGTCAGCAATTTGATACGCCTTCTTTCGAGATACACCGTTAAGCCTTTTCTCTTTGACTGAATTGAGCGGAATTAAGTTGACATGGCAAGCGCGCCCATGCAAAATTTGTGCAAGTTGTTTGATGCAACTTTCGCCGTCATTCACACCGTCAATTAAAGAATATTCAAAACATATTCGCCTGCCCGTTTTGTCAAAATAATAGTCACACGCTTTCAAAACTTCGTCAATTTTATACGCGTTTGCGATTGGCATAATTGTCTTTCGAAGTTCGTCATTTGGTGCATGAAGAGAGATTGTCATCGTCACCGAAAAACCATCGTCAGCAAGTTGATATATTTTTGGAACAAGTCCGCAAGTGGAAAGAGAGATGTTTCTTTGACTGATGTTAAGCCCTTCTTCCGAAGAAACAAGGTGCAAAAATTTTGTGACATTTTCATAGTTATCCAAAGGTTCTCCGCAACCCATAAGCACCACATTTGTCACTTTCCGCTCTTTATGCGTTCCGCCCAAAACACGATTGAAGTGCAAAACTTGAAGCAAAATTTCTCCCGCCGTCAAATTGCGTTTGAGTCCATTGAGAGTGGAGGCGCAAAATTTGCACCCCATTCTGCACCCCACTTGTGTGGAAACGCAAACAGTGTTGCCGTATTTATATCTCAAAAGCACGCTTTCCACAACGCTTCCGTCAGGAAGTTTTATGGCAACTTTCTTTGTGCCATCTTTGGATGTCAGGTCAGCAACAATTTCGTATGAAAAATAGTCTTTTTGCACTTTTTCCTTGAAATTTTTTGGCAAATTTGAAATTTCTTCCAACTTTTTCAGCATAATTGCGCCTTCATAGAGTTGCTTTGCGCGATATTTCTTCTCTCCCAAAGCACAAACATATTCTTCAATCTCTGGCAAACTCATATCCAAAATCATGCATCCACCACCGTTGAAATTTCATCCACTCTCAGCGATTTGAAATGATAACCATTCAAAAAAGACTTTGCGTCAAGCACCTTTCCGCCCGCCGATTGACAGCGCAAAATTTCAAAAACCCCATCGCTTGCTTGAATTAAAAATCTTTTTTTGCACGAAACAATCTCCCCGACATGTGCTTGTGTGGTCATGTCAGCAACTTTTGCATTATAAACCTTAATTCTCACCCCGTCAACGAAAAAATATGCCACAGGGCTTTCACAAAACGCACGAACTTTGTTGACAAGGCTTCTGACTTCTGCAGAAAAATCAAGAACAGCATCTTCTTTTTTGATAAGTTTAACATAGGTTGCTTTTGCGTCATCTTGCGCTGTCAATTTTGCATTGTTATTTTCAATTTTGTCCAAAGTTTCAAGCAAAAGTTCCGCCCCCAAGTTTGCAAGTTTGTCGTGCAAAGAAAAATAATCATCTTCTGGCAAAACTTGCAGTTTTTTCTGCGCATAAAGGTCGCCACTATCCATTTCCAAAACCGTTTTCAAAATGGAAACGCCGGTCACTTCATCGCCATTCAAAAGTGCCGATTGAATTGGTGTGGCGCCACGATATTTTGGCAAAAGCGAAGGATGAACATTGACGATTGAAAGAATGTCTAAAAGCGATTTTGGAAGAAATTTTCCATACGACGCCGTCACGCCAAGGTCACAATCAATTTTCTTGAAATCTTCGATATGCTCCGACAACTTTTCAAACTGAAAAATTTGGATGCCTTGCGCTTTGGCAAACTCCACAATATGCGGTGATTGCATCCGATTGCCCCTGCCCGCTGGTTTGTCACTTTGGCAAACAACTCCAACAACTTCATGCCGACTTTCCAAAAGTTTTTGAAGGATGATTTCGGCAAACTTTGGCGTTCCAAAAAACAAAATTTTCATCAGTCCACTCCATGTTCTTTCTTATATTTTTTCCCTTCATCAGTCAAATCGACAAAAAGTATGCCGTTCAAATGGTCAATCTCATGGCACACGCAACGCGCAAGATAGTCGCTCGCTTCAAATTCAAACTCTTTTCCGTTGCGGTCATATGCCTTGATTTTGACATATTTTGGACGCGTCACATCGGTGTAAAACCCCGGAACACTCAAACAACCTTCGCTGTTCGTCACTTTGCCACGCGTCTTGATGATTTCAGGGTTTATGATTTCCAAATATTCTTCTTCGTCAGTTTCAATGACGATTGCCCGGCGAAGCACCCCCACCTGCACGGCAGAAATTCCCACCCCGTGTTTTTCAATCATAGTTGCTTTCATGTCGTTCAAAAGTTCACCAAGTGACTTGTCAAAGTCCACAACGGGCTTTGATTTTTTTCTCAATGTTTCACTTCCAAGTGTCACAATTTTTCTTATTGCCATAATCTTCTCCCCTTTTGTTAATTTTCGTTTATTCACTTTTTTATATTTTTTTGTTTTTTCTTTCAAAAGTGGTTATAATTTCAACAAATTCGGCGTTCATTTTCCACTCTTAACTCAAATTGTTTGGATTGACTTCAAAGAAAACGGATGATTTTGCCTTCGGGT
>CAYNTF010000015.1:0-13609 GCA_964400145.1 uncultured Lachnospiraceae bacterium | reverse complement strand
GGGGGGGGGAAGGCAAGCATTTTTAAAAATTTTCAAAAAAATTTTAAAAAAGCTTGCTATTTTCCCAAAAAATCAGCCCAAAATTGACCAAAATTTGCCCATTTTGCCAAAAATTCACAAAAAAATTAAAAAAGCATCCAAAATGGATGCTTTTTTTAACTCGTTTTCTACTAATGTCAGAAGCACTCGAATAGCCCGATTTTTCAAACTGTTTATTATTCCAAACTTACAAGATAATAATACACCGGTTGTCCGCCGTTTGCCACTGTCACTTCGCAGTCAGGATATTTCTTTGCGAGCGCTTCTTGAAGAGCGTTGGCTTCGTCTTCTCTTATGTCTTCGCCATAGAAAAGAGTGATGTTCATGACAGACTCATCAAACATGGCTTCAATCAATTTTTCGGTTGTTTCGCTGACCAAGTTCCCTTTTGCCAAAATTGCTTTGTCATCAAGCCCAATAATTTCACCTTTTGTGAGGTCAAATCCGTCCACATGTGTGTCACGAACGGCATATGTCACCGACCCAGAGCGCACGCTTTTGCTTGCTTCCAACATGGCGTTTTTGTTCTCTTCCACAGACGCATCAGGATTGAAAGTTATCGCCGCCGAAATGCCTTCTGGCACGCTTCTTGTTGGAATGATAATCAAATTTTTGTTTGTGACATCATTGGCTTGTTCTGCCGCCAAAATGATGTTCTTGTTGTTCGGAAAAACAAAGACATTTCGCGCTGGAACTTTGTCAGCCGCAGTGGCGATATCTTCTGCACTTGGGTTCATCGTTTGCCCGCCGACAATGATTTCGTCCACCGTCAATTCTTTGAATATTTGTGCCAAGCCGTCACCCGGAGCAACTGCAATCATGCCAAGTTCCTTTGTTTCTTCCATTGCTTGCGCTTTCTTTTTGAGTTCACGATTTTGCTCGCGCATGTTCTCAATTTTCAAATTATACAATTCGCCAAGTTCAAGTGCATAGCCAAGCGCCTTATTAGGTTCATTTGTGTGCACATGCACTTTGACAAGCGACAAATCGCCGATGCAAATGACGGAATCGCCGATGTCCATAAGTTTTTCACGGAGTTTGTCGATGTCCGCTTCGGTGGTCTTTTTGTGCATGTTGATGATCATGTATTCAGTGCAATAGCCAAACTCAATGTCGCCCAAATTGTTTATGTCGGCAATCACATCATCGACAGTTTGCGGTTTTGTTTCGTCAACGAAAGTGTATTCCAAATCTTCTTCGCCGGTAAGGAAACGATAAAATCCTGTGAAAATGACCAAAATTCCGCGTCCACCCGAGTCAACAACCCCCGCTTTTTTCAAAACAGGAAGCATTTCAGGCGTTTGCTTCAAGATTTCTTCGCCCGTGGCAATAACTTTCTTTAAGAATACTTCAAAGTCGTCTTGACGCTTGGCAAGGCTGACAGCATTTTCTGCCATAACGCGAATGACGGTCAAAATTGTTCCTTCTTTTGGTTTTGTCACCGCTTTATACGCAATGTTTGCCCCTTCCTGCATGGCTTTTGCAAAGTCTTTTGTTGAAATTTCCTTGCAATTTTTCGTCACCGAGCAGAACCCTTTGAAAATTTGAGAAGTGATGACTCCACTGTTTCCCCTTGCACCACGAAGCGCACCCTTGGAAAAAGCCTCAGACAAAGAAACAAGGTCACTGTTCATGCACTTGTTGATTTCTCCAACAGCAGATTTCATGGTTAAAAACATATTCGTTCCGGTGTCACCGTCAGGAACCGGAAAAACATTCAACGAATCGATATATTCTTTGTTTTGTTCAAGCAGACTGACACCTGCAAGAACCATTTTCTTAAAGGTCGCCCCATTTATTGACTTTTGCATTTTTTGCTCCCCAATGTAAATTAAACACACACACCAACAACATGAACATTGACAGTGTCAACAATCATGCCGGTGAAATTTTCGACAGAATATTTGACTGTTTTTTTGAGAGATTCAGCCACTGCACTGATTGAAACACCATATTTCAGGATGCAGTGGATATCGATAAAAATTCGATTGTCAACATGACTTATTGTGACCCCTTTGGAATAATGTTCTTTCTTGAACAATTCGCTGGCACTTTCCTTAAAGTTCTTTGCCACAAGGTCGACAACGCCATAACAATCCAAGGCAACAAAACCAGCAACAGTGCGTATTGCATTGTCGCTTATCGAAATGTTTCCATAATAGTTGTTCGTATCGACTGTCAAAGAAGAAGTCCTCCAAGTCATTTTTTAATCAAACGGATGAGCGAGTTTATTTTTCGCTATATTTATATTACACCATTTAATTTTTTTTGACAAGCATTTTAAAGAATTTTCAAAAAAAATGTTCAAAACCCATTTTTAAAACCAAAAACGAAGCGGAAAATATAAAAATTTTTCTTGCTCCAATCAAATTATTCAAAAAAAATGACAATAATCGTTGCCAAACACTTGATTTTTTCTTTTTTTTGTGCTATGATAAGTTGCAAATAAATTTAAAGGAGAAGAAAATGAGCAGAGTTTGTGAGATATGTGGAAAAGGTAAAATGGACGGCAAAACAGTAAGTCATGCAAACAACAAGGCCCCAAAAAAATATAATGTAAACTTGCAAGAAACAGAAATCAACGGCAAGAGAGTCAGAGCCTGCACAAAATGCATTAAAAAAGCAAAAAAGCCTAATGCATAGTCTTTTTATTGCGCCTGATAAAAAGTTTTTGAATTGTGAAGTTTTTGATTATGATTGAATTATTCTTTTAATTTGATTTATAAGCGATGACAAAAACTGACTACTTGTAAAAAATAGAAAATCTCACCCGTGTCGAGTGAGAATTTTTTATTTATCAACAATAGGACAGAATAGTTTCCACAAACTCAGCTCTTTTGCCCAATTTTTCTTGATTAACTTATTTCGCCCCAACTTCTGCCATCCCAACTTCTCTTTCCCCGATTTTCTTTTCTGAAATTTGATTGCTCAATGTTTTTTCACTTCATCATCTGTTGACAAAAACACTTTGCCAGATTATTAACTTTATTTCCCAATTTGATTTTTCATTTCACATTGTCTGGAAAATCGTTCTCAAAAAGAACACAATCGCCTTTTTTCAATATGTCTTTGAGAAGTTGTTTTTGCTCTTCACGCGTCTTGGCAAAATATATTTTTTCTTTGTCTAACCCACCTTCAATCGCGCCTTCTTGAAGCGCTTTTTTGTTAGTTTCGTTCATGATGACAAAGATGTCCGCCACCCTTCCAACTTCAACTCCTGCATTTTTGTTGACATCAAACTGTGTCTTGCCAAGTTCGATAATTCCAGGTGAAACAACCACTTTTTTACCTTCGCCAAACCCTGACAACACCGAAAGCGCTTCTTTGAACCCTTCCAGGTTGGAGTTATAAGAATCGTCAATCACATTGACAAAACGCCCCTTAATCAGTTCCAATCGATGTGGCACAGGTTTTGTTTTTGCAACACCTTTTTTGATGCTGTGAAAATTCTCTCCCAAAAGGTATGCCATTGCACTTGCCACAACGATGTTGTCTATATTCGCTCTTCCCAAAAGTTTTGTTGTGCAATCAAACCGACAACCATCCAGAACCATGACAAATTCACTTCCAGAAGCGGAAGTTTTGATGTCGCAAGCATAGGCAAACGAATTCTCTTCGCACACCAAATATTTTCGACGAGTGAAGCGGTCGAACAACTTTTGCGTCGATTTGCTTTTGCCATTAAACACCACCGCTTGCTTGACATTTTCACAAAGTTCAAACTTGGTGTTTTCAATTTTTTCAATACTTCCAAATGTTTCCAGATGACAGTTTCCAATCGGAGTGATTATCCCAAAATCGACGCCCACCATTTTTGAAAGTTCTTCAATGTCGCCCTGCGCCCGCGCCCCAAACTCCAAGATGAGAAAGTCGTCAGTTTCTTTCAGATTTTCCAAAATCGTTCTGCACACTCCCATAGGCGTGTTGTAACTTTTTGGTGAAGCGCAAACATCAAATTCTTCGCTTAGGATTTGATATAAGATGTTCTTTGTCGAAGTTTTGCCATAACTTCCTGTGATTGCGATAATCTTGCAAGAGCATCTTTTAAGTTTTTGTTTCGCCTTTTTTATGATTCTCTTTTTAATCACATTTTCAATAGGTTGAGCCAGCAAAAAAGATAAGCAAACAAAAATTGGACTTATCAAAATAAGCAAAATTGTGATAACAAAATTTATCCAAAAATTTGAAATAAGTCCAAAAAACATCAAAAAAACGCAAATTTTAAGCAAAAAATCGCAAAAAATCAACCTTTTTATGCGATTTGTGAAAATTAACGGCGTTTTTCGCCCCAAAGAAAAATCAAGAGAAATGGAATTTTTTATGTATCTTTTTATATTATAATTTTCAAGTTGAAAGGATTTAAAAAAGATTAAATCCAACAAAACAAGGACAAGGCTGACAACGAATGAATATAAAACAAACATATTTCTCTCCTTAATTTTTCAAAAAATTATTCAACTCATAAAGAAAGTCCAAGCGCCTGTCAACAAAGCAAAAGTGACCAGCATTTTGCAGTATAACAAGTCGCGAGTTTTTGATTTTTCTTTTAAATCTCTTTGCCATATATATTGGTGTTGTGGCGTCATTCTCACCAAAAATGATAAGCGCCGGTGCTGTTATCATCGGCAGGAATTCATCCAAATGCGTGTTGACGATGTTTTTAAAAATCTTCTTCATATCATCCGACAGCGCCAAATAATCAGCACTTCCAAAGTTTGAAACATCAAACCCAAGTTTTCGCCGTATTTTATATTTAATCACCTTCAAATGATATTTCAAATTGCGCCTAGGTTTCAGCCCAGCGCCATCCACAAACACAACTTTTTGAACATTTTCTTTGAAAAGTGCGGACAAAATAATCGCAACTCGACTGCCAAAAGAATGACCAATGAGATTGATTTTCTTTATGCCCAGATTTCCGCATATTGACATGACCATGTTTGCATATGTGAAAATTGTCCAATCACGAATTTTTGAACTGCTCTTGCCAAAAGGCGGAAAGTCGACAAACAAAGAACTTTGATTTTTCAGATAATCATGACAAAAAAGCAAAGACTTGTGGTCAACGCCCCAGCCGTGCATATACACATTGACAACATCACTTTTCTTATCAAAAAAACGATAAAAAATGGTGGCATCGCGAAACTTTTTATTCATATTCACATTCTATTCTATAAACAAATTTTTGTGTAAAACACTTGGCAAATCTCCCGCACCCAAAAACAAAAACACAGTATCTTTTTTTGAAAAATCGGATAAAAATGCTCTCAAATCTTCAAAATTTTCAAAATATTTGGCATTTTTGTTGTTTTTTTGCAAAATTTTTGTGAATTCTTCTGCACTTATACCTTGTTCTGGACTTTCGCGCGCGGAATAGGTCTTGAAAAATATCGGATTTTTCAATCTCTCAAAAACCTTGACAAATTCCGGCAATAAATTGAGTGTTCGAGAATATGTATGCGGTTGAAAAACTGTCACCAAAGTTTTCTTCTTGAAAATTTTTTGCGCCGTTTCAATCGCCTTAGATATCTCTGTTGGATGATGAGCATAGTCACATATGCAAACATCAGCATATTTGCAATTCACTCTTTCAAATCGCGTTCGAACACCCTTGAATGTTTCCAAGCCTTGCTTAATCACACAATCACTTATCCCCAACTTTTTGCAAACCAGATAGGCATAAATGCAATTTTGTGTGTTCACTTCTTCACAAATACGCAAATGCAGATTCATGATTTTTTCGTTGCCTTTGACGAGCGTGAAAATCAATCCACCATTTTTATCATGTCGAATTTCTTTCGCCCCATATTCACCAACATCATCAATGACGATTTGCGCCTGACTATTGAATTTTTCAAAAGACTTAATTTGATTGGAAAATGTTTTGAAATAATCCAAATGTTCTCTTTCAATGTTTGTCACCACAGCAATATAAGGGTGCAAGTGCAAAAAGTTATCGTGATACTCACACGCTTCCGTCACAAAAAATTCTTCGTCGCCAAGATGAAAATTAAGCCCGTCATCAACACGATATCCACCCAAATGTAAGGTCGGATTTTTCCCAGCGCACAGCAGAATTTGATAGATAAGCGCCGTGGTGGTGGTTTTGCCGTGAGAGCCCGCAACTGCAATCACTTTTTCATAGTGCTCCGACACCCAACCCAAAAGTTGCCCACGACTCAACATTTTTTTGCCAAATTCGCGTGCCAAAAGCATATTTTGGTCATCTTGCCCAATAGCAGAAGAATAAACCACCAAATCGGCACTCTTCAAACCTTCTTCATTCAAGCAAAGGTCGAACGGAATGTTGTGATTTTTCAGAATTTGAGTTCCATCACCTTCCCGATCATCACTGCCACGAACATCAAATCCAAAATCTTTCATCATCACAGCAAGCGCAGACATAGACACTCCGCCAATCCCCAACATATAAATTTTCTTCATATTTCTCCCGATTTAATATTTTTTTCGAAATTGCGTCAGTTGTGAACAAAAATATATAAATTTTATATGATTTTAAAAATTTTAATGTTATTGTTGTGAAATCTTTTGCAAAAAATAAATTTTATGGTATAATAATATCGACCATTATAGGTTTAGACTAAATAAAAGGAAGGTATAAAGACTTGAAAATTACGGACATTAGAGTGAGAATTGTAACCAACGGCAACGACAAGCTTAAAGCAGTTGCTTCAATCACGATTGATGACGAGTTGGTTGTGCATGACATCAAAGTCATCAGTGGCAAGGATGGATATTTCCTTTCAATGCCAAGCAGAAAAACTCCAGAGGGCGAATTTAAAGACATCGTTCACCCAATCAAAACTGAAGTTCGCGAGATGTTGAAAGAAAAAATTCTTGCTGAATATGAAAAAGCGCTTGCAAATGCTGACGCCGAATAATTTAAAAAATGACCGACATTTCTCGGTCATTTTTTATTTTTTTATCTAAATTTTTAACTCTATCTTTATTCTTTTTTGCTTTTATTTTTTCAACTTCCTCTTTATATTCGGTCTTTATAATGTTTCCCGCTTTGTTTTTTGATTTTTTGCGTTACATCAACTTGCTTCCGTCAGTTGTTTCAAGAACTTTCAAAATATTTTCTTCTGCGCCCGTGCTGGCATTGAGATATATATAATATGTTGCACCATCGCGAGTGGCTTCAAATTCATAACAAAGCACTTCACGATTATAATCCAATGGCGCAAGGACAAGTCTTTCTGCAATGATTGTGAAAGAACTGTCAACATATTCACGCGCAAGGTCAATTCCAATTCCACTTGCAACAATGTCGCGGTCTGTGTGGTTGGTGTAGTAAGAAATTGCGTCATAGCCTATGACATCACCATGTTCCATATCCACCTTGACTTTCACAAGGTCAGGATATAAAATCACTCCGTTTTCTGTTGGCGCAATGTTCAAATAAACCTGACTGTTCAGTGTGTCGCTCCAAACAATTTCAGCGTTCTCAATTCCGTTGGCTTCGGCAAAATCAAGAGCAATTTTCTCCGCCTGCTCCATATCAATGTTTTCAACTGTGCTTTCCGCACCACCACTGACAGTCAAAATATGTCCACCAATTTTTGTCACTTGAACATAGAGCGTTTGTCCGTCACTGTTTGTCATGGCAAAATTGTATGTCGTAAATTTTCCTTCGGTCTGCCCATCGTATGTCAAATTTGTGATGTTTTTGAAGATTTCGTCAACTTTTTGATAGGCTTCTTCTTTCGTTATTTCTTCCCCAGACAAACCCTTGATTTCTGCATTGACAATACTGTCAGAGAAAGGTCCATCATAAATCATACTTGGATATTCAGTGCTGTTCGCCTTAATTTGCGAAAAGTCCAAAGTGAATTGGTCATAATCTCCATTCAGTGTTTTTGACGCTTGCAAAATTGAATAACCTTTCAACATCTTTTGCGTCATTTCGTTGAGATAGATTTTCATTTCTGTCAAAGTTTCGTGCATTGCAGTCAATGTTTCCAAGTCACTTTCTGACAGCGTTCCACCCTGCACAAGTTTCTCTTCCAAAGTTTGTGTGTATCCCGACATCTGATTGATAAATTTCACGCTTTCAAGAATATTATCCCCTGTCAATGGAAGATTGGCAATGTTTGATTGCATACTGTTCGCTTCTTGTGCGAGAGAAGTTAAAAGTTTCGCCTGATAATCTTCATCGTCCGACGCAAGCAGTTTGCTTATGTCGGTATCCGCACTGTTGACGCTGTCCACCAGTTCATAATAATTCTTTTTATAAACATTTTCAATTTGTGTTGCATAACTTGTGGCGTCGTTCATGGTTATTCCATAAGCAACGGCAAGTCCAATCGTCGAAAGTCCCAAAACACCTGTCGCAATCGAAAGCCCAATCACAGCACCTTTATATGCGTGTCTTTTTCCATTTTTTTCATTATTTTTTGCATTTTTTTGCTGTTTTTTATGATTTTTTTCGCTTTTTTCTTTGCTTTTTTGATTTTTTGCTTGCACGCTGTCATCTTCGGTGACAGCAGAATAGTTTATTTCTTCTCTCATATTCCCCTCCTTAAATTGCAAACACATGGTTGCCGATTGTCACCGTTGTTGTTCGACTGAAAATCCATGAACTTGTCGCCGTTGAAGCATTGTAATAATAGAGCGCTCCATAAGTTGGATCCCATCCATTTAATGCGTCTTGTGCAGCATTATATGCCGTTTCGTCGGGCTCCAAATTTATTTGTCCGTCAGTCACTGATGTGAAAGCGTATGGCTGGTATATAACTCCCGCAATCGTGTTTGGAAAACTTGAACTTTTAACTCTGTTCAGCACCACTGCTGCAACTGCAACCTGCCCCGTGTAAATCTCACCGCGTGCTTCGGCATACACACATCTTGCCAAAAGTTCCAAATCACTGCTTGAAACAGTGGAGTCATCGCTTGTTGATGTCAAAGTCATTCCAAGTGCCGCGGCAGTGTTCGTCCCAACAATTCCGTCAACTGTCAAACCATTTTTCTCTTGAAAAAGTTTGACAGCCGCAACCGTTAAAGAACCATAGATTCCATCAACCGAGCCAGAGTAATATCCCCAATTTTTAAGTTTTGTTTGCACTGTCTTGATTTGACTTGTGGTCAGTGATGTGCTTACAGTTGTCGATGAAGATGAACTTGACGAACTTGAAAGTGTCATTCCAAGTGCTGCGGCCGTTTGCGAGCCAACAATTCCGTCAACTGTCAATCCATTCTTCTCTTGAAAAAGTTTGACAGCCGCAAGAGTTTTAGACCCAAAAATGCCATCCACTGAACCAGTGTAATAGCCCCAATTTTTGAGTTTTGTCTGCAATGTTTTAATTTCGCTTGTGGTGAGTGACGCTTCCACAACAGCGACATTCGACCCTATGTAAGTTGTTGCAAAGACTGTGATTGACCCGATTGACATGAACGCAAAAATAAGCGCAAAAGCCAATGCTGTAAATCTTTTTTTCATAAAACCTCCATTTTTTTAAATTACACTACTTATAATATCCAAAATTTTGGAAATATACTCAACATTTTCGACATTTTTTGTGTCAAGATAACAAACTGCTGGAAAAACAACGCACCACCAATTATCGCCATCACCTTCGCCCAAAACAATTTTCAAACTGTCATACACCCCCTCTTCCAAGACAAGATTGTCGTATGCACGCGTGGGCATATCTTCACTTGTGATTGAAACCGTGGCGGAATAACTTGCTCCTTCATTTCTAAGTGCAACATTTGCAACTTCATTGATTTTCAGAAGATTTTGTGAAATTATCTCTTTTGCCTCATTTTCGTTTTCGGCATCTGCAAGAAGCGGAACAAGAAATTCCACCACAGAATCCTTGACAACATATTTGAGATTTTGGTCATAAGTGCTGTTGGAATTTGCAACAATGTGAATGCGGATATAATCATCATTTTCAGTGACATTTTTTCCGCCACACAAACAAATTGCCAATACAATAAGTCCAACTCCAACAAAAGACAAAATATATTTCATAAATCTCTCCTTGAAAGCATTTTTGACTGAAAAATAAGAAAAAATCGCAAAAAAATTGCGATTTTTGTGTTTTTTTTACATTTTTTATCTGATTTTTCATATTTTATTTTTAATTGTTATTTTTTTATTTATAATTATAATTTAATTTTTATTTTTTTACTTATTTTTTTATTTTTGATATCAATTTCTTATTGATTAATTATCCAATGTTGTTTTCATTTTTTAATTTATTTATCTTGTTTGTTTATTTGTTTATTACATTTATCAGTTTATTTTTTTATGTTTATAGCCTTAATGTTTTCATTAAATAATCTTTTTGACTTCAAGTGAAACTCAAAAAATCTTCTTATCTGATTTTATAGTAAACCACAATATTCTCATCCTTTTCAAGTGGGAAAATAACATCAGGGTTTTGCATCAAAACGGTTTCTTCTTTCACTTTGACAGCCTTGGCAATATCCCACGCACTTTGTCCTGCACTTGCAAACACAAGTTCGATGGCATAATCTCTTTCTTCATAGGCGTCCGACATCTCCACACCAGAAATTACTGCGCCAACATTATCCGAAAAATAGTTGACAGTCGCTTTGATTTTTGCGTCAAACAAAAATTCTCTGCCTTTCTTGACAACAACATCAACATCAGTGAGAGTTGCCGTAACGCTGACCTGAGTGTTATCGTCATAATTTGTTTTATCAGAAACAACAAATGGAACTTCCACAACAACACTAACAAGCGCGTTCGATTCGTCGTTGAGATAGACAACATTGGTTTTTGTCACACCTTCAACGAACACTTCGCCATTTTTGATATACGAATTTGTCACATTTAGATTTGAGCCCCCAACAAACATCACCTTATCCACTCGTGGCTTGTCATCATCCAGCGTCAGCGTGCCGTCAATCTTTTCTTCAAACATATCCGTAGGCTCTTCTTTGGTCATTTCAAAAGACGAGGTTGCAACATTGAGATTGCAGGAAGTGCTGTATATGTCGTTCACAACACTTTGCGCTTTTTCAAGATATGCCACCACACGAACTTTCACAGGAATGGTCATGTGCACAGTTATGCCTTTTTCTGCATTGTCGATTTCGCATTTGACAGCATTTTGGCGAATGGAGAGAGTCGCTTCGCTGACCGCTTCGCGCTCCACACCTTCCAATTCAACTTCTTCTTTGAAGTTCTCCGTCGTGTAAGATGTTTCAAAGCGGTCGTTTTCGGTGAGATAAAGCAGCCGCGTAACAATTTCGCCGGTCACCGACACAAAATTCACGCCACTTTCCACATTTTTGAGTGTCACTTGGCTGTCCGTGCAAATAACTTTGCGCACAGGTTCTTTGATTGAGATTTCGCTCTCAACTTCAAAAGTTTCGTTTGCCTCACCGACAAGCGTATTCACAAGCAGTTCGTCTTCTTTTTGGCAAATATCTTCGTCGTCACTTGAAATGTTTGTCACTTCACAAGACTTGATTAATTCCCCACTTTGCACAATCGTGCACCCAATTTTTATGTTGGAAGAAGTCACGCTTTCGATTTGATAGTCTTCCACGCTGACAGAAATTCCAACGCGATCGCCAACAGCAATGTCAGAATCTTCGAACTTTGAAGTGAAAGGGCAAGCCGAACTCAAAGTTCCAACTTCACCGTCAACCGTTAGATAAAGCACGCAAAAGTCGATGTAACCTGTGTAGTTAACAACACCATTCAAAACTTCTGCACTATCCGCCATTGCAGAGTGACAAACCGACAAAATCTTTTCAATTTCAATGTTGTTTTCGATGTTGCATTCCACAGCGAAAGTGGATTTTTCCAATTTTTTCTTCTTGACCACATTAAATTTTCTTGTTTCGAAAGCCATTTTCCCCTCCAAATTTTTAACTCTAGTCTATTCTATTTGTCGCTCGCCGACATTAGAACAAATTTTTGAATATTTTTAAGTCAAGTTGTCAAAAATCGGCATAAGGAGTTGATATGAGAAAAGCGACTTATGGACTTGATGACATCAAGTTGAAGATATCCAACATGAAAGGGCAAAATGTACAAATGCAGATAAATCGTGGACGAA
Organism: uncultured Lachnospiraceae bacterium; assembly: GCA_964400145.1. Classification (GTDB taxonomy): domain Bacteria; phylum Bacillota; class Clostridia; order Christensenellales; family UBA1242; genus Caccovivens. Next base: position 1,508 of record CAYNTF010000015.1, on the reverse strand, counting down.
AAAAGATTGAAAGTGTGACAGCAATCATCAAGGATGTTTATCCCAGCGTATTCACAATCAAAACAGCGGACGAAAAACTGCAAACTTTTTCCTATTTTGATGTTCTATGTGGCAATGTTGTGTTGAACGATTAAAAACAAAAAAAAAGCAAAAACCATTTTTGTTCTTGCTTTTTCATTTTTTGATATAAATTCTTCAATTTCAATAACTTTAACTAATCTTCGAAAAAATTATCACTTATTTTTGTGCCCCACTGTCTTTGTCTTTCAAATTTTTTAAACGAGATACCAAATACGAAAGAAATGGTTTCTGTTCACTTTTCATGTCGGTTTCCTTCTTTTCTATCAATTCTTTTGCACGCAAATTCAAAACGGAAGAAAGAGTTCTCTCTGGCTTTTCAATCTTTTCATCAAATTCACGATTATATACATCAATAGGATCCAAGCCTCCGTCGTTTTTTATCAAAAGTTCAGGCGAAATTTTTTCGAGAATTTCTTTAGACTCTTCGTATATCGCAAATATATGCAAAAATGTGTTCCCATTTTTGCTTACAATTTTTGCAAGTCCAAGTTCTGGATTATCAACTTCAAGTGCTTTCAAAAGCACTTTGCTCATGCCATTCCTTGCTACATAATGCAAAAATGTGAAACCATATTTATCTTGAATTATTGCAAAACTTGGATCCATTTCAAGCGTTTTTAATAACACTTCACTTATGCTTTCTTGTTTGCTCATGTTCATGCCCTTAAGTGCTGCATAATGCAAAAATGTTTGGTCATAATCATTTTTAACCATTGCAAGTCTTGGATCAACTTCAAGCGCTTTCAAAAGCACATCGCTCATACCTCTATTTGCCGCCCAATGCAAAAATGTGTTGCCATCATCATTTTTGATTTTTGCAAGACCAAGTTTTGGATTATCGACTTCAAGAGCTTTCAAAAGCACTTCACTCAATCCTTTATCTGCTGCATAATGCAAAAATGTGTTATCATAATCATTTTGAATTTTTGCAAGTTCTGGAAACTTCTCAAGCACCACACACAAAAGATTCTCAAACTTTTCATCTAGTGCAATGTCAATCAAAGTTTTCCCTGCACTTGACTCTTCGGTCAGAAGTTCTTTGTCATTAGATCCTTTAATGTAGTCAGTCAAAGTTTGCTCTGCGTTTTCTGCCGTTTTAATCAATTTTTGAATTTCATCGATGATGTTTCCCATAATTTTCTCCTTTTTTAATTCCAATCACATTTTATCACACTTTTTCGCCCTTGTCAATAGCAAATTTTGATGCTTTTGTGAAAAACAAAAAACATCTCGTTGTGAGATGTTTTTTTGTTATACTTGAGAATTTTTAATGTTTTGGAACGAAAGACTGCAACAATTGTTTCGTCGCTGTCTAAAATTTTGTCAAACATTTTCAATCCAAATTAAAGATATTTAAATTATTTGCGACCTTTTTTCTTGCGTGGATATTTGATTGCAGCTTGTGCAGCAGCAAGACGAGCGATTGG
>CAYNTF010000014.1:0-17642 GCA_964400145.1 uncultured Lachnospiraceae bacterium | reverse complement strand
ACCTCCAGCGTGACAGGCTGGCGTTCTAACCAACTGAACTACCGAGCCAAGTCGCACATTCTTTCAAAACAACAAAATTTTATCACACTTTCACCACATTTTGCAAACAATATTCTCAAAAAAAACAAAAATTTTAAGAAAATTGACACTTTTTAAACAAATTTATGCTGTTTTTGCAATTTTATTTAAAAATGTGGTGGGCCTTCACGGACTCGAACCGCGGACAAACCGGTTATGAGCCGGTTGCTCTAACCAACTGAGCTAAAGGCCCAATTGTTGTTTTGACGCAAACACGAATGTTTGCTGGTCGGGGTGGAGGGTCTCGAACCCCCGACCTCACGGTCCCAAACCGCGCGCTCTACCAACTGAGCCACACCCCGAAATACACTTCGCTGAAACATTTTATTATATTTATCAAAAAAAGTCAAGAATTTTTGCAAACTTTTTCAAAATTTTGTCAAATAGTCACAATGAAAGTGACAATTATCTCGCACACTGCTTTTCAATCAAAAAAAAGGCTAAAAGTTTAGCCTTGCAGTTTTTTTCTCAAATTTTCTAAAATCTTGTTTTCTAGACGCGAAACTTGCACTTGCGATACACCCAATCGCTCGGCAATCTCACTTTGAGTTTTGTCATAGAAATATCTCATCAAAATAATCTTTTTGTCCCTATCTTCAAGTTTATCGATAATGTCTTTCAAGGCAAACTTATCAACAAACTCATCATTTTGCTGGCTGTCAAAGCGGTCAATGATTGTCAGCCCTTCTTCTTCATCGTCGTCGAATGGTGTGTAGAGTGAAACCGGCATCTTGGCAGAATCCATTGCCATGACAACATCATGCTCACTTATTTTGAAGTGCTCGGCAATGTCGGCTATCGTTGCTTTTCGCCCATTTTGCATCAAAAAAGAATCAGCAAATTTGTTGATTTTCAAATTTAATCCCTTTATCGCCCTTGAAACTTTCACTGCTCCATCATCGCGCATGAAACGCTTGATTTCCCCGACCACCATCGGCACAACATAGGTGGAAAATTTGACATTGTATGAAGTGTCAAAGTTGTTTATCGCCTTCAAAAAGCCCATGCAACCAAGTTGATATAGGTCGTCGTATTCAATGCCCTTATCCCTAAACCAACGAATGACAGATTTGATGAGTGGCGAGTTCTCTTTGACCAATCTTTCTTTGGCACTTTCGTCGCCACTTTGCGCAAGTTTGATAAGTTCAAGGGTTTCGTCTTGCCCCAGCACCCTAGCCCACCTTTTGTTCGTTGACGGCAGTGATTTTTTTTGTCATCTTCACACTTGTGCCAAATGAGTTGCTGTAAACTTGCACATTATCCATAAAACTTTCCATAACGGTGAAGCCCATGCCAGAACGCTCGGCGGACGGCTTGGAAGTATAGAAAGGCTCGCGTGCCTTCTCGATATCCTTAATCCCCACGCCCTTGTCTGTCACGGTGATGGTCACAACATCGCCTTCAAGTTCACAGCGCAAGATGACATCGCCTTTCACCGCAGTTGGATAGGCATGCACCACGCAATTTGTCACCGCCTCTGAAACGGCAGTTTTGATGTCTGTGATTTCATCTACGGACGGATTTAGTTGCACGCAAAAAGACGCAACGCACACGCGCGCAAACCCTTCATTGATTGACAACGCTTTGAAGGTCACTTCCATAAAATTTGAATATTTCATAAAAACTCCTTTATTTTCTAGATTAAATGTTTGTTGTTTTTGACACACCATTTTAAGTTGACGCATTGTTTTAAATCAGAACATCATTTTCAAATTGGCGCACAGTTTCAAATCAGCACGCATTTCCAATTCGAAATCTCATTTCCACCCCATCACACAATTTTTGGCATGATGTCATATAGCCCTGTCATTTTAAAAATTTTTTCAGCGTGCGAAGATGGGTTTGCAATATAAATTGGAATATCTTTGTCCTTCATCTTTTTGTATCTTCCAATCAAAACGCCAATGCCTGTGGAGTCCATGAAAGAAAGTTCAGAAAGGTCAATGACAATCTTCGAAAAATTTGGTTTATCAAACATTTCATCCAAAGTGATTCTTGTGTAAGTTGCTGAATGTTCGTCCAACTCCCCGCAAAGAAGAACATAAAGCACCCCATTGTGAACACGACTTTTAACTTGCATATTTTCGCTCCTTCTAACAATCTCATGATAGCACACGAAAAATGTTTAATTTTTGGAGTTTTTGCGTTTTTTACGCTTATTTTGCAACATTAATTCGTCAAAATTTAATTGATAATCATACGCCCGTTTTTATTGAGAACAAAATCTTCTTATTGCAAATATATTTATTAAAATCGTTTTGTTTTTTGGATGAATTTGTGATAAATTATATGTGACAAATTATGTAAAATCTTTGAGGCTTTATGGAAAAGGAAATTAATGTAATAATCGACTCCGACCCAGGTGTCGATGATGCAATCGCATTGATGTATGCATGCACATGCGAAGAATTGAACATTCAACTTATCTCCACTGCTGGTGGAAATGGAACAATCGAAAATATAACGGCAAACGCACTTCACTTGTGCGAACTTTTTGACGCAAAAATTCCTGTTGTGAAAGGTTCGGGAAAACCTTTGAAGAGAGAAGCGAACTATGCCGTCAATGCGCAAGGCAAGCACGGACTTGGAGATTATTCCTACAATCACAAAAAACTCAAAACTTGTGCTGTAGACGGCGAAGCGTGCGATGTTATATACGAAACATTGAAAAAAACTGCCGGCAAAACGACCATCGTTTCGATAGGTCCAATGACCAATCTTGCCAAGATGATTGAAAAACACCCTGATTGCAAGAAATACATCAAAGAAATCGTCTTTGAAAGTGGCACAAAAGAAAAAATATATGGCAAGCCATATAAATCTTTTAATGTTGGATATGACCCTGAGTCTGCGGAAGTTGTTTTTGCAAGTGGAATCAAACTCGTTATGGTGCCAATGGAACTTGGGCATTTTGCCTATCTTGACAAAGACGACATAAAACAATTCAAAAAGACAAACAAAATTGGTCGCAAATTCGCCAAGATGTTCAAGGGATATAATGACTATCATGTTGGCAAACTTGGCGCCGCCGTTCATGATGTCTGCACAATATATTATCTCACCCACCCTGAATATATCAAAACGGAACAAGCATTCATTGAAATTAAATATTACAACGAGAAAACCAGCAAAAGAACCAAAACAAACGAGCAAAACAAACAAGTGTCCTTCAAAAAAGCAACTGAAAGTTTTGGATATGTAGACATAGATTTTTCTCGCAAACCAAACGCCATCGTGTGTATGGATTTGAACATCAACATGTTCAAACACGACCTTTTTGAAGCGCTGAAAAAATATAAATAAACAAAGGAGATTTATTATGTCAATCAAAGTGAAGAAATATCAAAATGGAGCAACACTTGTTTATCGCAAAGTGAAACGAAAGCACACCGCAGTGACGGCTGGTTTTGTGTTCGGAAGAAATCACGACAAATATCCAGAACCTGTCGCCCACTTTTGCGAGCATATGTTTTTCAAAGAAACCACTTCTCGCAATGAAAAGCAACTTCGTCAAGACATGCTCAACACCTTTTCCATGAAAAATGGTCGCACATATCTGTTTTACACCGAAATAGATTTTTGCAGAGCCAACAAAGCCCTTGAAAATTGTTTTGCGCTTTCAAGCGACATGCTCTTGAACACCAAATTTTCTCCAAAATGTGTGAAGAGCGAAAAAGGCGTCATCAAACAAGAATTGGTGAGAAAACTCAATAACCCTGATGCAATTTTTTGGTATACAAAATCCAGATGTCTTTCGAACGAATACACTCAAACCACTCAAGTTCTGGGAAGTGAGGCGGAAATTGATGCAATAACTCCAAAAGTTTTGAAAAATTTCAGAGATGATGTGTTTATTTCGCAAAATTTTGTCATCGTGATTGAAGGTGGAATCTCTTATGCCAAAGCGAAGCGAATGGCTGAAAAGTATTTCATCAGAAATCTAAAATCAAACCCCGCCTATCCACAAGACAGAACAATGGAGCCGAATTATGACCGCAAAGGCAATTTGTTGATTGAAAAATATCCTTTCAACAAGGCTATATGCGAAATTATAATAAAGATTGATAAAGAACTCGAAAATCAAAAGACCAAAGAGTTGATTTTGATGCTGAGAATGCTATGCAACAGCGTGGATGGAAAACTCTCAGGAAGATTGAGAAACCACGGACTTGTGTATGACTCGATGATGAACGCGTCAACTTCCAAAGACCACTTTTGCCTTAATATCAAAATGAACTCCTCGCCCGAAAATATCAACAAATGCATCGACCAAGTTGGAATTCTTTTCAAAGAACTCCGCTCAACCAAGGTTGACGAAGATTTGATTGCAAAAAAGAAAGAAAATATCAAACTTGAAAAAGATGAATTTGTCCAACAAATCTATCCAAGTCGCCTGTTTTCAAGATATTTGACTTTCGGCGAAGAAATCTTCACAAAAAAATATGAAAAACAAAGCAAGAAGATTTTTCAAAGTTTGACAGCGGAAGATTTGCAATCTTTCTGCAAAACAATTTTGTCAAAGCCAGAAAACATCTATGTTGCCATTCTCACCGGTGAAAAAGACGCAAATTTCTATGATTATGAAAAAATTCAGAAAATTTTGACAAAATAAAAATAACGGCAATAAAAAAATTCCTAAGTTACATCTTTCACAATCATATATCTTCCAGAATCACGAATTTATAAAAAATGTCAACAAAATTTTATCTATAAATGAGAACAAATAATATTTAACAACAGCCAAACCTTGTTGACAAAATCTTATTACAACAAAAAAATACATCTCGATTGAGATGCATTTTTTTTACGCAAAATCTTTATTATAAATCGTTTGAATTGTTGTTTTGTTTTGACTTATTACTTCAATTCAACAACAGCGCCAGCTTCTTTGAATTTTGCTTCAAAAGCCTTTGCATCAGCGGCAGAAACATTCTCTTTAACCATTTTTGGAGCGCCATCAACGATAGCCTTAGCTTCAGAAAGTCCAAGACCTGTGATTTCTCTAACAACTTTGATGACAGCAATTTTGTTTGAACCAACATCTTTCAAGAAGATATTGAATTCACTCTTTTCTTCTTCAGCTGGAGCAGCGGCAGCGCCAGCAACAGGTGCAGCAGCAACAGCAACAGGTGCAGCAGCGCTTACACCAAATTCTTCTTCCAGAGCCTTAACAAGTTCTGAAACTTCAACGATTGTCAATTTTTTGATTTCTTCAACAAGATTTTTGATATCAGCCATTTTATTTTTCTCCTTTATTTTTTTATTCTTTTTGCCACCTTATAACAGGTGTTTTATTGTTTTGATTTTTTGCATTTTCATTATGCAGTTAAATTTCGAATGAAATTTATTTTGTTGCGATTGCATTCAAAGCAACAGCAAGTCCACGAGTTGGAGCATTCAAAACTCTGCACAAACTTGAAGCAGGATTGTTCAAAGTTCCAAGCAGTTTTGCAATCAACTGTTCCTTCGATGGAAGTTTTGCCAATGCTTCGATTTGATTTGCTTCAACACTCACCCCATTCAAAATGCCAAACTTGATGGACATTTTGTTCAAATCTTTTATGGCATCATAAATGATTTTTGCTGGAGCAACTTCGTCACTATATCCAATCGCAACAGCAGTTGTGCCTTCAAAGTGACTTGCTGGACACTCAATTCCAAGTTCATTCAAGGCTCTGAGCATCAAGCGGTTTTTGTAGACTTTATATTCACATCCAGCCTTGCGAAACTTTCTGCGAAGTGCAGTGTCTTCTGCAACTGTGATTCCGCGATAGTCCACAAACGCGATTGTTTTTGCCTTAGAGAATTTTTCTTTTATCTCTTCAACAAGTTGTTTTTTAGCCTCAAAATTAGCACTCAAGATTTTTTGCCTCCTTTTAAACAAGATTTTGCGTTTTGAGAGTGGAGTTTTTAAACCAAAATTGAACGATTGTCAAAACTAATTTTCAAAACCCGCTCTGGAATGTAAAAAAATCTCTGTAACCACGGAAAAGTCACAGAGAAAGAAAAATCAATCACCATACTTTTCCTCGGCAAGCACACAATTTGTGTTTACGCTTTCGCACTTGCGGTCTTCGGAAGATTTATTTACAGCGAAATTATATCACAAGAAAACAACTTTGTCAACTGTTTTTCGACGATTAATTATGAAATTTCTTAATTTTTTTTATTTTCTTGAATTTTTTAATTTTCGACCTGCAAAACTCAACATTTTAAATTTTTATAAGTCCTGATATAAAAAAGACTTCCAAAATGGAAGCCTTTTGCAAACTCTGCATCAATAAGAATTCAGTTCTGCCCAATCTTCATAGATGTTGTTGGTGTCTGCGCGAACTGTGACTGTGATTAAGTAATAATATGTGGAACTGTCTGATGTGTATTTTGCAACCACATATATTGATGTGTCCTTAATCCCCGCTGTGTCGCTGATTTCAACATAGACATCTGTGAAAGTGTATGTTCTGTTGCCATATCTCGACGAGTAAACCGAACCGTTTGAATTGGTTAATGTCACTTCGTCTGAAAATACCAAACGCACAAAGTATTCATCTTCCACCAAATCAGAAATTGTGCTTGCCGCCCCTTCTGATGTGCTATATGAAGTGTTGTCTTCTGAAATTGTGTAGCTTGACAAACTTCCACTGAAAAGTGACGCCAAGACCGATTCTTTGAATGACTTGTTGAAGTATTTCATGAATGCTTCATATCCTTCAACTTCAGATTCTTCGGTGATTGAATAGGTTTGATCTCTCGTATTCCAATCTCTGTAATATGTCACACGCACTATGGAATTGTTCAAGAAGTTTGGTTTGAAATTCATCGGAACGACAGCCAAAATAATCACCAAAAGCGCCAAAACAAACGCCACTGAAAGACCCGTTACTGTGGCAATTTTTTTGGTCTTTTTTCTTCTTAACATCTTTTCAGTTTCGATTTTGGCATAAAGTTCGTCGTCGGTCAACACTTTTTCTTCAATCTCTTGATTGGTCGAAGTGTCTTGCACTTTGCTTTCAGCCACATTGTCCTTATCTTCTTTCATTAAACTTCCTCGTCTTCACTTTTTGTGGTTTTATCTTCTTTGTCGTCAACTTTTTCGTCAACTTTTGGTTCGCTCTCTTTTTCTTCTTTCGGCTTTCTTGTTCTTGTCGATTTTGAAGAAGTGCTTGTCGTTCTTCTTGTTCTGGTTGTTGAAGATTTTGCATCTTCTTTCTTTTCTTCGGCCTTCTTTTCTTCGGTCACTTTGGTTGTGTTTGACATCGCCAACTCTTCATTCAATTTTTTCTCAAACGCAATATAATCTTGTTTAATTTGAGCGAACTCGGCTTCGGTGATTATTCCCATTTTGACAAGATTTTCACCTTCGGCAATCTTCTTCTTGTAACTTTCAAGTTTATCAAGTTTTTCTTTCTGCGCTCTGAGTTTTGCTTCTTTTTCTTTTTGCTCTTTCTCGCGCTTTTCCATCAACTTGACAATTTCTTCTGTCTTCTTGCCAGCCATAATCATGTCAACTTCTTCTTTATAGATTGTTTCCCTTGCAAGCAAAAGTTTTGCCATTTCGTGCAAAATTCCGATATTTGCTGTCAGAACTTCTTTTGCGCGCTTATAGTTTGAATTCAAAATCGCTTGCATTTCATCATCTGCGATTGCAGACAATTTTTCAGAAAAGTCTTTTCTGGTCTGGTAATCTCTTCCGATGAACACCTGCGTGCCATCACCAAGCGCCAAGAACCCAATCTTTTTGCTCATACCCCAATCATACACCATTGCATGCGCGATTTTTGTGGCATGTTGGATGTCAGAAGATGCCCCGCTTGTGATGTCTTTGAAGATAATCTCTTCGGCAATGCGCCCGCCCATGCTCATGGCAATGGTGTCGCACGCTTTGTTATAAGACATGGTCATATCGTCGTTCTCTGGACGGCTCATGGTGTATCCACCCGCATTTCCACGCGGAATAATGGAAACTTCTTGCACATCTTCGCAATGTTTCATTTTCTTTGCAATGATGGTGTGACCTGCTTCGTGATAAGCGGTCAATTTTCTTTCTTTTTCTGTGAGAACACGGCTCTTCTTTTGAGGACCCATGATAACTTTGTTGATACCTTCGGTGATGTCTTCCATGATAATCTTTGGTCTGCCTGCGCGCGCCGCCAAAATTGCCGCCTCGTTGAGCATGTTTTCAATATCTGCACCCGTAAATCCCGTGGTTATGCGCGCCAAAACATTGAAGTCCACACTTTCATCCAATGGTTTGTTGCGAGCGTGTATGCGCAAAATGCCTTCTCTGCCCTTGACATCTGGCACATGAACATAGATTTGCCTGTCAAATCTGCCTGGACGCATAAGCGCTGGGTCAAGAATATCGCTACGATTGGTTGCTGCCAAAACAATTATCCCTTCATTTGGTTCAAACCCATCCATTTCGACAAGAAGTTGGTTTAAGGTTTGCTCTCTTTCATCATTTCCACCGCCAAGTCCGGCACCTCTTTGTCGACCAACGGCGTCAATTTCGTCGATAAACACAATGCAAGGTTTGTTCTTCTTTGCCTGGTCAAAAAGGTCACGCACGCGCGAAGCACCAACACCGACAAACATTTCAACAAAGTCTGAACCACTTATGGAAATGAAAGGCACTTTGCTCTCTCCCGCAACTGCCCTTGCAAGCAAAGTTTTTCCCGTGCCCGGTCTGCCAACAAGAAGCACTCCCTTTGGAATTCTTGCACCAAGGTCGGTGAACTTCTTTGGATTTTTCAAAAACTCAACAATCTCTTGAAGTTCCGCTTTTTCTTCGTCCATGCCAGCGATGTCAGAAAATTTCACTTTTGACATTTGGTATGACTTCACTTTGGTTTTGCCAAAGCTCATAGCACCCTTGTTTGCGCCCATCAACATTCGGTATAAGAACCAGAAGATGACGATTGCAAAGACAACATAAAGCACAGGAACAATGATGTCCCACGCGCTTACACCCGCTGGCGCATATTGAATTGTTATGCCAGCTTCTTCACACGCCCGTCTTAAATCTGCGATAAATCCGTCCGCACCACTTGCGTCGTATTTGAAATAATAGTCCGAATAGGTTGGCACTTGGCTTGCTTTGATTTCAGAGCCATCAACCACAATGTAACCCGTGCCGTTTTTGTAATAGATATACACCGCCTGTTGCGTTGGTGAATTTTCATCTTCTTGATATGTTCCATCAACAATGCTTAAAACTTCATCTTGCGAAAGAAGTTTTCCGTTATCACCAAAGTCGACAAAAAGAAGTGCCAGCAAAAGCACCACAACAAGCAGTGCCACCAACCAGCCTAATCTAAATCCGCCTTGTTTTTTCTCGTTCATAAGATCACTCCTTAACTAAATTTAAGAAACAAATAAATTCAGCAATAACATCAAGATATACAAATAGATTTTAACATATCAAAAAAAATAAAACAAACAAACAAAAGACAAAACAAAAAAAATCTTCACAAATCAATCTTTTTATATGTCCATTCATCAAATTTCGACTTTCGTGCGAACGATTTTGCGCTTCAATGCGTTGCATGATGTGCCGTGCGACTGTGATATGACTATAATATAATATGTTGAAAATCAAAACTTAATCAAAACGCGCGCACATTTTTATGCCAAAGACGACAAAGCGAAATTGGTCTATTTCTCTTCGTCCCCCGCCAAATAATCATAATAGTCGTAAATCAAATCGTTGAGCTCTTCAACCAGATGTCTGATGTTTTTGAATTTTTTTGAAACATAATTAAGCCCAATCACCAAGCCATTGATGACCATAAGGTCGCGTTTGTCACACGCCTGCATTATGGAGTTGACAACAAATTCCAAATCGTCAAGCATTTCCGTTCTTTTCTTCTCAAATTTCAAAAGTGCCAAAATTTGATTGCAAGTTTTGGTGACTTCTTGCAAAACATCATCCAAATGTGGAAACTGTTCTTTTTCCACTTCTTTCGCTTCTTCTTCCTGTTGCATTTTGGTCGCTTCAATATGTTTTTTGACATCTTCGCGAGAGATGTCGGAATTAATTTCAAAATATTTGCAAATCAAATCTTTGTATTGTTTGACAATCATCTCCAAGAAGTTTTGAATTGGGGTCAATTTTTTATCTTGAAAAAAAGTTTCCAAAAATTGATTTGTGTTAATCTTCTCATTTGTCAAGTTATTGAAAATGGTCGTATATAGAGCCAACCTTTTCTTGTCGTCAGAAGGGATTGTCACCCTTGCACTCCCTGTTCTTTTGTCCACCGAAAAAGCCTTATCAAATTCAATCTCATCGTCAAAGTCAACAAGGCACTCGCCCAAAAAGTCCATAAGGTCATCGCTTTTTGTGAGCACGGTGAGGAACTTATCCAAACGCTTTGTCAAATCAAGAAATTTTCCACTGAGCATATCGTTGCACTCAACGATAAATCTTTCAACTTCAATGATATTATTTGCTTCCATGTCCCCTCCAAACAAAAATATTCACGACATATTGTAACATAACCACATAAAAAAGTTAAATAAATTTGCGAATAAGCATAAAAAATTTGCTTTTTTTTTGATAAAATGTTAAGATACATAATGTGAAAGTTGAAAGATAAATTCCAAAAAGATTAAAGAAATCACAAAAAGATTGTCGAGTTCGTTAACAAACACAAAACATAGGGAAACTTTTTTAATTTTGTTAAGTTTTGTTGCAAAAAATCATCAAAAATGCAATAAAAATTTAAAAAAATAGGAAATTTTCACAAAAATATTAAAAAAATCGCTCAAATTATCAAAAAAAAATTAAAAATCAAAAATTAAAAATAAAATAAAAAATTGATAAGATGAAACAAAATGAGCAAGTTTTCAATTTATCACCTTCAACTTTGTTAAAGAAAATCATTTGGAGTGGTCTATGAATTATGATGCCGTAGTTAACAAAATTATCATTCTCTTCTGTATGGAAAAAATGGAAATGCCATTGACAGAAAAGTCTATCATTGAAATGTGTTCCGTCAAAAATAATTGGATAAATTATATGGATTGCCTTGACCTGCTCTATCAACTTTCTGAAGCAAAACTTATATATAAGACAGAATGTAAGGAAGGCGAAATGAGATACAACCTCACTTTTGAAGGTCGAGATTGTCTTTCATATTTTTATAAACGCATACCAAAAGATTTGCGCGATGAAATCACAAACTATTGCAAAAACAATCGCATCAACATCAAGCAAGCGCAAGAGTATTACGCCAACTACACCGACGCCGACGACGGCTCATATTTGGTGACAATGCGAATTTATGAAAGTCTGATTTCCACCCCACTATTTGAAATCAACATCAAAGCCCCAACCCGACAATCTGCGGAAGAAGCCTGCAAAAAGTGGCGACAGTCTGCGCCGAATATATATGAACATATTTTTGAAAATTTGATTAACACCGATTGATAAATAAAAAATTAAAATACGAAACTTTATAGAAAAAGCAACATATTTTATAATTATAAAAAATAAAGAAAAACAATAAAAAAATATGAAAAAATGCACTTTTTTCATATTTTTTTTAGTTTTTTTTAAAATTTTAGCGTTTTTATTTAAGTTTTTCCATTTCGCCACAAAAATCAATCATGTGAAAATCATGCACATTTTGATATAAATTTCCATTCAAATCACAATATACTGCCCAACTTCCACTATGCGCAACATTTGCTTTGACATTTGCTCTCATATCCAAAAACGGCAACAACGCAATCTTCTGAAACTTTGAAAGTTTGTCTGCATTGTCAATGTTTATGTTTATTCGACAAGAGCAAATCTCTTGAACTTTTCGCAAAGTTCCAGAAAAATCGTCTGATAAAATTCCGATTGGAAAATCAGTGTAGCAACCTTTTTCAGGTCGTTTTTTGACAAATTTCAAAGCGGACAATTCTTTATGTTCAATCTCTTTCAACAATTTTTGTTTTAACTTTTCATCACAATTTGTCTGCTCAATGACTTGTTTTAAAACATCGCAATCTAGAAGGCAACGAAAAACTTCGCCATTATATTTGCATACAATATCACGATATTGCTCTTCGCCAAATTTTTTCCAATGATCAAAAAGATATCCAAAATTAAAATTTTTACTGTCATATTTTGGGTCAGCCAAATCGACATACGCCCAAAAACATTTCTTGCCGTTACACTTCCCAAACCCGCTGTTCTTTTTGAGAATGTCTGAAACAATTTGTTTATCCTTTAAATCTCTTTTGATCAAATTGCAACCTCTTGAAAGGTCGCATTCCAACATTTCATTTGTGTATTCCATGGCGTGAGTTTATCACAATTCTGTCAAAAAGTCAATAACTATTTTTCATTTTTTAAGTTTTGTATCAAAAAAAACATTCCCAAAATGACATTGTCAAATCTTTACTCTTTTTTAAAAAACTCTTTACAAAAGGCTGAATTTTTGTTATAATGTCAACATGAGAGAAAAAGTTTTGAATAAAGATGCTTCAAGCGAAAATAATGTTCCACTTTTGAGCGTTAATAATCTTTCCGTGCTCATCAAAGACCGCTTTTTAGTCAAAAATGCAACATTCACTTTGAACTATGGCGAGTGCTGGGGAATTTTGGGTGAAGATAAGTCTGGAAAAACAAGTTTGATTAAAGCAGTTTCTGGCTCACTTCCAATCAACCCTGGTCAAGTGATGATTGAAGGTGATGACATTTTTTACAGCAAAAAAAATCTTAAAAATGTATCGACCTGCTTTGACCCGCCTGTCTTTTTTAAGTATCAAACAGTATACGAAAACCTGAAATTTCTTTCTGCGCTGAACGAAAGTGCAAACAAAGAAAAGATTGTTCGCGTTCTCAACAAATTCAATCTCGCGCATAAACTCAACACGCGAGTGCTTTTCTTGACATATTTCGAGCGCAAACTTATGGGCTTGGCGCTGGGGTTCTTGACCAAACCCAAACTTCTGCTTTTGGACGAACCTTTCAAAAACATTCCACAGGAAAATTTGAAGTTAATCAAAAACGCTCTGGCTGAAATAAGAAAGAACGGCACAGCAATCATAATGACTTCGCGAAACATGGAAAGCATTGAAGAAGAATGCGACAAATTCATTTTCATGGCAAATCGTGAAATCAAAGAAATTATGCCGAAAAAAGAAACTCCAAAAATTGACAAAATCAAAACTTTCGCGTTTGTCAGAGTGAAATATCCGCACTATTCTGGCAAACTTATCAAAGAACATTTTGATCTCAAAGTCAAAATTCTTGACAATCGTGTGCTTTTTGAAGCAGACGAAGATTTGACAGCGGACATCGTTCGTTTTCTGACAAAGAACAGCATTGCCGTATACTCCGCTGGCTTTTTGTCGAAAAAAGCAGAAAAAGTTTTTGCCAATCTCGCGCCTTACTATAAGGAGGAAGAACAACAGTGAAGAAAATATTTAAAATTGCCTCCTATGACTTTCGGCGTCTTATGCTGAACCCAATAACAATAATGGTTATGATTCTGGTGTTAACTTTTTGTTTGATTTTCAGCATAACATACAAAATTCCAACATCGTCTGACTACACCGCCACCGTCACTGCCACCACCACAAGAGAAGTTTATGAAAACTTCATGAACTCCACATCCGACGATATCGACACCAAAAGCGCTTTGGACGAACTTCTTTCAAAAGCGCAAAACTATTTGGACATTCAAACAGAAAATGAAAGCGAAGAATTTACGGCTATATCAAACATCAAAAACGAATTTGAAACAATAAGACAACAGCTTGAAAGGTATGCCATTGACGGCAATTCTTCCTATTTGAATTCAGACGACACAAACAATTTCTATGAAATTGAAGATGCCTCACAAAGTTTGGATGAATTTGTGACAACATATAAATCGCTCGATGTTTTTGAAAGTCGATTGTTCATTAATCAAGAAGATTTTGAAGAATTGGAATTGCTGAATGATTATATAAAGTCAACACTGAACAATGAAGAATATCTTTCCATCAAAGAAAGCAACACCTATAAATACATCACCTGTGTTTTGGACGATTTCGTGGAGAACATAGATTTGTTCTCTATTGTTTTGCAAGCACAAATCAATTTAATCGGGTTTGACCCTGAAAAAATTGAAACATTCCAAAGCCAATACATTGCAAAGGCAGAAGCAAAACTTGAAGAGATTTTGAAAGAAATGGAAACATTAGACATCTCTGTTGGAAGTTCAACCGACTATGATGAAATGGTTTCACTTATCACAAACTATAAACTCACTTGCGAAAGCGCGTATGCTGGCGTGACATATGAGTTATATTTGCTTTTACTCAATCACTTTGGCGATATTGACGAACTTTATAAATGCGAAGACCTTATTCAAGAAGACCTGAAACAATCACTTGTGACAATCAACTATTTCTTGGATGATGAAAGTGTTTACTACACTTCTTATCAAGCGCCACTGAATTTCAACATTGCAACATCGTCAGAAAAGAATGCCTATGATTACACCTATTTGATTCTTTGCATAATAGGTTTCTTTACAATCATTTTTGGCATCTTTTGCGCCTACAAACTTTTTGGACTTGACCGACGAAATGGCAAAATGGACATAGTTTTGTCGCAAGATGTCAGATTCGGTCAGGTTTTTGCTGGAAAATTTTTGGCTATCGTTTTTTGCACTTCGTTCGTTTTGTCGTTCTACACCCTGCTCACTTTCCTTTGGACTTTGCTTTTCAACCCAACGGTTTCCACACAAATTTTGGCGGTGTTTAATCTTTCAACCGCATACACAATTCACCCAATTCTCTTTTTGTTGATTAAACTTATCGGTTTTGAACTGCAAGTGATTTTCTATGCAGTCATAACAATTTTCATTATGAACCTTTCTCGAAAATTTGAACTCAATTTTGCAATTTCATTGCTTCTCTTTGTGGTTGCAACAATATGCAACATTTTCTTGAACAGCGCGCTGGTGTATTGCCTTTTCCCATTCATTCACGCCGATCTGACGGCACTTCTTGGTGGCGGAATTATGAGCGCGGGCTTTTTGCAAACAGCACTTTACACCTATGGCAATTTCTTCATTTCACTTGTTTACTATCTTGTTGTTGTGGTGCTTCTATATAATTTCACAAATCAACTTTTCAAGAAGAACTAAAGGTCTTGATTTTCACAAAAGTGTGATATATTAATGGTGGTTTAAGGAAATACACATGGAAAAAATGGTGACAATGAAAGCGTATGACGGCAGTCTTGTGCAAATTTCCGAAAAAGACGCTAAAAAATTTGAATTAAGAACAAAAAAAATTAAAAAATTACTCCAAGAAGGCAAAACTCTTGAAGAGATTTATTCTTTGCTTGAGGAGGAAAAATTCTGATGCTTACAAAAGAAGTTATACAAAAAGCAAAAGATGACATTTCATACACCAACATCTTGCTGGGTTTGGAAACAGAATTTTTTGATGACGCAAACGCCCCTTTTCTTGCGCACACAGAAGGTGGCAAGATTTTTCTCAACCTTGCGCAAATCGAAACGATTGAGCAGTTGCGTCTTGCAAACCGTCATGAAATTTTGCACCACTTTGAAGACAGCAAAAGTTTTCAAATTGCAAAGGGAGAACTTCTTGAAGCCCTGACCGAAGAAGACAGAGAGCAAATTCACAGAGAATATTATTTGCGCTATGCTGGCATATACTCCCCTGCGCAGATTGAACAAGGCATTTTGGACACAGAAATTTCCATCGACCTGATTGTTGGAAACATTGCCAAAGAGATGAGAGAGAAATATTCTCCAATCACAAACAACCTATATGAACTCATTGTCACAAACGAAAGTCCAAACAAAGCGCTTGCAGAAAGACTTCTCAATCTTTCGCTGACAAACCGAATTGAGCAATCTTTTGCGCAGGCAACCATTTGGGAAAAGATTTTCATTTTGAACTTCTATGACGGCAAAACACACATTTTGCCAACACAAAAAGAAACGAAGTATGCCAAAATCAGAGCGGACATAAATGCCGAACTTGAAAGACTGTATGCCTTTGCCGAGGACCCAAAAAATTTTGAAATCTATGTCAAAGACAACAAAGAGTTGGAGCGAGAATTTGAATCGGAAGTGAAGGCTTTGCAAACTCGCGGAGAAGGAGATTTGGCGAAGCGCTTTCAAAATAACAAAGGCACAGCAATGAAAGAAATGGCAAAGAGTTTTTCTCAGCAACTTCACGCGGAGTTCAAGCACATTGTTGACTTCATCAAAACAACTGAATATGAACCCGCCTTCAAGTGTCTTATGCTTTTGGAAACCTTGCACAAGACATACAAGAAAGACAAAAACAATGAAGAAGAAAAGACCATTGTCAAACCGCGTGACCTTCACAAGAGCATTTCCGGACACATGACGCTCAACGATGTTGTTTTGAAAACGATTTACAACAACTTGAAAGACCACTCCAACTTTGCCAACCTATATTTCGCCGGCTTGGAACTTTTCAACAAAAGCACTTCTCAAAAGAACGAAATCACGCTTGACGGAGTGCAAACTTTTGGCATGGGCAAATGGCTGAAATTTGAAGGCAAGCAATCCAACGAAAAAGAATATCTCAAAAACGCGCAAAACTTGGCTTCACTTGTTCAAGACACACCATGGTGCACAAAAACTCTGGCAAGTTCACAACTTGCGCAGGGAGATTTCTTTGTGTTTGTGGATAATTCCAATCACCCACACATTGCTGTGAAAATGAGTGGTAATGAAATTGATGAAGTTCGCGGACTCAAAGGCGGAAACGCACAAGAACTTGAAGAAGAATATCGCCCCGTTGCCATTGAATTCTTGACAAAAAACAAGAACATCCAAAACGGCAAAGAGTGGTTGGATAAGGAAGAGTGGAACGCCCGCCTGATTTCATATTCAAAGAAAATTGATGACAAAACTCTTCAAAAGAGCGACATTCCACAACTGTTGAAAGATTTGTCACAACAAGACTATAAATCACACATAGAAAACTCAAACAAAACAGATTTAAGAAACAAAATCAGAAACAACACATTTGCACATTCAGTGATTGCAGAACATTTCAGCTGCAAAGTGGAAGAAATTTCTTTTGAAGAAGTTGAAAGATCTCCAAAATATAAAATAATTTGGGAAAATGCTGATTTCAGAAATTCACAAATCACCGATCTTGGTAATTTGGAATTTGTTGGTGGACATGCTGATTTCATAGATTCAAAAATCACCGACCTTGGAAATTTGGAATATATTGGTGGATATGCTGATTTCAGAAATTCACAAATCACCGATCTTGGTAATTTGGAATTTGTTGGTGGATATGCTGTTTTCAGAGATTCAAAAATCACCAGCCTTGGAAATTTGGAATATATTGGTGGAGATGCTGATTTCTATAATTCAAAAATCACCAACCTTGGAAATTTGGAATATATTGGTGGAGATGCTGATTTCTATAATTCAAAAATCACCAACCTTGGTAATTTGGAATATATTGGTGGATATGCTGTTTTCAGAGATTCAAAAATCACCAGCCTTGGAAATTTGGAATATATTGGTGGAGATGCTGATTTCTATAATTCAAAAATC
>CAYNTF010000013.1:0-20000 GCA_964400145.1 uncultured Lachnospiraceae bacterium | reverse complement strand
TCAAACTCTAATGTTAAACTTTTCTGCTTTCGCAGTTTGGGTTTATTATTAGATTGCGTTTTTTCAACGCTTGCACTTTACACTAGTGCGTTTTCCTGAACTCGATAACTTACATTGACTTAACTTTCGCATAAAAGTTTCAAAGTTGTTAATTGAATCATACTATTTAATTGTCAAAGTTCTTGCTGTCGCATTGGAAACATCCATTTCCGCGTCAGCAATAGTATTCTACACCATTCAAATACCATTTGTCAACACTTTTTCAAAAATTTTTTTAATTTTTTTAAATTTTTTTTAAAAATTTTTAAACACTATGCCGGGCATTCGCAAAAATGGCACATTTTTGACTAAAATCGGGCTTTTTTATGTCGATTTTTTGTCCATTTTTAACAAATTTTAAAAGCAAATTTTGGCGAAAAATTTATTTCATCTCCAAAATTTGTTTCAAATATTCACCAATTCCCTTGTTTTTGCAGTGCTTGAAGAAGTTGTTTTTGAAAAAATCATAGTCAATCGTATCCTTCAAGAACTTTTGGTCAATCTCTTTCAAAATCGTCAACATATCCTTGCATGTGACCGCTTTCACCTTGTCCAAAATCTGTTTGTTCTCCCTTTCTGGCACCGCACGCTCTTTTGGATATCCATTTCCGCCCTTGGTGCTCAAAAGTTTGTCAAACATATTTTCCAAATCAAGTTCTGCGCCCCAGCCAAAGCCTTTTGCGAAAGGAAAACTCGCCGAATTGCCGTCATTTATCTCTCTGAACATAAAAGCATCGCTGGCGTCGGTAATATGCCCGCAAAGGACATTTGGGAAACTGTTAAGCGCCAACATTGCGCCCTGCCCCGTTCCGCATCCTGTGACGACAAAATCAACCGCCCCACTGTTGAGCAAAATGCCCGCAAGAAGCCCCGCTTTGACATAAGTCAAACTGTGGACATCATCTGCGCCAAACATGCCATAGTTATCCACGGTGTCGCCGTATTTTTTTGCCACTCTGTTTAAGGTTTCAAAAATAAGCCCATTCTTGCCTGCTTGACTGTTTTCGTTAATAAGTGCAATTCTCATAATAACTCTCCTATTGAAATTTTAAGATGTTTTGATACCATAAAAAATTTTGCCTATGCTATATCTATATAACACGATTAAATACATATTATATAACAAAATAATAGAGCAACTTTCTTTCACATTGACTGCTTGACTGCGTGTAAGCGGACATTTTGTGCACTGTTGAAATAATCATGGCGTCATCACATGGTTAATTATAGCATAAAAGCCTTTAAAAGTCCAAAAATATTTTTATCCATAACCTTCACATCTAACGCTCTCCCAAAAATTAGAAACAAATTATCGACACTCTTTCAAGATTTTTAATTTTTTTCATAAAAACATGTTAAAGTTGCTTGACAGTTGAACAATCATTCAATTATACTGCATATAAATAGTTGAACAGTCATTCAATTATTGTTCATTTTTCGGAGGTGTTAATGGGTAAGAAAGAATTGGAATGCGATTGTGGAACCATCCACAACGAAGTTGTCACGGATGTTAAAGGAAAGATGCTTGATGACGAAAGTTTGCTTGATATGTCCGATTTCTATAAAGCGCTCTCTGACAGCACAAGACTCAAAATTATCAATGCACTATATCAACACGAGTTGTGCGTATGCGACATCTCCTGCCTTTTGAATATGACAAAATCTGCCGTATCACACCAACTTAAAAATTTGAAAGAGTTAAATCTCATAAAAGCCCGACGGCAAGGTAAATGCATTTACTACAGTTTGGCGGATAAACATGTGAACGCCGTTTTTGAAATCACCATTGAACATGTTAAGGAGATGAAATGAAAAAGACTGTGAAAATTGAAGGGCTTGACTGCCCAAATTGTGCAAGAACCCTTGTTAAAGAATTAAATAAACTTGAAGATGTGAACAATGCTGACATCGATTTTGTTAATTGCAAACTCAGTTTTGAATCTGAAAATCCAGAAAAATCTTTAAAGAAAATCATTCAACTGACAAAGAAAGTTGAACCAAATGCAAAAATCTATACGACAAAAAAGGGAATAAAGGTTTTTAATAAACAATTCTATATCGACCTATCCTTTCTTATTACTGGCACAACCGCCGGAATTTGCGCTTTATACATCAACATGCCCGCCGCTGCTTTCTGGGTGCTCTTTGTGGCAAGTGCGTTGCTTCTGGGCTATAAAACATATTACAAAGCAATCGTCCTTTTGTTTAAAGGAACAATAAATGAAAATTTGCTTCTCACTTTGTCTGTGGTTGGTGCAACTGCGATTGGCGAATATATGGAAGGGCTTATGGTCATTTGTCTATACTCCATAGGAAAACTTTTGGAGAATTTGGCTGTCAATCGTTCCAGAAAATCCATCGAAGAACTCACAGACCTTCAACCTGAATACGCAAACATCATCATCGACGGCAATGAGAGCAGAATTTCCCCTGAACAAGTGGAAATTGGCTCAACAATCATCGTCCGCCCCGGCGAAAGAGTGCCGATTGACGGTTTGGTTTTCTCTGGCACAGCGTCGCTAAATTGCCAAAGTTTGACCGGTGAAAGTCTACCCGTGTTAATCAAGCAAAATGAACGGATTTTGTCGGGAAGTATCGTTTTGGACGGAGTTTTGGCAATCAAAACCACAGAACACTATTCTTCAAGCACAGTGAGCAAAATAATATCTTTGATTGAAAATGCCCAAGATAAAAAATCAAAGACCGAAACTTTGATTTCAAAAATCACAAAATGGTATACACTTGGAATTCTCATTCTTGCAGTGGCTGTGTTTGGAATTATTTTTGCAGTAACATCAACATTCAGCACCGCTCTATATCGCGGACTTATCATCCTGGTGATTTCCTGCCCTTGCGCCTTTGCAATTTCCGTTCCTTTGACATATTTTTCTGGAATAGGAAACGCGTCAAAGCATGGAATTTTAATCAAAGGCTCAAACTATCTGGATGCCTGCGCAAAGTTGAATATAGTCGCCTTTGACAAGACAGGAACACTGACTACGGGCAAGTTCACAGTGAATGAAATTGAAATCTTGGACAAAAAACACACCGAAGAAGAGATAATATATCTCGCCTGCCTTGGAGAACAAAATTCAATTCACCCACTTGCAAAGTCAATTATGGCATTAAACACCAAACCGCTTGAAAGTGTTTCGGATGTCAAAGAAGAAGCCGGAATGGGATTGAGTTTCAAATATAAAAACAAAAAATATTTCATAGGCAGAAGAAATAAAGATAACAAATCGACCTTGGTTGAACTATATGAAGGAAAAAAGCAGTTAGCAATTTTCCATTTGAGTGACACATTGAAAGATTCGTCAAAAGAGGCGATTTCAAGTTTGAGAGAATTGGGAGTGAAAACCTGCTTGCTCTCTGGTGATAACAAAGAAAGCGTGCAAGAAGTGGCAGAGGCGATTGAGGTTGACGAATTTAAATGCCAACTTTTGCCACAAGACAAATATGATTGGATAAACAACGCCAAATCCTTGGAAAAAGTTGGATATGTTGGTGACGGAATCAACGACGCCCCTTCTCTAACAGTTGCGGATGTTGGCATAAGCATGGGCATCAACGGCTCTCCTGCCAGCATTGAAGCGTCCGACATCGTTCTCATTGATGACAACCCAACAAAAGTTTCAAGCGCAATTAAAATATCAAAATATACCCGAAAAATTGTTTGGCAAAATATCCTTCTTTCCGCGATTGTGAAAGCAGTTTTTCTCCTACTTGGAACATTTGGCGTAACAGGAATGGCATTTGCAGTCTTTGCCGATGTTGGCGTGACACTTTTGGCAATACTAAACAGCATGCGAGCATTAAAGTTTAACCCAAACAAGCAACCCCGCAAACTTTCCCAATCAAACAGAGAGTCATAGGTTCAAGCCTTATAACTCCCACCAAAATAAAAATACACCATTATTGTGGTGTTTTTTTATTTATTATATATAAGATTTATTATATGTTTTGCTATTTCACAAGGGCGTAAGCTCAGCTTTTCGCACCATGAACAATATTTTGGCTCCCACTCTGTGCGATCTTCTGTCCAGTTTTGTTTGACCCAAATTTTGACCCAAATTTTATATAAAAAATCTAAAAACAAAAGAAAAAGCACACAACATATTGTATGCTGTGTGCCGTCCTTATACTATTGGTGGAGCATTCCGTTAAGTGTGCGAACTCTTCTTTTGCTTTCTCTGTGTGGTCTTTTGCTTCTTCAAAAGATATTTTTTCATTTATATCAAACATATCAATATAAATGTTGATATAATCATCAAACACATAAACACTATTAACAAACAAATCAAATAATTTTTCTTTGAAACTTTCTTCTCTTGGGTTATCATTTAAGAAAAATTTTAGATAATTTATTATATCTTCTTTTGAATGTTTAATTGTCATTGCAAGTTCTAATTTTTTGACTTGTTCTTTATAAATGTTTTGTTGTTCGGTTAGGTCGTTTGCTTGTCTGTTTAATCTTTCTATGATGTTGTCATTTGTTGATTTTATTATTTGTTGTGTTATCTTGTCAAATTGCTTTTCGATTTCTTCAATTTTTCTTTTGTATTGTTTTAGTGTTGTGTTATTTATGTCGTTTTCATATTCTTGTAGAAGTTTGTCTGCTATTTCTTCAATCTTATCAGGTTGAAGAATTTTTGTATATATTTTATCAAATACAAAATTTTCAAGTCTTTGTTTGTTTTCGTTCGACTTGTTGCAATTATGCCTTTTATTTCTCTCTAAACAAGTATAATAGGCGTGTGTTTTTCCTGTATGACTTGTTCCACTTGTCCCTATCATATTGGCTCCACAATGCCCACAGAACACTTTTCCTGATAGTAAAAACTTTTCTTTTGGTATAGTTGCAAATCTTTTATTTATTTTTAATCGTTCTTGGACTTTATCAAAAGTGTTTTTATCAATCAGTCTTGGAAAATAGTTTCCACTTTCAATGTATTCGTTTTTATATTCGCCCAAGTATTTGCGGTTTTTTAGTTTGTCTTGTATGCTGTTAGTTGTGAATTTTTTACCATTGTTCGTTCTGTAACCCATTTTATTAAGTTGTTCGACTATTTCAGTTTTTCTTGTTCCTTTTGCATATTCTTCAAAAATAAGCTTTACAGCTGGTGCTTGTTCTTCGTTTATAACTATTTTTTTATCTACTACTTTATAACCATATAAAATTTTACCGCCAATATATAGACCTTTTAAAACATTCTCTCTCATTCCCCTTTTTACTTTTTGGCTTAAATCTTTTGAATATAGTTCAGCAAACATTTCCAAAGGTCCTTCCATTAAAGCCCCTTCGGGTGTGTCGCTTATTGCTTCCGTTGCTGATATAACTTTAACTCCGTTTTGTTGGGGTTTATGTTTGTATATAGCATTATCATATTTATTGCGTGAAAATCTATCAAGTTTATATACTAAAACATATTCAAATGTTTTCTTTTCACTGTCTTTTATCATTTGTTGAAATTCAGGACGATTGTCATTTGTGCCTGTCATTGCTCGGTCAATATATTCGTGTAAAATATTATACCCTTTGTTTTTGGCGTATTCTTTGCAAACTCTTATTGTCCCTCAATGCTTTGTTCTGTTTGTGCATTTGAAGAATATCGAGCATAAATAACAATGTTAATCATTTTTATTTCCTTTATTTTTTTTGTTTTCAAATTTTTTAATTGTATGTTTAGCCCATTCTATTTGTTTTAATTGCTCTTGTTTTTTCCATTCTTTTTGTTTTGTTGCTTCTTCTGGGTTTTCTTCTTCCCATGCTTGTTGTTCTCTTATATTTCTATATTCTTGAAGTGTGTCGAAGTCATCATTGTTTAAATGATATAATAAAACTTCTTTTTTGATTTCTGGCAGGTTGGACATATCAATAGTGAATTCGTTTTCATTGCCTACAAGATAATCAATAGAAACTTTAAAAAGTTTACTCATAGCAATTAAAATATCTATACTTGGTTGATATTTTCCTGCTTCGTATCCGCTGTATGTTGCTTGTGTTATGTTTAGTTTATTTGCTACTTCTTGTTGGGTCATAAGCCTTGAATTTCTTATTTCTTTTAAATTTTTCATAAATTTTGCTCCTTTTATAAAGTAAGTTTATAAAATTTTTATAAAAATATCAAGAATTTATTTAAAAATACTTGACAATATTTAAAAACTTTATTAAACTATGTTTAAATATTTGTAATACGAATATATTTAGATTGGTTTATAAAGGTGGTTTATATATGATTAAAGGTTTTATATATTCTCGTTCAAATGATAGTGTATATGAAATTATAAAGGGTTCTCCGCCTGAGGATGTAAAAAAGTTTAATAATAAACTTTATAGCCTTTTAAAGCCTTATATATTTGATTTAAAGGATAATTGATTATGGATGATGAGTTTAAGTTATATAAAGCCTATTGCCTTGAAAATGGGCTTAAAGAATGCCGTTTAAAGAGTTTACAAGCATATTTTGAAAATAAAAATAAAAAATCTTCATTTGAAGAATTTAAAAATGATAGCGTTGAAATTAGTGTAGTTTTACCTATGTCAATTTATGACAGATTGCAAGCAATAGAAGATTATTATTTTTGGGCTGATGAAAAAGGGTATGATTTGAATTGTGTATGTACCTTTATTGAATATCAAAAAAGTTTGCCTAAATTAAAATTTAATAAAAAATAAAGTTAATTGGAGAATGTTTTATGGATGAGTTTGTAGAAAAGAAATTGTTTGAAATTGAATTTATTATTAAAGAAATAAGAAGTTATGAAGAAGCAAAATATAAAGTATTACATACACCATTTTTACTTATAGATAATTCAAAAAATTTTAATTCCAAATTTAATTGTGTTACTGATCAATCAAAAAAAATAAAAAAGTGAGTATGTGGTTAGTATGAAATATATTTTAAATATGTATAACGAAGATAAGGCTATATCTCTTTGGGTGTTTTTTAAAAAGTTTAGGAATTTAACTTTTTATAAAGACGATTTAATACAATGCTCTTTAATTGCATTATGTCGTTATCGTGGAAAGTATGACGAAACAAAAGGAACTTATTTTAATTATGCAAAAAAAATTAGTTATTTTACTATGTTGAATTTTATAAAAAAAGAAAAAAAATATACTAACAATTTTGATAATTTATCTATTGATTTTGAATATGACGAAGATTACACTTTTGCAGATACATTAGTCGAAGAATTTGATTTTTATACAAAGTTTAATTATAAATTTTTATTAAATATTTGTAAAAAAGTGATAAATGAACATAAAAGCAAAACATTTAAAAAAATATCAAAATTATATATCAGTGCTAAAAAGCCAGCACAAGTTGCAAAAAAATTAAAAATATCAAGACAATGTGTTTGTGTTTATGTAGATAAATTTAAAAAGTTAGTGCAAAACAAATTAAAAGAATATGATTTTTTTTCATAGAAACCGTTGTGGAAAAATCTTGTCAAGGAAACAGCGGAAGGATAACACAGCCCCGCCTGCAAAGACGGGTGCTTATGTTCAGCCCTTGACAAATTTTGGAACAACGATAGCCTGAGAGCGCTCCGACAAGAGTCTTTCTTGTCGGGGGTTGGTTGCTGTATGGCTTTCGAAGTCTTGCTTGCGCAAAGCCTTGCAGAGCGGGCACGGCACAACCTTTTGGTTGCCGTGCCTTGGCTTGCAAAAATGTGTAGCCATTACTTGATAATGGCTACACATATAAAGAATTTAAAAATTGATAAAGGGGGAGTAAAAATGAAAATTAGAGAATTAGATTTTGATTGTAAGATAGAAAAAACATTTGAAGAAAGAAGAAAGGATGCTATGAATTGGTTTTTTGTTTCTTTGAAAATGTGTCTTAAAATTTTAAAATTGTATTTAGCAGAAAATAAATTTGTTGAATTTGTTGAATGTGAAAAGCAAATTGTTGCATATTGTGCAAAATTTTATCGAACAATTGGGGCAATAAAAAATGAAGAAATGCAAAAGATTATAAAAGAAGAGATTGAAAAAGCATTTGAAACTTTTGAAGTTTTTCCTGTTATTGATTAGTAACTTTTTTTAAAAATTGGACGGCGTCGGCTTGATTTTTGACTTCGTCTTTTTTTATTAAGGTAATTTTAATAAAATACTAAAAAAGACTATCAAATGATAGTCTTTTTTGTTATTATTCCAAAAGTTCCTTTAATGAAAATATATATTGTATCAATAGTTCTTATACTATTTGTTTTGGTGGGAGTTATAGGGCTCGAACCTATGACCCTCTGCTTGTAAGCGAATTCTAGCCAATCGCTACAAGTCTTTAAAATACGAATACTCAGATATTTTTGACTAAACTTTTGACGAAACTTTTTGCAATTTGAAAACACAAATGCTGGTGTTTTCCCCACCTTCATTGCTCGCACCTTTGGTGCGCATCTTAATCTCTTCCACTTACTTAAATAAATGTATTGTTTATATATATAGTATATATATAAAGAGTATTATTTTTTAAGGTGTTTTTATTTGAAGTATTTATTATCTCATAATTAAATTTTATTGAAGAGATTATTTAAAGTAGTTTCTTTTTTGTTTCTTTTTTCTTTAATGCGCGCAACTCATTTCCGAGTTGTCGCAATATTTTTCGTGAACTAGAATAATAAAAACATATGGCACTTTGTGTCATTTAAAAAAAATTAAAACTGGTTATATAAACAGGGCTTACACCTGGAGTGACTTCGAATTTAAATTAACTCTAAAATCTGAGAGTTTCTAAAAAATAATCGAAAACATTGTTGACGTTTGCTCCGCCTTGAACATAACTTTTCAGCCTAATACATCCATAACCTGGAATATTTTTAAAGTCATATTCCTGAGAAATATTTCGCATGTCAAACATGACGTTTGTCCAGTATGTGTGCCGTCCATGTTTGTAAATAAAACATTTTTTTTCGTACAGCCCCATTTTTTTTGAACAAAGGCTCATTTCTGACGTTTTCTACAATAAATGGCTTGCCGGTTTTAATAAATTTGTCGATTATATCTGGCAACAAGTGTCGAGTTTTTAGAGCATACTCAGACGTTTCTCTTCTTGAATTCGCTCTGCTATAATAATTACAGGGCGGTGTTGCGATTAAAACGTCGTAATTTGACAAGTCGACATCCATCATATCACATTTAAGATCGCGCTTTTCCTTGATATCATTATAAATCACATTGTCATGTTTTAGCTTTGCACGTCCACTCGCTAAGTAAATTACTTTCATTTTTTTTATTCCTTTTAACTTCTAAAATGCGCTGAGACAGACGCATTTTGAATTTTTTTTGATTTTTCCCGGGAATTTTTAGATTTTTTTTAAAAAAGATTATCACCCCACCCCCGTCTTTTTTAAGTCGTTGTAAATGTTGTAAAATTTGACATAAGTCTCATTCTTTGGCTCTTGACCGTGAAGCCAGCGATAGACTTGGCTTGGACTAATTTTATAATGGTCCGCGAATTCGATTTGCGACCAGCCATTTTCGTCCATGATACCTTGAATAACTTTACTAAATTTAACCACTTCCATTTTTACTCTCACCCCCTTTTAATTCGTCTATTTGCTTTTGAATTTGATCTAAGAAATTGTCTTTAAACAAATCTATAGTAGTTTCGTATTTTCCAAGATGTTTTAATAATTAAATCGTTTTATTTAAATTTTCAATCTCTTTATCTTTCTCTTCTAACTGCTCTCCTGCCTCTTCCAAAGTTCGAGTTAAATTTTCTTTCTCACTTTTCAAAGTGTCGATTTCAGCGGATTGCCATTTGATTTTTTCGTTTGCTTCGTCAAGTTGCTGTTTGAGTTGCTTATTCTCGTCACGCAATTTATTCAGGTATTTCATTGTTTCATCTTGCATAGTAGTCATTTCTTGTATTTGTTCATTGAGTTCGGCAATTCGATTGATTGCATAACTTTTCGTAAATTCTTTACTCATCATCTCCTCCTACTATTTGAATTTTTACTTTAACTGGTCGACAGTTTCGGGCTTTCAAATAACGATAACTTTCTATACTTTGAATTGCATCATCTTCGCTTAAATGAAATGTCGCAAAGTGGATTGTTGGAATAAAAATATAAAAATCTTCTATTGGGTGATATTGTCCAAACATTCTATCATCTCTTTGAATAACCCACGCATATTCTGTCTTACTCATCTTTCACCACTTTTTCAAAACCAAACTCTTCAAGTAATTCAATAAAGTCGCCTTTATCATCTTCTTCTATTGTAATAGATATTATTTTTCTCACTTTATAGTAACTTGAAATGTAGGATAATTCAAAATCAACACACCAATTACTTATTGATTTTCTTATTGTATATCTATTCATCATCCACCACCTTTTCGACCATATCGGCTTTGATTAGGTCATAAAGAATATTTAAATTTTGTAAGATAAAAGAGTGTCTTGGCGTATCATTAAAACCCATTATTTCTATATATCTGTCATTTTCGTAAATTATTATTTTTACATATCCATTTTGTATTTCCTTAATATATATAGTCTCTTCTTCGAGTTCGTCAAAACATTCAAACCCGAACTTTTCAAGCTCTTTCAAATCTATGTCATCATTAATTTTTAGCATCTTCTGCCTCCAATTCCTGCATTTTTAATAACAAACAATCAACATCAACTACATCAACAAGTCTTTCAATATATCTATCATCAAGTTGTTTATATTTGTTTTCTGCAACCCACTCTTTCAACTTCTGTAACTTATCGTCTTGTTTTGATTCGTCTAATTCATTGATTGCGCTTGCTATTTGGCAGAGTGCGACAACATAATCTTCATTGCCACCATTTGTTTTTAAAACAATTTCTTGGTATCTTTTTTGTAGTTCCTTTTTATTCATTTTCATACTCCTTTTCTTTATATTTAGCACCCATATAAATTGAAAATGCTAAACTAATATTTTGCTCATTTCTTAGTCGTCTAAATATCTCTTTTTTATTTTCTACAACTACTACTTCTTGTGTTTTATAATCAAGTTTAATTTCAACTTCATTGTTGCGATAAACTGTATCAGTAATTTGAGTTATATTCATTTCTCACCCCTAAACAGCCTCACGCACTCGTCATAGGCTTTATAAAAGTTTTCTTCAGTTAAGTCATAACTGAACAAAATTTCATTGCAATTTATTATAAATAGAATAATAGTATCGTAAGTTCTTGAAAATAGATACTCGTGGTTATCTTTACCAGTGAAATTAAAATCTTTACCACTTTTAAACTCTTTCCAAGTTAAGAATGGCAGTGTTTCAGTTCTTGCTACATTTGCGTGGTGCAGATAGTGTTCTGCTTCGGCTTTGGTTTTGTAAATATCTTTTAATTTATACCCAGATAAAGATGTAGAAAATGTATTAAAACCATTTACAATTACACTATCGGCATTATATGGTATAACTCTTTTTAAGTCTTTATCAACCACCCACACACTTTCGCTGTTCTCGATTGCTCTCTCTAATTCTTTTCTGGTCATATGTCCCTCTTTATCCTTTTAACCACCAAAAGCTATCATTGGTGGAAGTTCATTTGTTATATAGCAATTATCAATCTGTGGAAGGATGAACTCTCCAACAGTTTGATTGTTTGGCAAAACGATGTTTGCCATAAATTCCTCTTCGAAAATTGAAATTCCACTGTCAACCGCTTCGAGTTTAGCCTTAATTACTAGCAAGAGTGAGCGCCATTTTTGTCTACAGGACTGCTCCCATTCTTGCATTTGCGATTCAATACTTCGCCTAGTTCCGCGTGAAGGTGTGTGAGTGAACCTTCTTTCGTTGACATCAGGGAGTTTTAAAATAAATCTGATTCTTTTTCCATTAAACTCAAACATAATCAAAGCTCGCGTATCCTGCGTAGCATATGCAAATGATTTTGCTCCATATCTTTTTAAAGTTCTTTCAATTTCGTTTCGACTTGAATCAACACTCACAGATGTTTTTTCTGCATATTTCATTATAAGTCCTCCTAAATGTATTTTCTGAACTCGCAAGGTTCCTCGTCTTCCCATTTGATGGTTTTGAATAGATGGTTAAAACAATTAAATTCTTTATATTCACAACTACTACTCATAGCCCAAGCTTTATCATAATATTTTTTTTCAGGCTTTCCTGTATATACACATAAATAATCATCTTCGTCTCTTACTATCCACTTATACTTTTCATCAACATTTCTCAAAATCACTTTTTCGTCTTCAGTGAATTTCCATTTTGGTTCGTCTACTGCTGGTTTGAGCATATCTAGGCTATAAATCCAAAGATCTGTTTCTCCATTTGCTGTAAAATCTTTTAATTTACAAATTTCACTATTAAGACGTGCAATAGTTGCATAAGTTCCACAAAGATGCTTCATTTCTGGTGTAAAGGACCTCTCTACCTTGATATTACCAAAAGTATCAGTTCCAAAATCTTTTTCCATTTCTTCCCAAGATTTGAACTGCACCCGGTCGCCGACTTTAAATTTATGTTTTGTTTTTTCAGACTCATCTAGCCTTTTTTCTAATTCTTTAACTTTTTTTATTAAATCTCTATATCTCATACTTCCTCCTCATAAAATTCAGGATTTAATGTTTCGACGATTATGCATTTTTGGTCCCATGCTAAGTCTTTAAAATCTCTTTCGTCTATTTCCCAATCATTATTTAGGTTAATTTTAAGATCTAATTTTTCAACTAATTCGTATGTTAAGATCACAAGTTGAGTTTTATTCAGTTTTTGAACACCAGATAAAAACGGACTGTCAGCTACGATTTTTGCAATCTTTTTCTTTTCTTCTTCCTTTTCTTCATAGGTCATTTTGTCAAATTTAGTCATTTTTCCCTCCTATGCATAGTGCTAATTTTGTCGTTTGGTTTTTGCGCGCGCGTTCTTCGCGCTTTTTTAATTGTTCAATGTCAAGTTTTGAAATCTTTGCAAGAATTTTTGCAATCTCTGCTTTGATTTCTAAATCTTCTTCTGTGTTATATTGACAGTTTATAAGAGTTTTGCATTTGTCTAGAATCACATGTTGAAGCTTTCTTTTCTCGTTTCTCACAGAGCCTTCTAGATAGCATTCTAAATTATCTTTAATAAATTTTTTGATTTGTTTGTCAAAAATTTCCTCGTATTTATATTGCGTTAAAATTTGACAAAATCGAATTGTGTTGTTTAAGTAGTCTTTATTTGTTGGTTCTCTCATATTCCCTCCTTGAATGTATTTCCGCCTTAAATGAATGTATGTTCTGAAAAAGGTGAAGACAAAGCGTCATTAAATCGTCTACTAGATCTTTATGTTTATTCGAATTTACAACTTCAAAATAATCACATATGATTTTAAGTAGTATGTCACAGCCTGCGCACGAGCCGTATTCCATCGTGGTGTAATATGTATCATTTAATCCAGGTTGATAAAGATTTTTTGGAAAAATGAAAATCATTGACCCTTGATAATCGCCATAGTCTATGACTTTTAATTTTTTAGATGAAAATTCGCTGTCACAAACACCATTATTTAGTATTTCATCAATGATGCATTTGACTAGAAACTCATAGCTTAAATCTCGAATTTCAAATTCGTTTAAACTTTCAAATTTCCTTCTTAACTTGTTTTTGTTTTCTTCCCATCTTTTTAAGTATTCTTTAATCATTTTTCACTCCTTTTAACTTCTAAAATGCGATGAGACAGACGCATTTTGAATTTTTTTTGATTTTTTCCGGGTATTTTTATGTTTCCAGTTGGATATATTCCAAATTATCTAAATCTAGATAGCAATACATACTCCAATTTCCCCAAGTTACTTTGGATGCTTTCGCAGATGCCAGCCAGTTGTTTAATTCAATTACTGTGCTGGTTAACCCGGCATTTTCCAATGTGTTGTTCTCGTCGTAAAGGGTTTCAACTATCTCTTTGGTGTTTATAAACTCTTCGTATTCCTGTTTTGCTATAATTGGAAGACAAATTGAAATTGCAATGAACAATATCATTGTCACTGATGAAAGAAATGTTGTGAGAATTCCAATTATATCGCAACAAGAATACACACTCATTTTTTTTGAAACAATCATTAAAACAATTCCAATAATAATCACCGGGATGCACCCAAGGGCTATGTACCACATGTTATACATTTTTCACCTCCGTTTTAAAATCTTCGTATCTATAAATCTTTGTCATTCGAAATTTCCCGGGTGTCGTCGAGCCTGTTGGAATCAGTTTGAAATATGGTGAATGTCGCGCGCGTTCGCGCAGTTCCACCGGCGTCAAATTGATTCCGTAAGCCTTCATTCGCTCTGGGTCGATTGTTGATATTGAAAAGTATTTGTCCATGTTCACTTGATTTTTCAAACTCATTCCACTCATTTTTTACTCCGTTTTTTTATTTTTTTTGATTTTTTTTCGACTTTTCGTTTATTTTTTCGATTTTTTTAAAATTTTTTTTAATTTTTTTTGAAATTTTAGTCGTTTGCATACTTGCAAACGCAGAAGCGTAAGCGGGGCGTTGCGGGAATTGGTCGTTTTTTCTGAATATGAAATTCACACGGAAACTGAAAATCTCAAGGGCAAACGGCGGCGGACTGCGTCACACACGCTC
This sequence comes from uncultured Lachnospiraceae bacterium, assembly GCA_964400145.1. Classification (GTDB taxonomy): domain Bacteria; phylum Bacillota; class Clostridia; order Christensenellales; family UBA1242; genus Caccovivens. The sequence goes on along the minus strand of CAYNTF010000013.1, from coordinate 5,376 downwards.
GTTTTGCTCTTCTTGAGATTTTTCTTCAGTTTCCTGCTTGGTGTTTTCACCTTCGATAACAGCAGACTTCGTCTGTGTTTCGTCTGGTGAAGGTGGCAGTTGCACTATCTTCGAAGATGTCAACTGTCCGACTGCGCTTGGTGGCTCGATAAGGCTTATATCTGCCATTGTAACGCCCTTTCTCTTGGCTTTACGGCTATTCTCAGCCTTATACGCCTCATGGTCCTTTTTAAGCTCGTTACGCTCCACCTTGTTGTTGACATTCTCTTTCTTGAACAAGGTGTCTAGGGCATCAAAGAAGAGATTTATAATCTTCTTTCTGATAACCTTGTAGTCCTTGCGCTTGAAAAAGGCCTCGCACTCGGACAGTTTGCCTAGTTCGTCATAGAAGTGCTCTGTTGTTGCGCTGAACTCGTCGTATAGTCGATTATCCACTCTTCTCTGCCTCCTCTTTTTTTATTTTCTTCCATTCGTCCCAAGCCGCTGGACGCTCTGTTATGCCGTCGTAGTTGTAATACTCAAAATCGTTGTCTAGATTCTCCATGTTAACAGCAAATGCTGTTGGGTTATAATGTTTCCGGATGTCACCTTCGAATACATAGTAAAAAGCTTGTCCAAGATTATTTGAATTTTCAGTGTGTTTGATGTATGCTTCAAGTTCGCCCTCGTATTCGAACTCACGGCCCGACCACTCTGTCTTAATCAGTTTTCCTGGTATAAACCTGTCCGCCTTAACTGTTCGGCTACCAACTTTGAAAGTGTGAATTGATTTCTCGACATATATAAATTTGTCGACAATTCCCCGGATATCCGGGCTTAGACGGATGTATCTTTGTGTTATTAAGAATATCGTCAGGAATACATGTCCGCTCCATTCAAAGACTTGCGTGACCCATGGTGGAAGTCCCCTGGTGTCTTTTGAGTCCCAATATCTATTTGACTCGTCAAATGCATACACTCCGTATGGAATCAATTTATGGCACTTTTGGAATCTGTTTGGCGCGCCAAACTCGAAGCCGGAAATTGGATAAGATTGCATTGTCGGAAATTTACGGTAAATATCGAAATTTGCTGAAACAACATGACGCTGTGGTGGCAATGTTAAATTTGAATTGTATGTCTTATTCTGATACTTCAAATACTTAGCAGCCGCTTGGTATTGAGTATTTCGAAATTTCATATATTCGTTGACTATCATTGCTGTCACAAGCGAAGTCTTTCCTGCACGGGTTTTGCCCACAACTTGAATAATCATCTGCGCCAACCATTGTTGTTGTAATATTTATTGCCGTTGTTATATGACCGTGCGGATGAGCCGTATTTGATTGCATTCGGTTTTGGACGCAAATCTCTTTTGACATCTTCGAAGTAATCTGCTTTATTAAGTCGGCTTAGAATCGTTTGTTCATTCCAATTTCGGCTATATGTATTCGTCCCCCTGATTGGTGTGCGAACGGTGAAGGTGCCGTCTTTATTTTTCGCAATATATTCATTGCCAACTTTAAGCTCTTTCTTGGTGTTCAGCTTTTTTAATTCTTTTGAAAGACTATTCTCAGATTTGGCTTTGGATGTGACAACTTTCATTGACCTTGAGTTGTTTTTTCTCTCTTTTGTTTGTTTTTTCGATCCAAACATGTTTTTTCCTCCGTAAATTTATTTTTTTATCTAAAAGTATTGACTTTTTGATTGAAATTGTTTATAATTTTTAAGAATAGTGAGCTTCTTGTAAATGGCTGTGTCGCTTCTTGCTTGTCAAGTTTGGTGAAAAGGACTTGCTTCCCAATCAGTAATTGCAACCCGTTCCTCTAGATGCATTATTCTGAAACCCAATCTATTTCTTAGATTGGGTTTTTATTTTTTCAATTTTTACCCTATCTTTTTTTGATAACTTCCAATCCTTTTCTTTTGACTTAAAATTGCTTGTTTTATCTTTTTCTGTCTTATTTATCGCATATGACGCTCTTTTATCTTTTGGATTAGGATTTTTGTCTAACTTTATATTTCGCATGCCTGCTGTAACTTCTGAATGTGTTATTCCTATAAATTTATAATCATTTCCAACTTTTGCGTATATATATGCTGGATGTCCATTGCTTTTATTTTTCCTAAATTCGTTGCGCTTAGTTTCTTTTTGATTTTTAACTTTCATATTTTCCTCATTTGTTAGACTTTTTTATCTAAAAGTATTGACTTTTTGATTGAATTGTTTATAATGTTAATGAAATGCGTGTTAGGTGGTTTGAGAAATCTTACCAATGTGGCGCATTTTATTTTTTTGTTTTTTTCTAAAAGTATTGACTTTTTGATTGAAATTGCGTATAATATCAGTGGTAAATATTTATTTATCGCTAACCCGTGATAGTTAATGACTACCGCCCAGAGTTAGCACTAAAGACAATCATTTTTTTGATTGTCTTTTTTTATTTATAATTTTTAAAACCTTTTGCTGGTCTTTTGGCGAAAGTTTTCTGTATCCGTTTAAGATTTGTTTTAAGTATTTTTCATCATCAAACTGTAAGTCGTCTCTTAGATATGCCGTCCTTTTATCTCTTGGGTTAGGATTTTGATCAAGTGGAATGTTTTTATGATGCCCTCGTTTTTTATTATGAGTTAAACCAATATTTGCTATTGTTTTTCCATTCTTACCGACCGCTAAGGCTGGATGACTTCCTTTGTCTTGTTTGCCCTTTTTCCTTGCTTTATTTTCTCTTATAGACCAATCATCAGGTTTCAACCATTGAGTTTTTTCAATATCAACTTTTTTCATCTTATCCTCATTTGTTAGACTTTTTTGCTAACTTTTTGGTTTGTGTGGCTTTGCTGGTGCCTATCCTGCCGATGTTTCATTTTATGGTCGAGTTCTTCCTAGTCTGATTGGCTGGTACTCTTTTGGCCGTTGGACGATGCTTACGTAACATTGTTTCCGCTTCTTTAATTGTTTTAAATGGACCAGCTCCAGCGCCGGAATTGGTATATTCTGTAAAATATTTACCATTCGGTGCTTTTACTATTCTTACTTTATTATTGTCTCTTTCAACATAGTTTCTCACAACTCTATCTTTTTTTTGGCTTGTTTTAACTGTTTTTGAAGGCGCTTTTTTTGTGACTGTGATTTTCTTGCCTGGAAAATTTTTAACGGCATAATTCTCACAACCCAAGGCGTCTTTCAAACTTCCATTTTTGCTATAAAATTGAATTCCATTTGATGTAGTGATTATGTAGTTCGATTCCTTCTGATATTTGTTGCTAGCGTTCGCTCTGTCGTTCTTATTGACCTTGCGGATTTTTATTTTTTTACTTTTCAAAACTTCTTCTTTTTTCATATCTTCCTCCGTAAATTTATTTTTTTGTCTAAAAGTATTGACTTTTTGATTGAAATGTGGTATCTTCTTATTGAAAATCAACCAAGCCCAAAAGGCCATTTTATTAGGCGGTGACGCCACACGGGTTGATTTTTTTTATTTTTTAAATTTTTTGTTATATTTCTTAATACCCCGTTTTGTCTTTTTTGAAAATCTAAAATTATTGAGTTTTTCTTCGCTAAATTGTTTCTCTCTTTGCCAAAAAGGCGGACTAATTCGAGTTTCCCTTGTATCTTTACTGAGTTTATTTGGATTTTCAACTATCTTTTCAGAATCATAAAGCATGTCACCTATTTTAACTTTTTGAGAGTGCGTTATGTCATTAGCATAAAACATATGTCCTCTCTTTCCTGAAATATATGCCGGATGTGGTTTTTTCTCTTTTCCAAAATGTTTTGGATTTAAATCCATTCTAAACTCATTTTTCCTTAAGAATTTTTTACTCATCTTATCCTCATTTATTTGTTTTTTTCTTTTTAAGTTAAACCCCCGGCGCTTCTACTAACACTTCCACGCGCACGCGTAGTCATTCGAAGACGCCAGAGGTCTTTTTACTTAAAAGAGTTCTGCGCATGCTTGATTTGCAACGAGTTCTTCGGCAGTGATGTTGTCGCCTTCGATTTCTTCAATTTGTTCAGCTTGTTCTTGATTTGCATAGTTGTCTATCAATGAGTAGACACCATACCCGGCACAACCCAAGATCGCAATGAATAAAATTGCAAGAATAAATGACAATACGGCTTGTCCGAAAGAACTTGACGATCCTCTTGCCATGGCTTTTTCCTCCTTTCGTTGAATTTTTTGTGAGCTTTACTCACTGGCTATGCTGTTGTGCCGTTTTCTTACTCCGTAAGGTTATCTAGGACCATCACACCTTAAATCCATACATCCACTTGTCCAATGTGAATTTGCCACACACAACAGCACTGGTTAGGCAAGGAAAGTAAACAAAACCTTTGCCTATGGTGGTGGGTTGGTTTTATATCTTGTTATCCCACCAGTCTGATAGAGGTTTACTAGCTTAGGTGCCCACGCCTCTTTTAAAGCCTTGGTAAGTCCACCTCAAAAACCGCACACCCTCAATCGTTAGTTAACCCAGTATTGAGACAGGGAGATTTCTAAGGTTCATCTGACCGCAACTGTCTGTTCCGTTGCCGAACCGCATTAAAAGGAGTCTAAAATGCGGGAGATTATTTATTGTCGACTCTCTCACCGACAACATTTATGCAACAATAGACTTAATATACTTCATGGTCATCATGCCCGTTATTGTATCGTATATGTATTGATAGTCCTCACAGTCGCAAATCACATCTGTGCCGTCAACGGTGAAGGTGTAGTTGTATCCTATATTTGCAAGTGGATAGATTTCTCCCGATTCTGCGGAATAGAACAAAATACCTGTGCTGGAAGAATTCGATGAAGAAATTAAATAGTTCCCATCGTTAACCTCAATAAAGTATTGCCAATTTTGTCCAGAAGTGTAAAGTTGTGTGATTGTTTTCTCAGTCGAATCAAAGAACAAAATTCCGGAAGAAATTGAAGAAGCAATCAAACATCCACCGTCAACTACTTGGTAGTATTGCCAACAATATCCAGAAGTGTAAAGCTGTGTGATCGTTTGTTCAGTCGAATCAAAGAATAAAACTCCTGCGCTTGAAGAATTTAATGAAGCTATTAAATATCCGCCATCGACTTCTTGGAAGTATTGCCACCAGTATCCACTTGTGTAAAGCTGTGTGATAGTTTGTTCAGTCGAATCAAAGAATAAAACTCCTGTGCCGGAAGAATATGATGAACTTATCAAACACCCACCGTCTACTACTTGGAAGTATTGCCAATAGTATCCACTTGTGTAAAGCTGTGTGATAGTTTGTTCAGCTGAATCAAAGAATAGAACGCCTGCGCTTGAAGAAGATGATGAACTTATCAAACACCCACCGTCTACTACTTGGAAGTATTGCCAATAGTATCCACTTGTGTAAAGCTGTGTAATTGTTTTCTCAGTCGAATC
>CAYNTF010000012.1:0-20655 GCA_964400145.1 uncultured Lachnospiraceae bacterium | reverse complement strand
CTTTTGGCTTTTTAAGTTTTTTCCAAACTCAGTGACATTATATCATGCGGGGGGGAACGCAAGCATTTTTAAAAATTTTCCAAAAAATTTTTAAAAATGTTGCTTATTTTTGCCAAAAACAGCAAAAAATGAGCAAAATCGCCCCATTTTGCCCAGAAAATCACCCAAAAAATCAACAAATTTTTGCTCATCCGCAAAAAATATCATACTAAAAAATTTAAAAACAAACAACATTTGCAAAGGTTATCAAAAAAATCGTCACTCAAAATCTTAAACAAGAACAAAAACTTTAAACTTAACTTAAAATACAAACTAAAAAAAAGATAGACAAAAACTGCCTATCTTCATATATTCCTAACTTAAACAGCGGTCTTATTCCTTTCCGCCCCTTCCTTCATATTTCAAATTTATAATTCTTAATGGTCGATTTGTTCTGTGGCGATGATTTGCATGCTTCTTCGGTTTGGACGATTTCGCCTTGCTTGAGGTTTCTTCCCCGCTTGCAGACTTCACTTTTCTGTCAATAAGTTTGAATACGCTGTCGTAATAGTCCAAAATCGACTCACGCTCCGAAACGCTTTCTTTTAATCGTCTGTCAAAACCCATCTCAATTTGCTTGACCAATCTTCTGACAATTCTTTTATACTTGAAAACATCATCTCTCAACGAGAAAAACTTTTCTGGGGTTTCTGCCAAGTTGACAACCTTTGCGGTCAAGTTTGCAGGAATCTTACTCTCATTCGTTGTGAAAATATATTTCAAATTGGGACAATTTTCAAACGCATCAAACGCAACATGATTGATGGCTTCTGGGAGAACAACATATTTCAAATTTTTGCAACCCTTGAATGCGCCATATCTGATTTCTTTAATCTCTTTTGGGATGATCATAGTTTGCAAATCGGCACATTTTGAAAACGCATCTGAACCAATCATGTCCACCCCTTCCCAAAATTTTTTCGACTCCTTTCCAAGCAACTTTAAGTCTTCTGCCGACACTTCCAACAAAATATTTGAAATTTTGAACATAATTTCTCCTTTCTTCCTTAGTTTTTTTTGCTTGCATTTAACTTGTCGACTTATTATATCACAACGCTATGACAAAAATCAACCCCTTTTTTGAAGAAAATAAATTTTATGTGAAAATTTAATATACAAATGATAAAAAAATTCAAACAAAATTTGGATAAAAAGCAAAAAAAACAATGAAAAACACGAAAAATTTAAGTTTTTTAATGTAAATTACCCCTTCTTTGTTTAATTTTTGATTTTTCTGAGTTTTTGTTTCACTTTGTTGAAATCGCGCCACGGGTCTTTGTCAAGCCTTTTGATTGCTTCATACATATTCACCCCGTCTGGCACAACAGTGTCAAGTTCACTCCAAAAAATCGGCATGGAAACTTTGGCACCCGCCCGTGCTCTTAGAGAATATGGCGCAACGCTCGTTGCCCCCTTGGTGTTGCGGAGATAGTCGATGAAAATTTTTCCATTTCGACTTTCCTTGCGGATGTTTGTGGTATAGCGCTTCGTCCATTTGCTTTCCATAAGGCGCGCCACATTTTCTGAAAATTCATGAAAGGTGTCCCAATCAACTGTTGGCTCGAACGGCACAAAAACATGATATCCTTTCCCGCCACTTGTTTTGAGAAAAGATTTGAGTGAAAGTTCATCCAAAATTTCTTTCAAATCTTTGACGCCTTGACGAACATTTTTGAGTGATAAACTTTCATCTGGGTCAAAGTCAAAAACCATGCAGTCAGGTTTGTTGTAATCATGAGAACCACAAGCATGGAACTCAACCGTGCCAAGTTGAACTTGCTCAATCAACCCGCTGACTGTGTTGATGGAAAAATATTCTTCGCCGACCCCTTGCGAATTTTCTATAACAACCCTTTCACATTCTTTTTCGACCGTTGGATGTTTTTTAAAAAATTTCTCTTTTCCGTTGTGACTTCTCACCACACTCAAAACCCGCCCACTCAAAAAATTAAGCATTCTTTTTGACACTTTTTCATAATACCTAACCACATCAATTTTTGTGATTTCACAATCTTCGAAGATAACTCGATTTGGATTGGAAATTTTGATATCGCAAATTTTTTGATGTGAATTTTCATTATTTTTTAAGTTTTTTGCTGTTTTTACTGTTTTTTCTGCGTTTTTTATATTTTTCGTTTTTTTCTCGTTTTCTGCGTTTTTTTCGCGTTTTCTGCGTTTTCTATGTTTTTTGATAATTTTCTTTCGATTAAATCGTTTTTATTGTCAAAAGCATTTTCTGCGAAATCAATTTTATCACCAACTTCAAGCACAACATCTTGGGCATCTTTATCTTCTCTCACTCCCTTGAAACTTGCTTGTCGCAAAATTTTATCTTTCGTCAATTCCGCAAACTGTATTTCAACAACAACTTTTGGTTCTGTCCAAGTCACACCACTTAAATCTTGTGCAAGCGAAACAGAAAAGGGCGATTTGTCAGTCACAATCGGTAGAATTTTTTTTAGCAACATTTTCGCTGTCTTTTCATCTATGCCTGTTCCCACGCGCCCAACATACACAAACTTCTTATCATCAAAAGCCCCCAAAAGCAAAGCGCTCAACTCTCTTACCTCCGAACGAACAAATCCTGCCACAACAAATTCCTGTCGCCTATAACATTTGCACTTAATCCAATCATCGTTGCGTTCCGAACGATAAGCAGAATCAATTTTTTTGCCCACAACTCCTTCAAGCCCCATTTTTTGTACCGCTTTGAAAAAGGTTTGTCCACTCCCAATTATATGTTCGCAATACATCAAATTGCTCGGACAATTCGTCAAAAGTTTTTCCAACTTTGCTTTTCTTTCAATCAAAGGCAAAACTCTTAAATCTTCACCATTTAACGCCAACAAGTCAAAAATAACATAGGTCGCTTGCCTTGCTTTCCCGCTTTTGAGCGAACTTTGTAAATCTTGAAAACTAGGCATTCCAAAATCATCAGCCAACACAACTTCACCATCAAGAACAAAGGCGCGACCCAGCGAAATTTGGTTGATTGATTTTGCAATCTCGTCAAACTTTTTTGTGTAGTTGACATGATTGCGAGATTGGAGTTTTGTTTCGCCTTTTTCTGAAAACGCAACAATGCGATAGCCATCATATTTAATTTCAAAGAGATAGTCCTTGCCATTTGGCAATTTATTCACCATTTTACAAAGTTGAACATCCACTTTTTGAAAGGGATTTTTTCGTAAACTTAAATCTGTTCCTTCCGCAATCTCTTGCATAGTTTGCCCTGTTTTCACGCTTGTGTCATATTTTGATAATTCTTCATTTTCAGAAAAAATATTGGAATTTTTACTGATTTTTTCGTTATTTTTTTGATTTTTACCCACTTTTTTCTTATTTTTCTGAATTTTATTGTCAAATTCATCGATTTTTTCTGCGTCTATTTCTTCGCCATTCACAACGGCATACTCGTCTTTTTCTTTGATTAAAAGCCAATCATCATTTTCATTTTTAAGTTTCACCAGCGCCCACTTTCCTTTTAAGCGCTGTCCAAATAAAACAAATTTAAGCGAACCTTTTTTCATTCCTTCGTCAAAGTTCTCGTTCATTTCATAATATCCCCTATCCCAAAGCATAACCGTCCCACCGCCATATTGTCCTTTTGGAATGACCCCTTCAAAATCGGCATACTCCACAGGATGATCTTCCACATGCACAGCAAGACGCTTTTCGTTTGGATTGAAAGAAGGTCCTTTTGGCACAGCAAAACTGACAAGCACACCACCCCATTGGAGCCTAAAATCATAATGGTCATGTGACGCCAAATGATGTTGCACAACAAAAATATGTCTGTCGTTTATTCTCTTCTCACCAGCAGGCTCATTTGTGACAGAAAAATCTCTTTTTTCACGATATTTTTTCAATTTTTCACTCATATTTTTAATTATTGCCAAAATAAAATTAAACAAAAAGAAAACTTAAAAGAACAGCAAAAACATTAAAAGCAAATAAAAAAATGGATAAAAAACGCAAAAATAACGCAAAAATATAAAAAAATTAATAAAACGCCAAAAACACAAACAGAAAATATGTAAAATTAGAAAAAAGATAAGAAACTGAAAAGTTCCTTATCTCACAATCTTATTGATTTAGTTAATTTTTATAACACTTATTTTTGCATTTGTTATTGAAATGTCGTTTGCTGATGAATTTATAAGTTGAAACACGCTTCCTGCAGTTGCATCCACAATCGCAAAACCAGAAATCTCGTCCGAACTTCCGACAGCAACTTCGCCATTTGATGAACTTGTTCCTACGGTCTGTGAAGTTGGTGATGTTTGTTGCAATGACAAAGTTATTGTTTGTTGTGTTGTCGGGTTCGTCACTGTCGCTTGCCAAAGAATCAAATATCTTCCCGCTTCGACAATCGTAATCTCTCCAGTTCCTGTGTTGTTAGTCACATTTTCTTCAGTCACTGTGGTTGGGAAAACCACTGCGGCGGATGATGCAACTGTTGTTGGTCCTGTTTCAGTGGCAGTTAATGTTCCAGTTGTTAAAGTTGCAGTTGCGCCTGTCGGCCCTGTCGGTCCTGTGGCTCCCGTTGCACCTGTTGGTCCTGTTGGTCCCGTGTCACCGGTTGCACCTGTGGCGCCTGTTGGTCCTGTATCACCAGTTGGACCTGTGTCACCCGTTGGACCTGTGTCACCCGTTGGACCGGTCACTGAAAGACCAGTGGCACCATCCGCTCCTGTTGGTCCTGTTGGTCCTGTTGGTCCCGTGTCACCGGTTGCACCTGTGGCGCCTGTTGGTCCTGTATCACCCGTTGGACCTGTGTCACCCGTTGGTCCTGTCACTGAAAGACCAGTGGCACCATCCGCTCCTGTTGCTCCTGTTGGTCCCGTGGCGCCAGTGGCACCGGTTGCTCCCGTAGCACCGGTTGCGCCCGTTGGACCGGTGATTGAAAACCCTGTGGCACCAGTTGCACCCGTCGGGCCTGTCGCTCCTGTGGCACCCGTCGGACCAACGGCACCAGTTGCACCTGTGGCACCTGTTCTTCCCACTGGCCCTACTGGTCCTTGTGGGCCTGTGATTCTGAAAACAATATTACAACGAGATTCAAAAGGGTCACGACTTCCGCAAAATAAATTATTATCGCTCAAAATTTTCCTCCTTCAAATCTAATCACACATAAGAGGCACAAAAATTCAAGAAATTTGTCCTCTAAAATCAATATATGGAAATTTTTAAGAAAAGTGCCGAATTGAATTTTAAGCATTTTAAAAAGAAAATTTAGAAAACTAAATTAAAAAAACAATGAAATTTCCATCAAAAATTCCATTTTATAATATATTTTTTTACGATTTTTTTAACTTAACCTTGAAATTTATTAATTACTGTGATAAAATATGACTGAAAAATATATTAAACACATGAATTAATCACACAAAAAACAAACAAAAAACTTGAAGAAAAGCATCAAAATATGGAGGATAAATGAAGGAAATCACCTTGTATAACGACAAATCAGTCTTTTTGAAGTTTAAAAAATGTCAAAAATATTATACCATTGAGAGCTTTGATGATGCTGGAAAGTTAATCGGCTATTGCTGTTTCGACATAGAAAAACTTTTTGAGAAAATTGAAAAGTCCAATCAGAAAAAATACATATATCTTGATAGGTCAAACGAAAATGAATATAAAATTAAAAATAACTTACTTTTTTATCAAAATAAAGATGGACAAGAAGAAATTTATCATCTTAACCATGCCAAATGCAAAATGAAATGTATTGAAATTAAGAGCGCGGAGTTTTTTAAAACTGGACTTGGCAGTGCAATGTTTAAAGAAATGGAAAATTATGCCAAACAAGAGCAGTGTTGCCAAATCTATGCGCGATATCAACCTTATGGCGAATTTGCAAACGGCACATCGAGTTTTTATATCAAAAATGGATTTTCTATTGAGAAAGACCCTTACGACAAATGCTATTTTGCCACAAAAGATCTAACATACAAAAATTTTGAAAATGACATTGAGCGCAAGTTATAATTTATGCACATAGTCACTTTAAAAATTGTCCCAATTTTTCAATATTTTCTGATTTTTCTTTCAAATCATTTCCCTTTAAGATGCCTTTAAGTAGCCCCGTTGCTCTTTGCATGGATTTCACACATTCTTTATATGTGCTCGATTGCCTGTCATACCCAAGATTAAAAAATGTCCCGCCAATCGACTCATAAACGATAGAATCGTTTTCATCATTATTCAAATAGATAATAAATCTCAATTCCTTACATTTTGAAACTTGTTTTGCTTCATAAGTTGTCAGTCTGCGTTTCTTGCCCCATTCATAACTGCTGCCAACCATACTGTCAACCTTATCTTCATATATCTCAAAATCAACAAAATCTTTCAAGTCGACGATTGCAACATTGCCACTATCATAATCAATCAGCCCAATTTTTCCCTGAGTTTTGTTTATGGCAATAAATTGCTTTTCTTCAACATAAATGGTGCTATAATTTTCAATATATATGTATCTTTCTGGTTTGAAACCTTTCTCCTTGAATTCTCTTCTTGCATCTTCATTTATTTGTTCAATCTTGTCTCTTTTATTCTTTTTGTTTAGATAAATCCCCACCCACATAAATATTGGAACGAAAAGCAAAATAATTAAAAATATCAAAATATAAGTCAACATACTCTCTCCTTTATTTAACAAATTTGAAATCTCAAATCTGGTTTTTCTTATTATAAATCTTACAATAGTAAGATGTCAAGTATTTTTCTCACATTTGTGAGAAAATATTTTTATGGAAGAAAAAAATCATTTTAAATATGTCTTAAAAGAATTGAGATTAGAGAAAAAGGTTGGGCAAGTTGAACTCGCTAAACAAATTGGAGTCAGCAAGGGAATTATCAGTCTTTGGGAAAACGGACTCAGAGAGCCAAGCATGAACAATCTCATTTCTCTTGCAAGGTTTTTTGATGTTACAATCGACTATTTGGTCGGTTTGGAAGATTGAAATCTTGATTTACAAATTCAAAAATTATATACAAACCAATAAAAAAATTAATTAAATTATAAAAATTAATGAAAAATTGTTGGAAAATTAATGGAATTTATTAGAAATTTTAGATAGAAAACTTTTAGAAAAAATTTTTATAACAAAAAAATGAACTTTGATTGCCAAAGTCCATTTTTTATATCATTTTAATATTTTTTAACATCGCAAAAGAACTTGATTTGCTTTTCACAATTTGATAACTATCGCCTTTCATATCAAACTTTAATGAAAGATTTTGTCGTCAATTTATTTTTTGCTCTTTTTGTCAACTTTTGACGATTCTTTTTCTTCTTTTGGAATGACGCGTTTGAGGTCAATTCTTCCTTTTTCGTCAATTTTGATGACTTCAACTTCCACGCTGTCGCCAATTTTGACAACATCTTCCACTTTTTCAACGCGTTTGTTTGAAAGTTTGGAAATGTGAATCATTCCTTCTTTTCCACCGCCAAGGTCAACAAATGCACCAAATGTCATTATGCGCACAACCTTGCCGTCATAGACATCGCCAACTTCAACATCTTCAACGATTGAAAGGATGATTTTCTTGGCCTTTTCGTTCATTTCGGCGTCAACTGATGCAATAAACACTGTTCCGTCATCTTCGATGTCAATTTTGACTCCTGTTTCGTCGATAATTTTGTTGATTGTCTTGCCACCAGAACCAATGACATCCTTGATTTTGTCTGAGTCTATTGTGAAAGTTATGATTTTTGGTGCGTATTTGGAAATTTCCGCTCTTGGTTTATCGATGCAAGCAAGCATCTTGTCCATAATTTGCAATCTGCCAATTCTTGCGCGTTCCAACGCTTCCGTCAAAATTGGTTTGTCAATCCCTTTGATTTTGATGTCCATTTGAATTGCTGTCACGCCTTTGGCTGTGCCTGTCACCTTGAAGTCCATGTCGCCAAGGAAGTCTTCCAAACCTTGAATGTCTGAAAGAACGGCAACTTTGTTTGAGTTTTCATCTTTAATAAGCCCCATGGCAATACCTGAAACCGGCGCCGAGATTGGAACACCGCCGTCCATGAGTGCAAGCGTCGACCCGCAAGTGCTTGCCATTGATGACGAACCATTCGACGACAACACTTCACTGACAATTCGAAGTGCATACGGGAAGATATCTTCTTTTGGAACAACAGGTTCAAGCGCTCTTTCCGCCAAAGCGCCATGCCCAATTTCACGACGGCCGACTGACTTAATCATCTTCGCTTCACCTGTGGCATATGGTGGCATGTTGTAGTGGTGAACATATCTATTCACATCTTCGTCATCAAGCCCGTCAAGTTTTTGAACATCACTGACAGTTCCAAGCGTCAAGCAAGAAAGCACCTGAGTTTCACCGCGTGTGAACACAGCCGAGCCATGAACGCGTGGCAAAACTCCAACTTCGCACCAAATTGGACGAATTTCATCCAACTTTCTTCCGTCTGGACGCACGCCATTGTTCAAAATGTGCGCTCTGACTTTTTCTTTCTTGATTTTATATAAAACATCGCCAATTTCGCGTTCTTTTTCTGGGAAAATTTCGGCAAAGTGTTCAAAAATCTGCACTTTCGCTTCTTTTTCTCTTGCTTCGCGTTCGTGTCTGTCAAATGTGTCAAGCACATTGTCATAAATCTTGTCGGCATATTCGCGCACTGCCTTGTTTATCTCTTCTGGAATGACATAGTATGGAATGTTTGGATTGACAGGTTTGCCAATTTCCGCCTTTATCTTTTTAAGTTCTGCAACAATCTTCTTGATTTCTTCATGTGCAAACATAATTGCGTCCAAAAAGATATTCTCAGGAACTTCGTTTGCACCACCTTCAATCATAAGAACAGCGTCTTCTGTTCCGCTGACTGTAAGAGAAAGTTCGCTCCTTTCTCTTTGTTCTTGATTTGGATTGATGACAAATTTTCCATCAATCATGCCAACTGCAACCGAACCTGTTGGCCCAAGAAATGGAATGTCCGAAATTGAAAGTGCAAAAGACGAGCCAAGCATTGCAAGTGGTTCTGGGCTGACATCTGGGTCGATTGAAAGTGCCGTTGCAACAACAACCACATCATTGAAAAAGCCTTTTGGGAAAAGTGGACGAAGCGGTCTGTCAATCAAGCGAGAAACCAAAATGGCCTTATCGCTTGGACGCCCCTCACGCTTTTTAAATCCGCCCGGGATTTTCCCGACTGAATACATTTTTTCTTGATATTCCACAGAAAGTGGAAAGAAATCAATTCCTGGCTTTGGTTCTTCACTCATTGTGACATTGACCATAACCACCGTATCTCCACAGCGCACCAAACAAGAGCCGTTTGACTGCATGCAAAGTTTTCCTGTTTCAAAAATGATATCCTTCCCTGCAACATTAATCACATATTTTTTGTCTTCCATATCTTCCTCACTTTTTTTGCATTGTTATTATTTATCAGGTGTGTTTAAGCATTTTGATATTTTGAGTGCTTTTCACCTACATTTGATTTTTGAAAAGATTGATTTTTAATCATTTTTTTAATCTAATTGACTATAAAATCATTTTGTCAAATCGTCAGCATTGTCTTCATTGTCAACTTTTTCCGGTTTTGAATTTATCTCAAAACAAGAAAGCACCACCAACATCAAAACGCCCACAACAACCAGCGCAATGGCGATGTAATCCAACAATGGCAAACCGAAAACTGCACTGAGAATTGCAAGCACAACGGCAGCTGCCAAAAACACATTTGAAATTATAGTGCCGACGATGTTTATAATCTTACGCTTCTTCACAAAATCTCCTAACAAAAAAGGGGTGAAAAAATAAATCCCCCTTCAATTATTTAATTTCTCTTATACCCAAATCTTTGATAAGTTTTCTGTATGCTTCGATATCTCTTTCTTTGAGATATTGCAAAAAGCCTTTTCTCTTTCCGACCATCATCAAAAGTCCACGACGAGAGTGATTGTCATTTTTGTTGACTTTCAAGTGTTCCGTCAAATGATTGATTCTTTCAGTGAGAAGTGCAACTTGCACTTGAACTGAACCAGTGTCATTCTCTGATTGTTTGAACTTTGCAATGATATCAGTTTTTTTCTGCTTATCCATAATTCCCCTCCCTGTAAATTTGCCAAAAAATTCAGCATTTTTCTCCCAAAACGAAGTCTTGGGTTGAGGCATCCACAAAACTGCGTCTTAGGTCATCGACTTTCATATTATAACATATACGACAAAAAAATGCAACAATAAAACGCAAATTTTTTGTGATTTGTTTAATGATTTTCAGTATTTTTTTAATTTTCATTTTTTATCACTTATTAATTTCTCTCACAAAACTTTTTTAAAGCAAATTAAGATGAAAACTTTTAATCGAAAAATTTGATTTTTCTTTCAATCATTTCGTCAATGCGCGAAATGTAGTCTTCAATAAACTTGCAGTTCGGCTGTCTTTCAATTCGGTTTTCCAGATTGAACACGCGTTTTGAAATTGCCCCCGCACCAATCGCAACAACAGACGATGTGTCTTCCATGCTGTCTATATTGAAAACGCAAACATTGTCATCGCGGAAATATCCAACATTTTCCAAACCGCCAACCTGGTGCTTTTGACGATACATATAATATGGTTTATAACCATTTTCAATCAAAGTTTTTTCGGCGTAGTCGACCATTTTGGTGATGTCGCTTTCGTATTTAACCTTCTCGCCTGCAATCATCGCGCCGTTCTTGACGGAAAGTGTGTGAATGGTTATGTTGTGCGGATATAACTCCAACAAGGTGTTCACAGTTCTTTTAAAAATGCCCAAACGCTCGCCTGTCAATCCAGCAATTATGTCCATATTCACCACAAAGTCATATTCCAAAGCAAGCATATATGCCTCAAACACATCCTTGTTGGTGGTCTTTCTGCCAATTCGCTTCAAAGTTGTTTCGCAAAAAGTTTGTGGATTGATTGATATGCGTGTGACACCATACTTTTTCAACACATCCAATTTCTCTCGCGTGATTGTGTCTGCTCTGCCACACTCCACCGTAAATTCGGACACGGGATAGTTGATTTGTGACAAAAGCCTTTCAAGTTGTTGTGCCGTAAGCACGGTCGGTGTTCCCCCGCCGATATAAATTGTGCGAATTATGTATGACTTTTTCTTGATGACTTCTTTGACCGCTTGAAGTTCTTGCAAAACACAGTCCAAATATCTGTCCACAACAGGTTGCACGCGAGAAAGTTCGCTGGATATAAATGAGCAATAATTACATCGCGTTGGACAAATTGGAATGTTGATGAAAATGTCGATAAGTTTGTCGTTTTTGATTATACACTTCTGATTTTTGAGAGTTTGAACCACAAGTTTTGCCTTTTCGCTGGACACATGATATTCTCTCACCAGCATTTCAGAAATCAAATGCGGTTTCACTTCACCGCGTTCCACAAGGTCGCGAGCGAACTTGGTCGGTCTGACCCCTGTCAACGAGCCCCAAGGCAGATTTTTCTTTGCGATGACGCTTAAAACTTCATACAAATGATTTTTGAAATTTCGCTTTAACAAACTTTTTTCAAGAAGCCTGTCAACTCCACTTGGAATTGAAAATTCTTTGACATACTCTTTGTTTTCTCCGTTCAAGATGACAATTTTACTTATCACTTTGCCGTTCTGCGCTTGGAAATTATGCTGAATGGAAAAAGGACAATCTTCTTCGTCATAGAAAAGATTGACAAGGTCTTGCATATCCTTTTCAAAATCGGCATTTTCGCAAAAGATTTTCATCAGCCACTCCTTCGCACAGATTTCACATGTTTAATATTTTCGAAAGACTTAATCAAACTTTCAAGTTCAGACTTGTTTGAAATTTGAACGGCAATTTCAAATTCAAGTTCACCCTTAACTTCTTTATAACCAAAACCTTTAAGCCTGTTTTTCAATGCACGCGCGCTGGAATTGAGATTGTTCACAACAGAATTTACATTATCTGCCGTCACCTTGATGACTGCCAAGAAATCAGATTTTACACTTTCTTCCCACTCTGCCTTTATCAAGCGTTCAGGTTCAAGATATTTCAAGTTTGGACATTCGCACCTGTGAATTGTCACCCCGCGTCCGCGCGAGATATACCCCATGATGTCATCACCAATGACCGGCGAGCAACACTTGGCATATCTCACCAAAAGCCCGCTGTCACCGTCCACCAAAACGCCGTCATTATCTTTCTTGACAGTGATGATATTATCTTTGTTTTCAAAAACTTTTTCTTTGTTATACAGACTGACAAGCCTGCCTACAATGCTGTTCGCCGACAAACTTCCAGCGCCAATCTCGGCGTATAAGTTGTCCAAATTTTCAATCATAAGTGACTTTGCGATTTCCAAAAGATATTCTTCTTTAAGAACTTTGGAAATGCTCAGTGAGTGCGTCTTGACTGCCTGTTCCAAAATTGATTTTCCAACTTTGATGTTTTCTTCTTTCAGTTCACTTTTGAAGAAAGAACGAATTTTTGTTCTTGCACTCGATGTTTTGACATGATTAAGCCAATCTCTTGAAGGTCCTTTCGAGTTTTGGTTAGTCAAAATTTCCACCACATCGCCATTGGAAAGTTGTGTGATGATTGGCACAAGTTTGCCGTTGATTTTTCCACCCACACAAGTGTTGCCAATATCAGAGTGAATGGCGTATGCAAAATCAATGACAGTTGCACCAAGCGGAAATTCCAAAACCTTTCCCTTTGGCGTTTGAACAAAGATGGACTCGCCATACAAATCCATTTTCAGCGTTTCCAAAAATTCCTCTGACGACAAATCTTTGGCATTGTCCAGAACCTGTCTGAACCATGTCATTTTTTCATCAAACTTGTTTCTTCCGCGCCCCTTTTCTTTGTATATCCAATGCGCCGCCACGCCGTATTCTGATGCTCTGTGCATCTCGAAAGTGCGTATTTGAATTTCCAGCGGTCTGTTGTTATCGGCAACAATCGTTGTGTGCAAACTTTGATATCCGTTTGGCTTTGGATATGCGATATAGTCCTTAACGCGCCCTGCGATTGGTTTGTATATGGAGTGAATTTTTCCAAAGACGGCATAGCAATCTTCCACAGTCGGCACAAGCACACGCATGGCAAGCAAGTCATACACCTTTCCAAGCGTGATGTTCTGTCTTACAAGTTTTTTGTAGACACTGTGAAAGTGTTTTTGTCTGGATTGAATTTCTCCTTTGATGTGAAGTTCATCCAGAATTTGTTGAAGTTTCTTTTCTGTGATTTTAAATTGCTTTTGATTGCTTTCCGTTTCCATAAGCGCGCTGTTTTTCAGTTTCTCGAACGCTTTGGGTTCCAAAAGTTCAAAGCACTTATCTTCAAAATCTCCCTTAAATTTTGATAACCCCAATCTTTCAGCAAGTGGAGCAAAGACGTCTGAAACCATTTGAACAAATTCATGTTCAGTTTTGGTCATTGGGTTGTTTATCAATTTAAGGTCATACAAAATGGTGGCAAATTTGATGATAACAACTCGCATATCTTGGCAAATCGCCACAAACATTCGTCTGACATCTTCCGCTTCCCCGCCCTTTGTCAAGGTGCTGACATCTTTCAAAATTTGGAAAATTTCAAAAAGTTTTTGCTGATTTTTTGTGAGAATTTCCTTAAATTCTTCAACATCACTCTCTGTGACTTTGGAATACTGAAAAAGAATATATGCCACAAGCACTTCGTCTTGAATGTGATATTGAATCATCGTTTCAATGACATTCTTCAACCTTGGCAGATTGATTTCTTCCACCAAAATTCTTTCGACAAGAGATTTTTCCTTGTCATTAAGTTTGAAGTTGTCGAAAATAATTTTCAAAATTTCTTCTCTCATTTTCTCTCCAAAGAATTTTTTAATAACATAAGTTTGTTGTATAATTTTGACTCTGTCAAAGATTTTTTAACATTTTTCGCTTGTGAAATTTCCAACAAAACATCATTTTTGACATTGATAAGCCCCAATTCTTGAAAGACCAAAAAAGCCACAAAGAAAGTGTCAAAGCCAACGCCACCCTTAATTTTATTCTTGTATAGGTCAATTATAGAATAGTTTTTTGTGTAAATTTTATTTGTCATCGATTTGAAAATTTTGCCAAAAGTTTCGCGAGATAAGTCAAGATTGGCAAAGCGCTGAGTGTCCAATTCGCGTTCCATAGGCAGAAAAATTTCCGCTTTTGTCACGCGGTTAAGTTCGGCGATGAAACCTTCATCCAAACATGGTGACAAAAAGACAATTCGGTCAAAATTTTTTGCCCAATCCACGCCCGCAGGCGAAAGAAGAAGGCTGTTATAACCAATGCAGAACTTGTCAAACACGCCAACATGGAAGATGTTATCTTTGGAAAAAGTGCGTGAAAAATTGACAAAGTCATACGCCGAATATGCCACAAAAGCCGTGCCAAAAACCGAACCTGTGGTGCTGGCAACATACGAAAGCAGTTCATTTGAAGGATAATATGAAAACTTTGAGCCAGCATCGCTGTTGAAACAAAGTTGTTGATATTGAAATGGATAGGTGAACATGTGCGCATCTGGCGTTATGAAACTTCCCATATCAAAATCTGAAACCACGCCATTTTTTCCGCCACCTTGAAATTCAAAGATGAAGTTTTTGTATCTTGCAAACTTGATTTCGTTATAATTTTTCGAAAAATTGAAATAGCAAAGTTGCAAATCTTCGATTTTTATATCCGCATGCGAAACATATTTTTTCGGCAAAACTTCGGCATTTTCTGACGAAATCTTGAAACGCGGACGCGCATTGTCACAACCAAATGGCTCCAAGAGTTCAAGTTCTTGCAAAAATCGTTCGGTGAGTTCTTCACTTTTTATTTCCAAATCGTAATATTTTATTGGAATGAAAACTTTATCATTAACTTTTTCAAAGACAAAAGCGTTGACGCGATTGCAAAACTCTTCATAATGCTCTCGCTTTAATGTCAGCCCAGCCGCCATGGTGTGTCCGCCATAAGTTTCCAAAATATCTTTCAGCGACGACAAAAGTTCGTGAATGTTTATGTCTGGAATACTTCTCCCCGAGCCGTGCAAAATATCCCCCACTTGCGAAAACAAGAAAACAGGTCGGTTATATTCTTCCATCAATCTTGCGCAAGCAATACCCAAAATGCCTTGATCCCACTTCTTTGACGCCAAGCAGATGACGCGCGTTTTTGATAGGTCAATTTTTTTGATTGCTTTCTCACAATCTTCCATAACTTGTGCCGAAAGTTCTTGCCTTTTGGTGTTATGTTCTTTGATTTTGGCGATATATTTTTTCACAACAACAGGGTCTTCGGACAGATAGAGCATCAAACTGTCTTTTGCATCGCCCATGCGTCCCGAGGAATTGATTTTTGGAGCAATTTTGAAGGCAATATCCGTCGAATTTGTGTTGGAAAGCGAAACTTTGTTTTCTTTAAAGAGCATTTTAAGCCCATAAGGAAGTTTATCAAAACTTTTAAGACCGCGTTTGACAATATTCCGATTTTCCCCCGTCAAAGAAACAATGTCGGCGATTGTTGCAATGGCTGCAATAGGCAAAAACTCTTCTGCCTTTTTCTGTCCCAAAAGAGCCTCACTGATTTTATATGCCAGCCCCGTGCCACAAAGTTCACGAAAAGGATATTCCTGCCCTTCAATTTTGGCATTAAGCACAATGGTATCTGGCAAAACTTCTGGAATTTCGTGGTGGTCAGTGACAACAACTTCAATCCCTTTTTCTTTGGCATATTCCACTTCTTTGGCGCAAGAAATTCCGCAGTCCACCGTTATGATAAGGTCAGGTGCGAACTGTTTTTCAATCTTATCAATCACTTCACATGTCAAGCCATAACCGTCGATATAGCGATTTGGAAGATAAAAATCTGCTGTGATGCCAATCTTTTTTAAAGTTTTCAGCATAATTGCCGTTGCTGAAATGCCGTCGACATCATAGTCGCCAAAAATCAGCACCCTGTCGCCCATCTCCTTTGCAAGTTTGATACGCTCGCAAATTTCTTTCATTCCGCGAATGAGAAATGGGTCCAAAAGTTCCCCTGTTGAGAGATATTTTTCAATTTCTTCCTTGGTCGAAACACCACGCGCCAAAATGAGATACATCGTTGACGGCAAAACATTAAACTCTTTGGCAAACTCTTCCGCGAGTTGAGCGTCTTTGTTAAAAAACTTCTTAAAAATCATTTCAATAATCCTAAAACAAACTTTTCGTTTTCATTATAGCATATTGACATAAATTTTCAAACATTTTTAAGCCATTTAATTTTCTTCAAATATAAAAAATATTTCAATATTTTTTTCACAAACAACAAATTTTGTGCAAAAATTTGGTTAAACAATTTTCAAGAAAAGCAGAGTAAGATTTAATTGAATAATCAATGGTCAAGAAAAACAGAAATAAAAAAACAAACCAAAAAGGTTTGTTTTCATTTTCATTAGCCTCTCTTTCTTGCGCGTTTGCGTGCGGCTTCGCTCTTCTTCTTTCTTGCAACACTTGGTTTGTCATACGCTTCTTTCTTACGAATATCACCAATGATGCCGTCTTTTTGGCATTTTCTTTTAAATCTTTTAAGTGCGCTTTCAAGACTTTCGTTCTCGCCAACTTTAACTGTTGTCAACTTTCTCACCACCTTTCAAGGTCAAATCTTTGAAGAGAATAACATATTTTATTAAATTTGTCAAGAAAAAATGATAAAAAATTCAAAAAAACATCGATTTTGAGTGTTTTATCGCCTTTCTCACACAAGTTTTGCAAGCGCTCCTTGTTTGAACGGCTTAACAATCTGAACTTTCACAATGTCACCAACATTAAAGTCCCCTTCAAGAAAACATTTGATGTAATTTTCTGTGTAGCCTTCAAAATATTGACCATTTTTTTCTTCGATAAGCACCAAGCCCGTCTTATTTTGCAAAATAAACTCTTTTTTAAGTCTTTTGCCAACTTCTTCCAGCCGTTTTACGCGTGCAGTTTTGATTTTGCCTGACAAATCTTGATATAATTTTGACGCAACTGTGCCATCGCGCTTTGAATATGGAAATATGTGCAACTGTGAAAATTTAACCCGCTCAACAAAAGCCACCGTTTCTTCAAAGTCTTCATCTGTTTCAGTTGGAAATCCAACAATGATGTCGGTTGTTACGCCCGCAAGCGGAAAATATTTTCGAATTAATTTCACACTTTCTTCAAACTGCTCTGTTGTGTAGTGCCTGTTCATTTTTTTTAAAACTTTGTCACAACCGCTTTGCAACGACAAATGAAAATGCGGACAAAAATTTTTCAATTTGGATAAAGTTTTTAAAAAATCTTCGTCAATCAAATTGTCTTCGATGGAAGAAAGTCTGAGCCTTTTGCCGAATCTATCCAATCTTTCAAGCAATTTGGCAAGCCCCTTTTCACCGTCGATTTTAAAGTCCGAAACATCAATGCCAGCAAGCACCACTTCTTTGACGCTTTCTGGCAACATCTCAACTTCGCGTTCAATGCTGGAAACTGAGCGCGAGCGACTTCTTCCGCGAATGTATGGAATGATGCAATATGTGCAAAATCGGTTGCAACCATCTTGAATTTTTATGTATGCACGCGACAAAGTTTGCGATGAAAACATTTCGTCTTCATATTCTTGTGGGAAGTCGATTAATTGACTTCCAAGCGACTGCAAATTGTCAAGCATTTTCATTTTTCCTGCCGTGCCCATAACAAAATTGACGCCTTTTGCTTCAAATTGCTTGTGGTTGTTTTGACTTGCACAACCCAAAACATAGAACTTCGCATTTTCGTTCATTTTTCTTGCGCGTTCAATCATTTGGCGCGACTTTCGCTCCGCTTCGTTTGTCACCGCACATGTGTTGATGATATATGCGTCCGCCCACTCCAATTTGTCAGTGGCGTCAAAACCACGCTCTCTTAATTCAAAAATGAGAGCGTCGCTCTCATATTTATTGACCTTACATCCCAGCGTCAAAACTGCAATTTTCATAAATTTCTCTCTGTCAATTTTTTTGAAGTTCTCGACAAAAAACCTTCAAAATTGTTTTGCTAAAATTTTCACTATACACATTTCAGACACAAGAAAAGCACTTTGCAAAAAACAAATTTTGCAAATTAATTTCCTGTCAAAATTGAAACCAAACTCATCATGGCAATCGACGCCGTTTCAGCGCGATAAATTCGCTTGCCCAAACTTATCACTTTTGCCCCCGCTGCAATGAATTTGTCTTTTTCTTTGGATGAAAAGCCACCTTCCGAACCAACGATTATGGCAATATTTTTTGCTTTGGCAACATCTTTTGGCACAGCACCCTTGTCTGCACGTTCATTTGCAAACAAAACCACATCAAAATCTTTGAAGACTGCCAGCACTTCATCGAAAGTTTTGCAATCTTCAATCTCCGGTGGAATTGTTCTTTCACACTGTTTGCATGCATTGAGAGCAATCTTGTTCAGCCTTTCCATTTTGTTGTCCGTCACTTTTGCAATGACAAACTCACTTTTGAATGGAACAATTTTGGAAATCCCAATCTCCGTCGCTTTTTGCACGATAAATTCAAACTTTTCTTTTTTGGTTATCGCTTGGAAAAGAACGATGTTCTTGCTTGGATTGCCTTCACAAATTCGCGAACCGTTGATTTTGCAAACTGCTTCTTTTTTGGTCATTTCAACAATTTCACAAGCGTATTCATTTTCGTCATTAAGACTGACTAAAATTTGTTCGCCTGTGTTGAGTCTTAACACATTTTTGAGATGATTGAACTCTTCACCTTCAATGTATATTTTCCCATTTTCAAGTCTTCCAAAAAATCTTCTCATAATTCCTCCTATGCCAAGAATTTGTGTGCAAATTCTGCATATATAGATATCTTACACCAAATTCACAAAAAAAGGCAAATTTTTTGCAATAAAACATAAAAGAATTTTCACATAAAAACAACAAAAATAGTTATATAACAAAACAGAACAAAAATTTGGTTATATCAACAATTATTCACATTTTAACGATTTTTATTTTTAAGTATGTTGTTTTAAGTGAAACATTTTTTCATTTCGAATTTTTAATTCTCATTTTTTTAGTTTCAATTTTAATTTTTTTAGATTTTTTAATCTTTTTTATTTTATTTTTATTTTATCTTTTTAATAAAATATTTTTCATTTTATCTTTAAAATTGATTTTTTTATAGTTTTTTTCAAAAAAAACATAAAAAATGGACATTTTTGCCCATTTTTTTACATATTTTTCATCTTATTTTTGAAATCTTTATATTTTGGATAGTCATTATCTCCAAATTTTTCATTCAATTCTTTCAACAACTCTTTCGCTTTTTTGTTTAAATTTTTTGGCGGTTCACTCTTGATTGTCACAAGCATATCGCCATATGCGTCACGATTGAGCACCTTCACACCTTTACCTTTCAATCGCATGACTGTTCCACTTTGAGTGCATTCTTTTATGTCAAGCATAGTCTTGCCTTTGGTGAGTGGAATTTCCACTTTCCCGCCAAGAAGACAGGTGGTGAATGGAACATATAAATCAAACAGCAAATCAGTTCCAACGCGCTTGAATATTGGATGCGCCGAAACACTCACTTTGATGTTTAAGTCGCCATTTACACCTTGACCTTGCGGAGCATTTCCTTCACCTTTCATGCGAATGGTTTGTCCATCATCAATTCCCGCTGGAACTTTCACGCGGATTTGTGCTGGCGCTTTTTTGTAACCTTTTCCAGAACACTCTTCGCAATTCTCTTTAATCATCTTCCCTGTTCCATTGCAAGTTGGGCATACGCTTTCGCGAATTGTTGTGCCAAAAGGTGTTTTTTGTTGAAAGCGAACTCTTCCTGCTCCATTACAATCTGAACAAGTGGAAAAAGATGTTCCATTTTTTGCACCCGTGCCGTTACATTTTGAGCAAGTTTGGGTTTTGTTAAGCGATATGATTTTTTCAACGCCAAAAATGGCCTCTTCAAAAGTCAGACGCATGGAAACATTGATATCCTGCCCGCGCTTATTCACGCGTGCCTGTCTTCCGCCACCGCCAAACGCTGAAAAAATATCCGAAAAAATATCCGAAAAACCGCCAAAACCCTGAAAACCACCTGCACCGCCAAAGAAATCATCAAAACCGCCCGCTCCACCTGAAAATTGTGGACCGTCAGCCGAGCCATATTGGTCATAGTTCGCACGCTTTTTGTCATCGCCAAGAACTTCGTATGCCTCGTTTATTTCCTTAAATTTTTCTGCCGCTTCTGGCGCTTTGTTCAAATCGGGATGATATTTTTTTGCAAGACGACGATATGCGGACTTAATTTCATCCGCACTCGCGTCTTTGCTCACACCCAAAATTTCATAATAATCTTTGTTTGCCACGGTTTAAACCGCCCCTTTTGTTTAAATTAGTTAATTAAAAGTAATAAAATTAATTCTAAAAAATCACTAAAACTTGATATCTTAGTCATCATATTTAACATATCGACATTAAATCTTCGAAAAGATTTCAAAATTTTGAAATCTTATTCAATCGTCACATCTGGGTCGCTGTCTGTGCCGTTGTTTGCACTTCCAGCATCACCTGTTCCGTTTGCATCAGCATTTGCGTTTGGATTTGCATTTTGATACATCTTTGTGAAGACATCATTGGA
>CAYNTF010000011.1:0-23887 GCA_964400145.1 uncultured Lachnospiraceae bacterium | reverse complement strand
GAAAAGGTCCACCTGTTCCCATCCCGAACACAGAAGTTAAGCTTTTCATCGTCGACAATACTTGGCTGGCGACGGCCCGGGAAGATAGAACACTGCTGGTTAATCATCAAAGTAGGCGCATGAGCCTACTTTTTTGTTGCAAAAAAAGGTGGCTTAAACAAAACACAGCAGTGTTCTGCAAGCATTCGCTTGCGTTTTGCTTTGCAAAACATCTTCCCATATATCCCGTGAAGAACAGCCGGGGCGGAGAAGAGTGCGTGGCTGGCGAAATTCTACGAATTTCTAACCCCACTGCTGGTTAATCATCAAAGTAGGCGCATGAGCCTACTTTTTTGTTGCAAAAAAAGGTGGCTTAAACAAAACACAGCAGTGTTCTGCAAGCATTCGCTTGCGTTTTGCTTTGCAAAACATCTTCCCATATATCCCGTGAAGAACAGCCGGGGCGGAGAAGAGTGCGTGGCTGGCGAAATTCTACGAATTTCTAACCCCACTGCTGGTTAATCATCAAAGTAGGCGCATGAGCCTACTTTTTTGTTGCAAAAAACTTTTTTAATAACTTTTTTACAGCAGTTTTCTCTTGTGCATGTTTTGCTTTTTTAGTTTATATAGAATTTTAGTGATTGACAAAAGCGTTGAATTTGTGTTATCATACTTTTGTGAAAAGCACATAAATGGAGCGTAAGATGAAATTTGAATTTTATCATAAGGTTTTAAGTTGGAAAAAAGATTGGCTTTTCCCTGCGAAGAAATATATCGACATCGCTTTATCCGAAGTAAACAAAAAACTTTTACTTTTGGAGGGGATGAAAATAAAAGTTGATAAACTAAAAGAAAAATCAGGGTCAAGCAAAAGAATTGAAAATTTATATCAAGAATTTTTAGATTTTTCGCGACGCTCAATAATTCTCAAGGGAGAATTGTTGGTTCAAAGACGACAGGTTGTTGACAAATTGAAAATGGCAAATGGAATTCTTAAATTATCCATTCCAATAGAAACAAGGCGACAAATTGACAAACTTGACAGAGAAATGAATATAAATCCAGAGAATTTTAAAGAGATAAATTCAAAAAAAGATAAAATTCTTCGACCTTATGTTGAAGAAAAGGGGATTGACGAAACTTACGCTTCAACAGTTGAAAAAAATATTGTAACAGTTGAAAAAGAACTTCTTTCTTTCAGTGACAAGATGAATGTTGACTTGCGAGAATATAACGAAATTTTTGAAAAAATGTCATATAATTTCAGAGAAAAGCGAGAAAAATAAAAACTGAATAATAACAGTTTTTTGGAACGAAAATCTTTTTGTATTTATGTAGTAAGTAATCAATAAAAATATTGAAAAAACACGGATTTGATATGTTGAAATAATGCTGATTAGGAGTTTGGGTATGGAAAAATATTTAGACTTTGCAAAGAAAATAGCATATAGGGCTGGTGACATAATGAAAAAGTATTTTTCATGTGATAATGGAGTGGAATATAAATTTGACAACACCATCGTTACTAAAGCCGACAAAGAAATAAATGATTACTTAATTGAACAAGTTAAAAACGAATTTCCAACACATTGTGTGGATGGAGAAGAAAAACAATTCGGGAAAAGCAAGTATGTTTGGGTGTGTGACCCCGTAGATGGCACCGCGATGTATGCAAGACATGTGCCTGTTGCTGTGTTTTCACTAGCATTGGTTATTGACGGAGTTTCAAATATAGGTGTCATATACGACCCATGGACAGACAATTTATATTCTGCCATTAAAGGAAAGGGCGCATATCGCAACGGACAACCAATTCATGTAAATGATATTGCATTGGATGATATGAGAAGTGTGTCACACTTTGATATGTGGCCTGAAGCTGAATATAATTTATACGATGCAGTAAAAGAAATTGGAAAGAAAACATATTTTGTAAGCATAGGAAGTGTAATTAGGGCATGTTGTTGTGTTGCAAATGGCGATTTCAACTTAGCGATATATCCTGGAACAGAACATAAAAATTGTGATATAGCCGCGGCAAAGGTGATTGTTGAAGAGGCTGGCGGAAAAGTCACAGACTTATTTGGGAATGAACAAAGGTATGATGAAAGTATAAATGGGGCCGTTATAAGCAATGGACTTGTTCATGATGAAATGTTGCAAGCAATAAAAAACACCTTAAAAAATAAAAAGTAATCGTATTTTTCTAACTTACAATAAAAGACCACGGGGTTTGCCGTGGATTTTTTATTATTAATCAAATTTCAGCATTTTTAACTTTGGTTGCTTTGTTTTTGCCATTATTTTTGGAGATATTTTTGGTTGATTTGCTATTTTTTGCGGGTGAGTGTTTTTTGGAATACTCTTTTTTAAGTGCCTCTTCAATCTGCTTATAAACTTCTTCACTGATTGCCGAAACCAACAAGTCCCCAATAACACCATAGTGACAGCCTGCTTCTTTTGCAAGTAAAAGACCTGGAAGAATGTCCCATGGATTAGAATTTGCTTCTATTATATAAGCACCCAACTTTCCTTCTGCCACCCAGGCATAACCTATTGAGGCAACGCCAAAACATCTTTGCTGTAAAAAGATTTCTTTTAAAGCAGAAAATACTTTATCAAAGTTAGGATATTTTGTTCCGATGTTATACAAAAGGTGATTTGAAGGTTTTTTCTCAACAAAAAATCTCTTGCCGTTTTTGAACGAACCAAAACCTTTTGCAGAGAAATAACTGGCACTTGGAGAATACATTGCGCTTGCCACAATTTCATCATCCACTATGTAAGCCACTTGCACAGCCCACATGTCTATATTGTTGGCAAAGTTCAGCGTGCCATCAACAGGGTCGATAACAAAATATGTTCCTTTTGCCTCGTTTTTGGAGTTAAATTCTTCGCTCACAATTTTTGGATTGTCGAAGGCTTTGTTTAACTTTGCAAGAAGAAATTTTTCAATGGAAGTGTCGTAATTTGTAACAATGTCAAAATACTTAAATGCCACTTCTGGTGCCTTGTCTTTAAGGTCAATTTTACTTTTTTTGACAGAGTTGTATGCCATTTTTTCAATTTTTAGCAAATATTTTGCAATTTCAAGGTGATTTTTGAACTTTTTCATATAATAATTATAGTTAAGAAATAATTTGATGTCAAGAAAATAAAAACAAATTTTTGATAAACTTTAAAACAAACTTGCCACTTTTCTGTAAATTTTTTATTAATTATTTATTTTTTTAGGCGGTTTTCCTTATTTTTGTTCGAATTTTTTTGACTTTTTTGGTTTAAAAAATAATTTTTGTTTTGGTCGGAGTGATGAGATTTGAACTCATGGCCTCACGGTCCCGAACCGCGCGCGCTACCACTGCGCCACACTCCGACGCGATTTATTATAACATATATTATTTATTTTTGCAAAATTTCTTAATAAAAATTGTATTCAATTATCAATAAAAAATAGAATGTTAAAATTGATTAAAAAATAAAAAAGAAACTTTTTATATAAAAACATCAAAAAAAATTAAATTATTTTCAAAAATTTCTTCATTTTTGACTAAAAAACGATTTTAATTAGAGTTTTTCAATTAATGGCTGACTTCGTTTTAAAAGCATGATATTGTCATGTTTTTCTCATTTTAAAACATTATTCTCAGAATGAGATTGACAAATTTGTGAAAAATTTGTTAAAATCTTTATAGAAAATTCAAAGGAGAAGTTTATGAATTACAAAAAAGTTGTTGATGAATTAATTGCAAAGAAATTTGCCGACAGCAAAGACCTAATCGCATGGGGGAAACTTGGAAGTAAAAAAGATTTCACAACTGCGGGTGTGGAAGGAGCGAACAGTTGGAGGTATGCCATAACAAAAGCGGGCGACGACTTGCTGTTCATTCCTTTTTCAAGAAGTGGGGTGTATTTCAAAAATATGTATGCTGTAAACAAATCCAAGATTGCTGGTTTGAAATTGGTTGGCTCAAAATTTAGAAAATATCTTGAAATGCACACTGTGGATGGATATATGAAAAAGTATCGAATAATCAAAAACACCAGCAATCTGACCAATATTATCAAAATGTTTGGGTTATGATTTGCGAGTGTTTGGTGCGTTTGTTTTGTTTCTTATATAATTTATGTGAGGGCGATTGTGTTGGTGATGTGTGTAATTTTTTCAAAGAACGCTACATCAAACTTGCCTAAAATCGCAAAAAGAAACAATCAAACATGACATAATGAAAAATTATGTTTTAAAAAAACAAGGAAAATGGGTGAAAAACATATAATAAAACTATGAAAAGCTAAATAAAACATATAAAATAACAAGCAAAAATTTAATAAAAAGGATATTGACAAGTTGTTTTTTATGTGTTAAACTATATAAAAAAGGATGGGAGTGAACTATGAACGAAATTGATGAATTAGAAGATTTGGGAAAATATTGTTACAGAACGGACAATTTTAATGTAAGCGACCCAAGATTCGAGATACGAGTGATTGACAGGTTTAAAGAATATTTTTTGGTGGCGGGCGAACATTCATCGGTAAGAGTGCTTGATTTGGATTTGGCTTGCTGTTTTGTTGAGATTTTTGATAAAGCATATTACATGCAATTTGACCCTGATGACCCAATCGGTAGCATTGCCAAAGCGCGAGATTTGATTATGGTCTATGATTATGTGGTCACAGAACTTCGCAAATTAGACAAAAAAGAAACGAAAAATTCGCCTTTGTTTGAGATAAAAACAAACATTGAAGAACAACTGCTCAGTGGTGAAGTCAGCAGGAATGTTTATGACGACATTTCTCGTGAAATTTTCAAAAAGTTGGATAATCGCGCGCAATATCTTGCTCACGCTTACAAATTGGAGTGGGACGGTGTGATTTCTCTTGAAACTTGCAAAAAGTTTGACAATATTGCTGACCTTGACGCTTATATTAAAGAGAAAGATTTGATACATAACACGCAAAGTGTGAAGAAAAGGGTGAATCAATATTCAATCGCTTATATTGATTATGACGATATGGATGTGGGTGACCTGCTTAAAAATGTCAGACCGTTGCGCCCAGAATTTGAAAGATATTATAAGTATGGCATTTTGAAAAATGAAAAATTGTTGAGATTGGAACAAGGTTATGCAAAATCTGAGGAACAAGCAGACAAGTTACATAAACGCGTGGAAAGACTTATTTTAAGAATGAATCAAGTTCCTGAAAAATCAAAGACTGCAGAAAGGTTGCGAAGAGAAGCCGAAGCGGCGACGGAAAAAATGAATCGAGTGGCGTCACAAATCGTTTATATAAAGTAAAATTTTTAAGAAAAAACAGTTTGATTTTTGGTTATAAAAAATATTACTTTTTAAAAAAATAAAAATAGTTATTATTAATGATGAAAAATTAAAATATTTTTAGAAAAATATTTTTTAATAAATTATCGAATTGGATGAAGGGGTGATTGTGGCAGAAGGGACTTTCGACGAACTTTTTGAAAAGAACGAGAAGTTCAGAAATATGTTTTTGGCGGAAAATATTTGAAAATTTTCATGAATTTTTATAAGAAAATTGACGACATAAATAAATATATTTTTGAAAATTTTGATAAAAAAATCGCAAAAAAGTTAAAAAAACTGCAAAAAATGCAGTTTTTTTTGATGTTTTTATCTATTTTTTGACATTTTTATATTTTAAGTTAGAGATGAATTTGTTGTTTTTTGTGAAAACATTTTGGATGAAACTGGCTATTCTTTTAAAAATATTTTGAGAGAATTTTAATTTTTTTGCAAAAATTATTGACATTGAGAATTTAATTTGATAAAATAGTGCAGTAACCATTGATAATCCTCAGTAGCTCAGTGGTGGAGCAGGCGGCTGTTAACCGCAAGGTCGTAGGTTCGAATCCTACCTGGGGAGCCAAAAGAAAAGAGTGTGGCAGTGACCACACTTTTTTGTTTAATTGACCTTGCGACATCTCTTCGAGATGTGCTTCCAATGGAAGCGTTAACAGCCGTGGCTGAACGCGGAGCGAAACAAATGGAGTTTGGATTAAACCACAAGGTCGTAGGCTTGACCTGTGTGGAGAGGGTATGCGTGGGTTGGCGACAACACGGTTGTTTGGGACGAATCCTATCTGGGTAGTCAAAAGAAAAGAGTGTGACATCTCTGTCATACTCTTTTTGTTGTCACAACCTTTGCGGTGTTCTTCAAAATTGCTTTCTTCAATGTCTTCATCGATTTTGTGTGGGCGGTGTTGCCGTCATACTTTTTTATTCTTATTTATAGGTGCTTATATGTTATCATGAAACTCATTATAATTTCAACCTTTTTATATATAAGTATATATCAAAAAATGTTAGCACAATAATTTTATGTAAAATTGAACTAAACTTCATTAATCATTGTCTTTATTAAATTATAATCTTCTTCAAAAAATACACATCAATTTTCTTTAAAAAATATACACCAAAAACACATATAAATTTCTTACCAGCGCAGAGCGAAAAAATCTTGTTGGCACTCTGTGTGAGTGTTTTTGAAATTTGAAAATATTTTTTGAAAAAGTTTTGAAAAATCGTTGACAAAGCGGATTTGGTATGGTATAATTCTCATGCTGTATCATTTGGCGCAGTCTTGTGACCAAGTGACGACATTGGGTGATATTTTTCACAAAGTGTTATTTTAGGGACGATGTGCAAGGTTACTGAAATCTTCAAGCGATTCTCAGAAAATTTGCGCGGACCGAGTTCTGTCCAACGAGACGGGGCGTCCAAGATGACATTTTTTTAAGTCAAACAGCATGACACACGCGGGGTAGTGTTCGGAAGTCAAAAAATGTTTGTGGGGACAAGTTGATGACAAGAAACACAAAATTCCGCTTAAAAAAATGCAACATTTTGGAAAAAGCAAATACAGGAGGTATAATTTATGGCAACACAAAAAATGAGAATCAAACTTAAAGCCTTTGAACATTCGCTTATTGATGAAGCATGCAAGAGAATTATTGACACTGCAACAAAAAACGGAGCGAAGATTTCGGGGCCAATTCCACTTCCAACTGACAGAGAAGTTGTGACAGTGATTCGTTCTCCACACAAATACAAAGATTCGAGAGAACAATTTGAAAGCAAAACCCACAAAAGACTTATTGACATCTATAATCCAAGCACCAAAGCTGTTGACGCGCTTATGAAACTTGATTTGCCTGCCGGTGTTGAGATTAATATCAAGCTGTAAGGAGGTTTGAAGTGAAAGCAATATTAGGAAAAAAACTTGGCATGACACAAGTCTTCACCGATGACGGCTTGGTTATTCCGGTGACTGTTGTTGAGGCTGGTCCTATGACAGTCGTTCAAAAGAAAACAAAAGAAGTCGATGGCTATGAAACATATGTTTGCGCTTTCGACAAAAAGACAAAAAATGTCACAAAACCACAAAAAGGCATTTTTGATAAGGCAAAAGTTGAGCCTTGCAAAGTGCTTAGAGAACTTGCTCTTGATGGCGACCTTGAAGTTGGCGCTGTTGTTAAAGCAGATGTCTTTGCAGGTGGCGACAAGGTTGATGTCATTGGCACAACAAAAGGGCATGGCTTCTCTGGCGTTATCAAAAGATGGAACCAACATCGTCTTAAAATGACTCACGGCACAGGCCCTGTTCACAGAGAAGTTGGTTCAATGAGTGCAAACTCTTCACCGTCGCGTGTGTTCAAAAATAAACATATGCCTGGGCAATACGGCAATGAAAGAGTGACCATTCAAAATTTGGAAATTGTTAAAGTCGATGCAGACAGAAACTTACTTTTGATTAAAGGTAATGTTCCTGGTGCAAAAGGGGCGGTTCTGACAATCAGACAGTCTGTTAAGGCATAATAAGGAGAAAAATCATGGCAAAGGTTAAAGTTTATAACATGAAAGCCGAAGAAGTTGGAACGCTCTCGCTTAAAAACGACATCTTCGGTGTGGAATATAACGAACCTCTCATTCATCAAGTGATTGTTGCATATAACGCAAATCAAAGACAAGGCAACAAAAGTTCACTCACAAGAAGCGAAGTGAGAGGTCACGCTGCCAAGCCTCACAGACAAAAAGGAACGGGCATGGCAAGACAAGGGTCCACAAAAGGACCACATTTCACAGGCGGTGGAGTTGCTTTCGCTCCAAAGCCAAGGGACTTTTCAAAGAAAGTCAACAAGGTTGCAAAAAGAACGGCGCTTTTGAGTGCTCTCAGCAAAAAACTTGCAGACAAAGAAATCACAGTGCTTGATAATTTTGAAATCGCTTCTGCAAAAACCAAAGATGCAAAGAAATTCTTAAATTCTTTCAAATTTAACGGAAGTGTGCTTGTTGTTGGAACAAACAACGGTGACAATGAAGTTAAAGCAGTCAGAAACATTCCAAGTCTTGACATATCTTCGGTTGAACTTTTGAACACCTACGATGTTGCCAGCCACAAAAATGTCGTTTTGACAAAGGAAGCAATTAAATTCTTAGAGGAGGCGGCAGAATAATGGAAGCAAATGAAATCATTGTAAAACCACTTCTTACCGAAAAAAGTTACAGCGGAATTGCAGACAAGGTATACAGTTTCGTTGTGAACAAAAAGGCTAACAAAGTGCAAATTGCACAAGCAGTGGAAAAGATGTTTAATGTCGAAGTGGAAAAAGTCAACACTATAATTGTCAAAGGACACAAAAAATCTCAAAATACGAAACAAGGAAGAACAGTTGGCAGAACAAGTGACTGGAAAAAAGCCATCGTCACTCTGACAGAAAAATCAAAGCCAATCGCATTCTTTGAAAGTTTGTCATAAAGGAGTAAGTTATGGCTATTAAGAAAAGTAAACCAGTGACACCGGGAAGAAGAGCATATTCAAATGTTTCAAGCGAAGAGTTGACCAAAAAAGAACCTGAAAAATCTCTTCTTGCCGTAAAGAAAAAGCACTCTGGAAGAAACAATCAAGGCAAAGTCACAGTTCGTCATCAAGGTGGCGGAAATCGAAGAAAATATCGTATCATCGATTTTAAACGCAACAAAGATGGCGTTCCAGCAAAGGTTGTTGCCATTGAATATGACCCAAACAGAACGGCATATATCGCACTTCTTTCATATAGAGATGGAGAAAAAAGATATATCATCGCACCTGTGGGACTTAAAGTTGGCGACATTCTTATGAGCGGAAGTGACGCTGAAATCAGAGTTGGAAACAATCTTCCACTTGAAAACATTCCTGTTGGTTCGCTTGTTCACAATGTGGAACTTGAACCAAAGAAAGGTGGACAACTTGGACGCGCAGCGGGCGCAGAAATCCAATTTGCCGCAAAAGAAGGAAAATATGCAACACTTAAAATGCCTTCTGGGGAAATGAGAAAAGTTTTGCTTTCATGTCGAGCAACAATCGGCACTGTTGGCAACCTTGACCACGAACTTGTTTCTCTTGGAAAAGCAGGAAGAAAAAGACATATGGGCGTTCGTCCAACTGTCCGCGGTGTTGTTATGAACCCAAATGACCACCCACACGGCGGTGGTGAAGGTAAGAGTCCTGTCGGAATGGCATCTCCACAAACACCATGGGGCAAGCCAGCGCTTGGACTTAAAACAAGAAAACGCAAGAACAAATCTAACCGCTTGATGGTTAAGAGAGTGAATTAGGAGGCCTAGATGAGTAAAGAAAGAAAAAAGCCTTATGTCAGCCCAAAACTTATGAAAAAAGTTGAACAAATGGCTGAAAGTGGAGTTAAAAAACCTATCAAAACTTGGTCAAGAAGGTCAACAATATATCCAGAATTTGTTGGGTTCACATTCGCAGTGCATAACGGCAAAAAACATATTCCTGTCTATGTCACAGCAGATATGGTTGGACATAAACTTGGCGAATTCTCAATGACAAGAACATTTAAAGGCCACGCGGGGCAAAAGCAAGCCGCAAAAAGGAAATGAGGTGAAGTATGGCTACAAGAATAAGACAAAAAGCGGAAAAACGCGCTGAAAATAAAGACAAGCGTCCATTTGCAGTTGCCAAAGGTGTGCGCATGAGTTCTTCAAAAGTGAGAATTGTGCTTGACAACATCAGAGGTAAGAGAGCAAATGACGCTGTGGCTATCCTTTCTTATATGCCACAAGCGGGTGCGGCAGAAAGTTTGAAAGTTCTCAAAAGTGCCATTGCAAACGCAGAAAACAACAAAGGACTTTCATCTGACAATCTCTATGTTGCAGAATGTTATTCCACTCCTGGCTCAATGATGCGCAGAGTGAAATTCCGCGGTCGTGGAAGAGTGGACAACAGAGTGTTGAAAAGAACTTGTCATATCACAATAATCCTTGACGAGTTGAAGGAGGCAAAATAATGGGGCAAAAAGTTAATCCATACGGACTTAGATTGGGCGTAAACAAAGACTGGCAATCCACTTGGTATGCCAAGAAAGGTGATTTTGCTGCCAATCTTAAAGAGGATTATGAAATAAGACAATATTTCAACAAAAAGCATGCAAATGCAGGGGTTTCAAGAATTGAAATCAAAAGAACAGAAAACAAACTTGAAATCGACATCTTCACAGGGAAACCTGGAATGATTATTGGACAAAAGGGAACAGGAATTGAAGTAATCAAAAAAGATTTGAACAAAATCGTTCGTCCTGTCAAGACCCTTATCTTGAATGTTAAGGAAATCAAAAAGCCAGATTTGGATGCTAGACTTGTTGCTGATTCAATCGCTCAACAACTTGAAAAGCGTATCGCTTGGCGTAGAGCATTGAAGCAAGCGCTTCAAAGAGTTATGAAAGCGGGTGCAAAAGGTTGCAAAGTTCAAGTTAGCGGAGTTATCGATGGTGCAAACACCATTGGAAGAACGGAGAAATATATGGAAGGTTCACTTCCACTCCACACACTTCGTGCAGACATTGACTATGCGGAAACGGCTGCATACACAAATTATGGCAAACTTGGCATCAAGTGCTGGATATACAAAGGTGAAATTTTGTCCAAAAACTCTATAAAGGAGGACAAAAACAATGTTAATGCCTAAAAGAGTTAAAAGAAGAAAGGTTATGCGCGGAAGAATGACCGGCAAGGCAACCAGAGGCAACACGCTTGCTTACGGAAGTTTCGGGATTGTTGCAACTGAGCCTTGTTGGATTAAATCGAACCAAATTGAAGCCGCTCGTATTGCGCTTACGCGATATATCAAAAGAGCAGGTAAGGTTTGGATTAAGATTTTCCCAGATAAACCTGTCACAAAGAAACCTGCCGAAACTCGTATGGGTTCGGGAAAGGGTAACCCAGAGTTTTGGGTGGCAGTTGTGAAACCGGGCAGAATTCTTTTCGAAATTGAAGGGGTGTCCGAAGAAACAGCAAGAGAAGCACTCAGACTTGCAGGACATAAACTTCCTTGCAAAACCAAGTTTATAAAGAAGGAAGAAAAGACGGAAGGTGGTGAAGCGAAATGAAAAATGAAGAAATCAAAACTTTAAGTTTGCCTCAACTTGAAACAAAACTTAAAGAACTTAAAAATGAACTTTTCAATCTCCGTTTTTCACATGCAACAAGAAACCTTTCAAATCCTCTTGCAATAAGAAATGTGAGAAAGGAAATTGCCAGAGTTCAAACTGCTATAAGAGAAAAACAAATTGGAGGAAACAACGATGGAAAGAAATAATCGAAACACAAGAACTGGTGTTGTTGTGAGTGCCGGCAATATGGACAAAACTGTCGTTGTTGAAGTCACTTACAGAGTTAAAGCAAAGAAAATTGGAAAAGTCGTAAATAAAAGAAAGAGATATAAAGCACACGATGAAAACAATGAGTGTGGAGTTGGCGATACTGTTCTTATCATGGAAACTCGTCCACTTTCAAAAGAAAAATATCACAGAGTTGTTAAAATCGTCGAAAAGGCTAAATAAGGAAGGTGTGAATTATGGTACAACCTCAAACAAGACTTAAAGTTGCCGATAACACAGGTGCAAAAGAAATTATGTGCATAAGAGTGTTGGGTGGCTCTTTCAGAAGAAGTGGAAACATTGGAGATGTCATTGTTGCCTCTGTCAAAAAGGCTATCCCTGGTGGCAGTGTGAAAAAAGGTGATGTTGTCAAGGCAGTGATTGTCCGCACAACAAAAGGGTTGAACAGACCTGATGGCTCTCATATCCGTTTTGACGATAACGCTGCAGTCATAATTGACAATCAAAAACAGCCAAAAGGCACTCGTGTGTTTGGACCGGTTGCGAGAGAACTTCGTGATAAAAACTTCATGAAAATCATTTCTCTTGCATCGGAAGTTGTTTAAAAGGAGAACTGAGAGATGAGTATGTCAATCAAAAAGGGTGATAATGTTGTGATTATTGCCGGAAAAGATAAAGGAAAAACAGGCAAAGTTCTCGAAGTTTATCCAAAAGAGAACAGAATTTTGGTGGATGGTGTTAACATCGTAACCAAACACAAAAAGGCAAGAACTCAGCAAGAAAAGAGTGGAATAATCAAGAAAACCGCTCCTATCGACGCTTCAAATGCCATGGTTGTTTGCTCTTCTTGTGGAAAAGCAACCAGAGTTTATCACAAAGAAGTTAATGGCAAAAAAGTTCGTGTCTGCAAATGTGGTGTAAGTTTGGACAAAGAATTTGTCAAAACCACAAAGAAAGAAGCGAAAAAGACAAAGGCTGATGGAGTTGCAAAACAAGAAAAGACAACAAAACAAACCGCAAAAACTGCAACAAAGAAAGAAACATCGGCAAATCAAACAAAAAAGGTTGAAGAAACCGCAACAAAATCAACAAGCACTACAAAAACAGTGAAATCAACAGAGAAGAAAGTTGCTGAAAAGCCGGTTGAAAAGAAGACTGTTGCAAGCAAACAAACCAAAGCAACAGGAACCAAAACAACTGCAACAAAATCAACAACTTCAAAAACTCAAACACAAAAGTCGAAAACTGCAAAGAAAGATGCGTAAGGTGGTGACAAATGAAAGAACAAAATCAAACTGCTAAGCGATATAAAGAAGAAATTGTCCCAGCACTTGTCAAAGAGTTTGGCTACAAAAATGTCAACGAAGTGCCAAAACTTGTCAAAATTGTGCTTAACATGGGACTTGGAGATGTCAAAGACAATTCCAAATCGTTCAACACTGCTGTTGAAGAACTTGCTTTAATTGCAGGTCAAAAACCTGTCACAACCAAAGCAAAGAAATCTATTTCCAACTTCAAAGTCAGAGCAGGAATGAAAATTGGCGCAAAAGTGACACTTCGCGGAACAAGAATGTATGAATTTTTTGATAGACTTGTTGCCATTGCGCTTCCAAGAGTGAGAGATTTTAGGGGTATTTCAGACAAGTCTTTTGATGGTCGCGGAAATTATTCTATGGGCGTAAAAGAACAATTAATCTTTCCAGAAATTTCGTATGACAAAGTGGAAAAAATCAGAGGACTTGATATATCTTTCATCACCACTGCAAAAACTGATGCAGAGGCAAAAGCACTTTTGAAGGCACTTGGACTGCCTTTTGCGAAGTAGGAGGAAAGTATGGCAAAGAAATCATTAATTGCAAAGCAAAAAAGAACACCAAAATATAAATCCAGAGCATACACTCGCTGTTCCATCTGTGGCAGACCACATGCCGTGCTTAGAAAATATGGCATTTGCAGAATATGTTTCAGAGAAATGGCAAATCGCGGGGAAATCCCTGGCGTGAAGAAGTCAAGCTGGTAAGGAGGGAAATATGTTTGTTACAGATCCAATCGCAGATATGTTGACTCGTCTTAGAAATGCCATTTCGGCAAAACATAAGACAGTTGAAGTTCCTGCATCAAAAGAAAAATTAGAAATCACAAAAATACTTTTGGAAGAAGGATACATTGAAGGCTTTGAACTTGTTGACGCTGGCAAGTTTAAAAACATCAAAATCACCATCAAGTATGATGCTGACGGTCAAAGCGTTATTCAAGGTTTGAAAAGAATTTCAAAACCTGGACTTCGTATTTATTCCGAAAAGGATAAACTTCCAAAGGTTATAAGCGGGCTGGGAATTGCCATCATCTCAACAAACAAGGGAATTGTCACTGACAAAGTTGCAAGAAACTTGAATGTTGGCGGTGAAGTGCTCGCTTATGTGTGGTAAGGAGGTCGATATGTCAAGAATAGGAAATAAACCAATCAAACTTGACGGTGTGACATTTGAGCGCAACGGAGATATAGTCACAATCACTGGCGCAAAAGGCACACTGAAACAAGAAATTGACAAAAACATCAAGACCGAAGTTAAAGATGGAGAATTGCATTTTCTTTATGAAAAAGAAGAATACAATGCAAAACAAGGACTTGCAAGAGCACTTGTTAACAACATGATAATTGGCGTGACAAAAGGTTGGGAAAAGAAACTTGTCATCGCAGGTGTTGGTTACAAGGCGCAAGTTAATGGCAACAAACTTGTCATGAACCTTGGATATTCACATCCAATCGAAATGGAAATTCCTGCTGACATCAAAGTTGCCTGCACAAGCGCAACTGAAGTTGTTGTTTCTGGAATTGATAAACAAAAAGT
Source organism: uncultured Lachnospiraceae bacterium (assembly GCA_964400145.1). Lineage (GTDB taxonomy): Bacteria > Bacillota > Clostridia > Christensenellales > UBA1242 > Caccovivens. The sequence goes on along the minus strand of CAYNTF010000011.1, from coordinate 9,403 downwards.
CGGACAGTTTTGCGCAAATGTAAGGACAAAAAGACCTTATGAGCCATATCATGGCTATGGCATTCATGTTGATGGTGAGCGTTTGGTTAGAAAAGCCGGCAAGACTGCTAAGGGCAAGAAGTAGGAGGAAAGGAAATGATTACAGTTAAAGATAAGAACAAAGAAAGAGAAATCCGTCATGCCAGAGTGAGAAAAAAGATTTCTGGCACTGCAGAAACTCCAAGACTTTGTGTTAACAGAAGTAACTGCAATATCTATGCTCAAATCATTGATGATGTTAAGGGTGTGACCATCGTTTCTGCTTCAACCCGTGAAAAAGAAATTGCTGAAAAAGTCGCTGGAAAAACCAAAACAGAATCGGCAAGAATTGTCGGAGAAATCATCGGGGAACGCGCAAAAACAAAAAAGATTAAAAGCGTTGTTTTTGACAGAGGTGGATATTTATACACCGGACGCGTTAAGGCACTTGCTGACGGTGCAAGAGCATCAGGGCTCAAATTTTAGGAGGACATAATGGCTGAAGAAATTAAGAAGAAAAAAGAAGATAGACCAAACAACAATCGTCGTGAAAGACCAGCAAAACGCGAAGATGACGGCTTTGACAAAAGACTTGTTCATGTTCGTCGTGTAAACAAGGTTGTCAAGGGCGGACGCACAATGCGTTTCTCTGCACTTGTCGTTGTTGGGGATGGCAAAGGTAAGGTTGGACTTGGTTTAGGCAAGGCTAATGAAGTTCCAATCGCCATTGACAAAGCATCGGTTGTTGCGAAAAAGAATATGAAGCCAATTGCCATTGTGGACGGAACAATTCCTCATGAAATTGTTGGAAAATTTGGCTCAACAAGCATTCTTATGATGCCAGCGCCTGTTGGTCATGGTGTTATCGCCGGCGGTGCTGCCCGTGCAGTTTTGGAAGTTGCTGGGGTTAAGAACATCGTCACAAAAATCCATGGTTCCACCAACAGAATCAATGTTGTGAGAGCAACAATGAATGGGCTTCTTTCACTTAAAACAAGGGAAGAGATTGCCGCTCGCCGTGGCAAAAGTCCTGAAGAAATTTAATCGGAGGCGACAATGAAAAAAGAAAAGAAATTGAGAGTAACTTGGGTGCGAAGTGCCATTGGTTACAACAAAAACCAAATGAAAATCATTGAGGCGCTTGGCTTTAAGAAACTCAATCAAACAAGAATTCTGCCAGACAACGAGAGTGTTCGTGGAAGTTTGCATCATGTTGCACATCTTGTTGAAGTGGTTGAAGAGTGAGGTGTTATATGAAACTTGAAAATCTTAAACCTGCAGAAGGTTCAACCACGAAAAAAGTTCGTGTTGGCCGTGGAATCGGCTCTGGCATTGGCAAGACTTCTGGCAAAGGTCACAAAGGACAAAACGCAAGAAGTGGTGGCGGAGTTAAGGCTGGCTTCGAAGGCGGAAACATTCCACTTATTCGCAAAGTGCCAATTCGTGGATTTAATAACAAAAATTTCAAGAAAGTATATTCCATCGTGAATGTTGGCGACCTTGAAATTTTTGAACCTAACACAGAAATCACAGAAGAACTTTTGTATGAAACAAGAGTTGTTGGCAAAAGACAACCATATGGTTTGAAAGTTTTGGGAAATGGAAACATAACAAAACCTCTCACCATAAGAGCACAAAAGGCAACAAAATCTGCGGTTGAAAAGATTGAAAAGGCTGGCGGAAAAATCATTTTCGACAAATAATCTTTTTGCAGATAAATCTTTCAGAAAAGGGAGCAGTTTATGTTTAAAACTCTTATAAATGCCTTTAAAGTCAAAGATTTGAGAAAGAAAATCCTGATCACGCTTGGACTTTTGATTTTGTTCAGAGTTGGGTGCGCGCTCGTGTGCCCGGGTTTCGATTTGGCAGAAGCCATGGAAGGTGAAACGGACGGAACAACTTTCTTCTCGCTTATGAACATGTTGTCAGGTGATGCCCTTTCAAACGGTTCCATTCTGGCGCTGGGTGTGTCACCATATATCACAGCGTCAATCGTGATACAACTTTTGACCGTGGCAATTCCTTCGTTGGAGAGATTATCCAAACAAGGTGAAGATGGCAGAAGAAAAATTCAACTTTACACTCGAATTTGTGCACTTGTTTTGGCTCTTGCCCAGGCGATTGGTATTGTTGTAAGTTTCCAAGACTATATCAACACTGACTATTTGAACCTTCCAACTTGGGTGATAGCAACAGGAATTGTGTTGATTTTGACTGCTGGCGGAATGTTCACAGTTTGGCTTGGTGAAAAAATCACTCAAATTGGCGTTGGAAATGGAATGAGTTTGCTGATTTTTGTCGGTATCATCTCATCTTCGGCAAGTTCACTTTATGAAGCAATCACAGGCGTCGGTGACAGAATTGAAAATCTTTGGATGATCATCATCTATCTTGTTGCGCTTGTGCTTATCTTCGGACTTATCGTTTTCATCGACAATTCCGAAAGAAGAGTGGGCGTGAAATATGCCAAACAAATTAAGGGAAGAAGAATGTATGGCGGGCAAGACACTTTCATTCCAATCAAATTGAATGCATCGGGTGTTATGCCAATCATTTTTGCAACATCACTTCTCACATTGCCACAACTTATCATGAGCATCTTTTGGCCAAATTCAAGCGCATACACATGGTATGAAACATATCTCGGAACAAGTTCGTGGGCGTATATCGTGCTGTTGGCAATCTTAATCTTTGCGTTTGCTTTCTTCTATGCTCAAATCACATTCGACACAGACGACATTTCAAGGCGCTTGCAACAACAGGGTGGTTTCATTCCTGGTATAAGACCGGGCAAAACAACATCAGATTATCTCAAAAAGATTTCTCACAGAGTGACTTTGTTCGGTGCAGTGTTCTTGGCGTTCATCGCTTTGATTCCTTCGTTGGCATTTAAGGCGATTGATGACTACACACTTGCAACTCTTATAAACGCATTCTCAACGACCGGACTTATGATTATAGTTTCTGTCGCACTTGAATTTGATAAATCTTTGGAAGCGCAAATGCTTATGAGAAACTATAAAGGTTTCTTGAACTGACGCGGTCAGAGCAAAATAAAAAATGTCAAAAAAATATGCAAAAACATTGAGAATATGACCTATTCTTCGGGTCGGTAAATAAAGAAGATTACCAAGGGGGATTTATGAATTTAATTTTACTTGGTGCGCCATTTTCTGGAAAAGGAACTCTCGCACGAAAAATTCAAGCAGACTTCAACTTGATACAAATTTCGACGGGCGACCTTTTCCGTGAAAATATAAAAAATGGAACAGAAGTTGGACTTTTGGCAAAAAGTTATATGGACAAAGGGCAACTTGTTCCGGACAGTGTCACAATAGAGATGTTGAAGGCTCGAATATCCAAAAGCGATTGCAAAAAAGGATTTATTTTGGACGGCTTTCCAAGAACTTTGGAGCAAGCAAGAGCACTTGAAAAATTGACCAAAATTGATGCTGTCATTCAGTTGGATGTTCCGTTTGATGAAATCAGACGAAGAGCATTAGGCAGGAGAACATGTTCTAAATGTGGTGAAATTTATAACACCTCCACCTATAATAAAAACACTTGCGAGAAATGCGGTTCACCACTGTTCCAAAGAGATGACGATAATTTGGAAACAGTCAACAATCGTCTGGAAGTTTATGAAAAACAAACAGCACCACTCATAGACTTCTACGCTGATAGGCTGTTTTCTGTTCAAGGTAAAGAAACCCCAGAACAGACATACGAGCCTGTGAAAAACTTTTTAAAAGGGAAAGTATGATTCAAAAAACACCTGCGGAAATTGTCCTAATCAAAAAAGCGTGCGAACTCACTCGGGACGCACTTGTCTATGCAAAAACGCTGATAAAACCAGGAATTTCCACTTTTGATCTTGACAAATCCTTAGAAAAGTTTATAATAGATAGTGGTGGGTCACCGGCATGCCTTGGCTATGAAGGATATCCAGCAGCAACATGCATTTCAGTGAATGAAATGGTGGTGCATGGAATTCCAAGCAAGGAAATTGTGCTTAAAGAAGGTGACATAGTCAGCATCGACATTGTTGTTGCATACAAGGGATATCATGGCGATGCTGCAAGAACCTATCCTGTCGGCAAAGTTTCGGCGGAGAAAGAAAAACTTATGCGCGTGACCAAAGAGTGCTTTTTCAAGGGGATTGAAAACTTGCGAATTGGTGACCGTCTGGGAAAACTTTCAAATGCCATTCAAACTCATGCGGAAAGTAACGGATTTTCGGTTGTCCGAGAACTTTCGGGACATGGAATAGGTCGAAGAATGCATGAAGCACCATCGGTTCTCAACTACGGCAAGCCAACCGATGGACCAATCATCACAGAAAACGCAGTTTTAGCAATCGAGCCAATGATTAATGCGGGCAAAAAAGAGATTGGAATGCTGAGAGATGGCTGGGGGATTGTGACGCGTGACGGAAAACCTTCTGCGCATTACGAAAACACTGTGCTTTTCACTCGAAATGGCTTGGAAATCTTGACCTTGGAGGAAGATGATGAATATCATACAAGGTGATGTTGTCATTGCTCTTGCGGGAAAAGAGAAAAATCAAATTTTTGTTGTGCTGGCTGTCGATGAGAAATATTGCTATCTCGTTGATGGTGCCCGACTTAAACTCTCAAAACCGAAGAAAAAGAGCCTAAAACATGTTCAGAAGGCTTCAAAAATGAAGTTTGATGTGAAAAAACTTCAATCTGGACAAGAAAATGTCAATGCGGCAATCAGAAAATTTTTAAAGGAGTGTCTTTTATGTCGAAAGAAGATGTGATTGAATTTGAAGGAAAAGTGATTGAAGTTTTGCCAAGTATGACCTTCAAGGTTGAACTGACAAACGGACATGTTATCACAGCGTATATTTCTGGAAAACTCAGACAAAACTTCATTCGCATAATTGAAGGCGACAAAGTGAAAATTGAAATGAGCCCATATGACCTTTCAAAAGGACGCATAACTTGGAGAGAAAAGGGTTAAAAGGAGAAAACAATGAAAGTTAGAGCATCGGTTAAACCTATGTGTGACAAATGTAAAGTCATCAAAAGAGATGGAAAAGTTATGGTGATTTGCTCAAAGAGCAAAAAACACAAACAAACACAAGGCTAAACCAAAATCAAAAAATTAAATGCGAGATTGAGTGTGAGGGAAAATCTCGTTATGGCAAGGTCAACTTGCAAAAACACAAAATCAAAAGGATAGACCTCAAAAGGAGAAAAATTTATGGCAAGAATTGCTGGTGTCGACCTTCCTAGAGAAAAAAGATTGGAATATGGTTTGACTTACATCTATGGAATTGGCGTTAAGACTTCTCAAAAAATTTGTGAAGAAACGGGAATTTCAATGGATATTCGCGTGAAAGATTTGACAGAAGACCAAGTCGCTAAACTCAGAAACTACATCGAACACAATCTTATGGTGGAAGGTGAACTTAAATCAAAAGTTAGCATGAATATCAAGAAACTCAACGAAATTGGGTGCTATCGTGGTATTCGTCACAGAAAAGGACTTCCTGTTCGTGGACAAAGCACAAAAAATAACGCTCGAACAAGAAAAGGTCCAAAGAAAATCGTGAGCGGAAGCTCTAAGAAAGGTAAGTAAGAGGTGAAGTATGGCAAGCAATAAACAAACATCAAAAAAGAAAAATGTCAAAACTCGCAAAAGAGTTTCAAAAAACATTGAAAAAGGTCAAGTTCACATCACAACTTCCTTTAACAACAACATAATTGTTTTCACTGACATGCAAGGGAATGTCATATCCTCTTGCTCGTCTGGAAGACTTGGACTTAAAGGGTCAAAGAAAAGCACACCTTTTGCTGCTCAAACTTGTGTTGAACAAGCAGGCAAAGTTGCGCTTGACAATGGCATGAAATCAGTGGAAGTGTATGTCAAAGGTCCAGGCAACGGCAGAGAAAGTGCAATCAGAGTGCTTTCAACACTTGGTTTCAATGTAACATTAATCAAGGATGTTTCGCCAATCGCGCATAACGGTTGCAGACCTCCAAAGAGAAGAAGAGTTTAAAAGGAGAAAAAGTTATGGCAAGAACAATCGAACCAGATTGCCGTCAGTGTCGAAGAGAAGGGCGTAAACTCTTCCTTAAAGGCGAAAGATGCACAACAAAAAAATGTGCGTTTGAAAGAAGACCTGTCATTCCTGGACAACACGGTGCATCAAGAAAGAGAGTGACAGAATATGGACTTCAACTTCGCGAAAAACAAAAAGTTAAAAGAATGTATGGCATTTTGGAAAAACAATTTCAAAAGTATTATGAAGATGCAGCGCGCATGAAGGGTGCGACTGGTGAAAATATGCTTTCACTTATCGAAAGAAGACTTGACAATGTGATCTATCGCATGGGTATTGGTGCATCAAGAGCGCAATGTCGTCAAATCGTCAACCATGGACATGTTTGTGTGAATGGAAAACGCGTGAATATTGCATCATACAGAGTTAAAGCAGGTGATGTAATCACAGTGAAAGAGAACAAACAAGACCTTGAAATGTTCAAGGAACTTAAAGGCATGAAAATTGTTATGCCAAAATGGTTGGAATTCAACAGCGACACATTAACAGGCAAAATTCTTGCACTTCCAACGCGAGAAGATATTGACGGCGACATCAAAGAACAACTGATTGTCGAGTTGTATTCGAGATAAGGAGGATTAAATTTATGGAAATGGAAAAACCAAGAATCACTTGTGAAGAAACAGACAATGGAACTTTTGCGCGTTTTGTTGTTGAACCACTTGAAAAAGGATATGGTGTAACTCTTGGAAACTGCATGAGAAGAACATTACTCTCATCTCTTCCAGGTTCAGCACCTATCGCTTTCAGAATTGCAGGCGTGGCACACGAATTTTCAACACTTCGTGGGGTTACGGAAGATGTTGTTGACATCGTTTTGAATTTGAAAGGGTTGGCAGTTAAGTGCACAAACCAAGAAAGCAATTTTATAACATATCTCAGATTGCGCAAAAAGGGTGCGGGCGAAGTTACAGCAAAAGATTTTGAAAGTAACGACCAAGTTGAAGTTCTCAATCCAGATCTTCACATCTGCACAATGGACGAAGGTGCGGTTTTGGATATGGATATCATGATCGGCAACGGTCGTGGATATGTTTCAAGTGAAGACAACAAGTCAAAATATGACGACATTGATTTCATTGCAATGGACAGCATATTCTCACCTGTCAAAAAAGTTAATTTTGAAGTGGGAACAACCCGTGTTGGAAACAGCATTGACTATGACAAACTCACTTTGGAAGTGACAACAAATGGCACAACATCTGCTCGCGAAATTGTCAGCCTTGCAGGCAAAATTATCAATGAACATGTCAACTTGTTCATTGAACTTTGCGCAGAAATGAGCAATATGTCAATTTTGGTTTCCAAAGAAGAAGATCAACAAGTGAAACTTATGGAACTTCCAATCGAAGAAATGGATCTTTCAGTTCGTTCATACAACTGCTTGAAGAGAGCTGGAATTAACACAGTTCAAGATCTTCTCAAAAAATCTAAGAACGACATGTTCAAAGTTCGCAACCTTGGAGCGAAGTCTGTTGAAGAAGTCATCCAAAAACTTGAAAGTTATGGTTTGAGCCTTCGCAAAGACGAAGAATAATAGGCTTGCGAGTGGAAGTAAGATCAAAAAATAAAAATAAAATCTGGGCAAAAAGCCCAAAGAGGAGAAAAAAGTTATGGCTAACGATAAATTAGGCAGACCTTCAAAAGAAAGGAAAGCGATGCTTCGCGGTCAAGTTTCAACATTTCTTTGGAATGGAAAGATTGAAACAACTCTTGCAAAGGCAAAGTCAACTGCAAGAATTGCTGAAAAAATTATCACTCTTGCCATGAACACCTATCTCGACACAGTCAAAGTGCAAAAAGAAATCAAAGGTGCTGATGGAAAGAAAGTCAAAAAGCAAGTTCTCAATGATGGTCCAAAGAAATTGGCTGCAAGAAAGAAAATCATGAGCTATGTTTATGATTTGCAAGAGCAGAGAAAGCCAAAAGAGAGCAAAGAAGCATTCAACATGCGCATTGAAGGAATTAATCATCCACTTTTGGAAAAGATTTTCAATGTCTATGCGCCAAAATATGCAGAACGCGCAAAAACATCTGGACAAGGTGGCGGATACACGCGCATCATCAAACTTGGCACTCGTCGTGGCGACGCAGCCGAGATGGCTATTGTGGAATTGGTATAATCAATTTTGAATTGATTAGTTTTTCTGTAAAAAAATTTCTCAAATATTTGAGAAATTTTTTTATTTTAATAGATAGGTTTGATTTTGCATTGCAACATTATGTGCTGTCAACGCATAACCCTGCGAAGAAGCGATTTTTCCCACTTTATTTTTCTGAAAATCACAAAATTTTCAAATCTTCTTGTTGACAATATTCATAGTTTGTGATAGAATACTTTTGTGAAGGAGAATGCTATGAATGGAAAAACAAGAGTTATGAAAGAAATGTTGGATTGTTATGATCCAAGTGCGAAATCGGTGGTCATACCTGACAATGTGAGAGAAATAGGAGCAGAGTTGTTCAGCGGATGGCAAGATTTGGAAATTCTTACAATCGGGAAAAATGTTGAAAAAATTTCTGGAAGGGCATTTGAAAATTGCTGGAGATTGAAATCACTTTCCATTCCAGAAAGCGTTAAAAAATTCAATTTGAGTGCGATTCACAGATGCGGATTGGAAAAATTGACATTCGAAGGACCTTTCAGAATAATCGACTTTACATTCGGTTATGGCGATGGGTTGATATGTTATGATGAATTATATTCGACATTCAACACTTTGGATGATAAAAGTCTGTTGGACTTAATCAAATATTGTCCACAAGCATGCTTTTCAATTCCAGAAGAAAGATGTAACAAAACTTTTTTGGCAAAGGCAAAAGAGAGTGTTGTTGAAGGCATGTGGAACAGGGGAAAGATAAGTAAATTCAATGAAAAAGTTGTTGACAAAGACAGACAAGTTCTTTCAGCGTTGAAAGTGTGGTTTGATGTTCAACTCAGCCCAGAAGAAAAATTAAAAAATGCTATCGCAGAATTTAATGGTAAGACAAAAGATATAACAAAAGAGTGAAAAACGGTGTAAATTAAAGGGTGTGAAAACACTCTTTTTTTGTTTTTAATCATTATTTCACTGTTTTTTTAATCAATTTTTTGAATTTTTCTACTATTTTTATGATTTTTTTTATCAAAATACATAACCAGTTTGGGTTGATATTTTTTTTCGGCGTAAGAACAAAATTTATTGTTTTTTTGGTGATTTTTTTGGCAAAATGGGGCGATTTTGCTCATTTTTTTGCAGTTTTTTGCAAAAATAAGCAACATTTTTAAAAATTTTTCTGAAAATTTTTAAAAAT
>CAYNTF010000010.1:0-28276 GCA_964400145.1 uncultured Lachnospiraceae bacterium | reverse complement strand
GCATTTTGGTTACACAAATTTTATAACCAGCATTGTGGAAGATGACGAATTGATTCTGTTCTTTTCAAAAGAGTTGTAAGTATATAAAAAATGTATAGCAAAAATTTGTGAGTTTTGCTATACAAATCGCATATAAAATGTTTTAAGATGAATATATTCACAAAGTTATACCACAAACATGCAAGTTTGTTCTTGTGGGGCATGTTGTTTAGTCAGTGATGAAACTAAATTGCATATAGACAGGGTTGTGGTCGGAATACATGAAGTCGGTGTCTATGTTTGTCACTGAAACAACATCCACATTGGCGGACACAATGAAGCCGTCAATGACAACGGAATAGTTTACGCCTTTTTCATACGGCATGTCGGTTGATCTGCATGTTGGGGCATTTATGGCGGAAGCAAATTTAAAGTTATCTGGCAAATCTTCTTGGGTGATTTGTGCCACCCAATCAGGAATTTTTTGTTGTGTGTCAAACAAATTCAAACTGTCTGCAATATCATGATTCCAATCTCCACCAGCAATCACATAATTTCCTTTTGCGTATTCTTCTTCCATAATTTCAAACAGCATGGCAAGTTGCAGTGCGCGAATTTTTCCGCCTTCATCATAGGCGCTCATGTGCAAATTTATCAGCACAAGTTCGGCAGTTGAATTTTGAATAGGCAGGCGATTGATTTCGAAACAGCGGTCAAGGTCGAAAAACCTTGTGAAGAAGCCTTCATCCACAGGAAAAGACCTTCTCACACTTGAAGAAATCTCATATTTCGAAAATGTGGCAATGCCAGAATTCACCGTGCCTATTGGATTGGTGAAAGGATAGAATAAATATCCGCTGTGAAAGTTGCTTGCAAAAGTGGAAGAATAGCCTTCAAAACTTTCTTGCAACATTTCATATTGGTTAACAAAATAACTTCTGTGTGAGTTTGTGTCCACTTCTTGAAAGAAAGCGAAGTCAGTTTCAAGGCTCATAATGGTGTCAATGGCACCATTTGTGTTGGTCAAAACTGTCGCTTTGTCTTTTGCACGACTTCCACTTCCGCTTGTCTTTGTGCCGTCAAGCATCTCGCCGGAATCCATAAAGAAGTCGAAGTCTTGCGAATATGCACCAAAACCAATATTGTAGGTTGTGATTGAATATGTCCCGTCAAGTGAAAGCACTTGCGATTGATTGTTGGTTATTTCAAGTTCCAAATTGTCAGCGATGCGATAATATTGACAACACAGATAGATTAGATAACCCAGCACGGTCAAAACCAACGCACCAATAATACTTGCCAAAACAATGCTGATGATAATGATTGTTTTCTTTACAGTTTTATTCATTTCAAATCCTCCTTCCCTATAATGATAACAAATAAAACAAACGAAAGACAAACATAATTCAAAAAAATGACAATAAAAGACAATTTTTTCAACAAAATTTTTTTGTTTTAACGAAAAAGCCACTGAAAAGTTTAAAAAACTTAATGAAAAATCAAAAAAACAACAAAAAAATCGGAATTTAACTAAAAAAATAATAAAAAGTGAAAAAATTTAAAAAAATCTTGACAATCACCCCCCCCGCTCTATAATAATAGAGATAACAAAATAAGAAAGGAGAAAAGACCATGTTGGTTTCGGAAGCAAAGAAGAAATTTTTGGAAAAGGTTATTGGGCTGAGCGATGTCAATGCCGTTGAGTTTGCAAGAGAAATTTTGCCTTATAAATTGCAGGGGTATGATGCCTATACTCTCATCACTGCAATGAATGTGAATAAATCTGATGAATACATAAAAAGAGCAGACATCCTGTCGTTCTACAAAATCGTTTATGACACTTGGTTTGATTATATCACTGAGTTAGACGAAAACAAAAAGGCTGGCAAAACGCGTGAGGCAATAACAAAAATAAAGACAGACAAAAGATTCAACAAAAACAATATGACTCCTTTGGATTGTGAAAAATTCTTTTTAGAAACTTTTGACAACGAATTTAGTGAAAGCGATGAGTTGAGGCCAGCAAGCATACAAAACAAAAAAATAGTTGATGTTAACGATGCTGATTTTTTTCATGTTTATCCTTTCACTCGTGCGCGGACTGATTGTCGGCTTTATGTCAATTTAAAGCCAAAAAATTCAATTAAACTTGGTAACATTTTAATGGAAAAGTGTCGCGAAAAGCGCTACAAACTTTATTTCAAGTTTTGGACGGGAAATGATAGAAACGACAGCTTTTTGATTTATACAAATTATGGAAGAGTTCAAGATATGGTTGACATGTTGAATGGAATAAAAGCCGAGCATCCAGAAATTTTTGACGGGGCGGAAAAAACAAGCAAACTACTTCCATTAATTGATGGCTACATCGGTTTTGGCGAAGAGCCTGTCTATGAACATTCTTCATATAGTTGGGAAAGGGGGCTTGCTTACGACGAATTTTTTACAGATTCAATGAGAAAACAATGGAAAGAGATGGGCAATTATAACGGTCTAATCACAAATTCGTTGGGGCAACAATTAAACTTGAAAGATTACCTTGTGTATTTGCTTGAAAGATCATTTAAGGAAACAATCAGAACGCGCCAAATTGAAATTTTGAATAGACAATATCCATACAAAACAGCACAGCAAATACGAGATTATATAGAAATACAAAAGAATATTTATGAAAAGTGTAAAGACAGGACGCCAGATTTTTTAAAACAACAAATTGAAGAAAAGGCAGAAAAAATTATTAAATCTTTAAAATCTGGTGCTTGTCCAAAGGATTGCTATTTGACATTCAAAACGCAAAAAATTTCACTTTTAAACTGTTCGGAATACCATGCAAGAGAACATCTAAAAAAGAATGGGAGTGTTGATTATTCTTTTGAACTTGACTTAAACCCAAGACAAAAACTTTTTGATGTGTTTGGAGTTGAGAAGAAAATTTCACAAGAAATCACAGAAGAAGCATTGAAACCATATTTTGAGAAACATCATGTGTCGATAAAGAATCTGTTTTTAAACACAGAAACGCAACATGAACTTGACCAAGAATCAAAAAACGCCAAAAACAAATAAGTGATGCAACATTTCATCGGGTTTTAAGATTAAAGAGAAATAAAATGAAAAAATCAAATAAAATTGGTTAATCAAATTAAATTTCTTTTGAAAGCACCTCGCTCTTCTCTCATCTCAAACAAGGCTGAAATGAACGAAGGATAATAATTTATAAAAGTTTTATTTTGTATCATGTCCAAGATTTCGTCTTTTTTTGCCCATTTCACAGCTTGAACTTCATGATCTTTGAAAGTTATTTCGCTCAAAGACACATCTTTTTCAATTAAATAAAAATCATCAAAACCATTTTCGAAATTTATTGTCATATATGGGCGGACATCTGAGAAATCATGATCCAAACCGAGTTCTTCACTCAACTCTCTCTTTACGGCTTGTTGAGAGTTTTCTCCTGCTTGAACGCATCCGCCAAGGGTGATGTCCCAAGCATTTGGCCATGACCGTTTTGTGCTTTGACGTTGTTGAATCAACATCTCTCCCTTTTTATTGAAAATGCAAATGTGAACAACAAGCCTGCATAAATTATGTGGGCAGTTTTGTCCACGTTCAATAGTTTTGTTTGTCAGTTGTCTGTCATTGGTATATAAATCCCATTTTTCCATTTTTTCTCCTTTTTACAACATTTTTTGAAGTTTTTTGAAAATTGGAAGGTTGTCTTTATATCCTTTCGGATTTAGTGGGCTTGGGTGATAAATCGGCAAGACTTTATAAGTTCTGCTGTTTATTTCAATTTCAAATTCTTTTCCGACATAGTCTGCAAATTTCTTGATTTTAATTCCAAGCAGTGCTTGTGTTGGGTGAATTCCCATTGGCACAAGAATTTTGCATGGCAATTTTTCCAACTGTCTAAACAAAAATGGAAGACAATTTTTTGAACATTTATCAAGTTTTTTTCGGTCTTCAATAATGCACTTGCAACACTCTGTGAAATATATGTCATCAATCTTAATATTAATTCCATTCAATAATTTTTCCAAAATCTTCCCACTTGATTGCAATTTGCCGTCTTTGTTATAGAACGCTTTGCGAGAAACAATCCATCCATCTTTAGCTGGACTTTCACCAATGATGATGAAAGGTGTTTTGCCAATTTGAATGTAAACTTCATTCAGTTTTGGCAAATCTCCACAAAGAGCGCAATTTTTAATCTCATTTTTTAAATTATCCATATCTTCACCATGTTCATTATAACATAATTTGCTTTATTGTGGCAAGTTTTGTTATAATGTTGGGGGAGGGTGACATGAAAACCGAGTATGAAATCAGATTTTTAGAAATTGACAAGGACAAAATCCTGAAAAAATTGAAAGAAAAATAATTTAATTTTGCACTAAATTCACAGCACGCAGGAGTTCTTAAAATGCTTATACTAAATGTAGATAAAATTTCTAAAAATTTTGGTTATGGACAACTGTTTGATAACCTATCTTTTTCATTGAATGAAGGAGAATCAATTTCTATAGTAGGTCAAAACGGCTGTGGAAAATCAACACTTCTCAAGATGATTGCCGGACTTGAAAAAGTTGACTCTGGGAATATAAATATAAAAAAAGGAGCAAATGTTGCGTATCTTGACCAAACTGGTTCCAGCATAAAAGATGACAGAATAGTCCGAGAAATTCTTCGCAGTAGTTTTGAAAAATTGAACGAAATGGAGAACCGCATATCATTTCTACAAGAAAAGATGACAGAAAATTTACCAGAAGAAGAATATAATCAAGTGATGGAAAAATATTGCAATTTGTTAGAAAAGTTTTCTGTTGCTGGCGGATATGACATTGATATGAAAATTAACACGGTTGTTGAAGGCTTGAAAATAGATAAGAATTTGTTAAATCAGAAATATGATGATTTGAGTGGTGGAGAAAAAACTTTGGTCCAACTTGCAAAGTCTTTGCTTATTAAACCAGACCTCTTCTTACTTGATGAACCAACAAACCATTTGGATATAAGCAGAATTGAATGGCTTGAAAACTATATTAAATCTTTCAAAGGTGCAACAGTGATTGTTTCGCACGACAGATACTTTCTTGACAAGATGTCCAACAAAATTCTTTCACTTGACAACGGAACTGCAAAAGTCTATAACACAAATTATTCAGGTTATATTCAAGAAAGAGAACGAGATTTTGAAAAGCAAATGGCAGATTATAAAAACCAACAACTTGCGATGAAGCGCCTTGAAGAACAAATAAAATATTTTTCTGAAATGGGCATGGCGAAGAATAGTTCAACATTGTGCGACAGAGCGCACGCATTGCAAACACAACTTGAAAGGATGAAAAGAAATGCGGTTGCAAAGCCAAAAGAGCAAAAGAAATTAAATCTTGATTTTGACGAAGAGAGAAAAACAAGCAAAAGAATTATTGTTACTGAAAATTTGACTGTTAAAATCCCAAATGGCAAAACCATTTTAAGAGATATAAATCTCAACATTTGCGCTGGCGAAAGGGTTGCGTTAATTGGAAACAATGGAAGCGGAAAATCCACATTCATTAAAACAATAATGGGAACGCAAGATTTGCCAACAAGCGGGTTGATATATGTTGGGCCAAGCGTCAAAATTGGCTATCTGCCACAAATTATTGAATTTTCCAACGGTGAGATGCAACTGCTGGAATATTTTAAAGGCGAAGTGGGCGTGCCTGAACAAAAAGCAAGACAAATTTTGGCAGGATTTCAGTTTTATAAAGAAGATGTCAACAAAAAAATCAAGAACCTTTCTGGTGGCGAAAAAATCAGAATAAAACTTGCCGAGTTGTTACAACAAAAAATCAACACACTAATTTTTGACGAGCCAACCAATCATATTGACATCCCAACAAAAGAAGTGCTTGAAGAAGCGATAGAAAATTTTGAAGGAACATTGATTTTTATCAGTCACGACCGATATTTCATCAATAAGTTTGCGGATAAGACAATCGAGTTTCAAGATGGAACAATCTCAACATATCATGGCAACTATGATTATTATAAACAAGAAAAGGCGCGGAGAGAGAATAAAAAAGTTTCATAAAAAGGTAAAAGATATTATAAGAAATTAACAGAGATAAAATGTTATAAGAAACCGCACAAAGATTATAATAAGATTTTCATAAATTCATGAAAAGAAACAATCAAGTTGGTTGTTTCTTTTTTTATTGGCGTTTTTAGATTTATGGTCGAAAATTGATCGGTTTTTTGGTGATTTTTGGGCAAAATGGGGCGATTTTGGTCAATTTTGGGCTGATTTTGCAAAAATAAGCAACATTTTTAAAAATTTTTCTGAAAATTTTTAAAAATGCTTGCGTTCCCCCCCCCGCATGCTATAATGTCACTGAGTTTGGAAAAACTCCAAAAAAACAAAAAGCCAAAAAAAGAAAAAATATTAAAGGGAGGTTATTAAAAAATGGCTGAAAATGAAAATGGTATGAGCAAAAAGAAAAAGGTGGCGATTATCACAGCGTCAGTTGTGGCAGTGGTGGCGGTTCTGTTTCTGGCGATTTTTCTTCCAATCTATCTTTCTCAAAAAAGTGAAGAAACACTTGAATCAAATTTGCCAAGCGGTTCAACTTTGAACACATTGTTGAAAAAAAGTGATGACTACACAGAGACAGACACCACAATCACAAGAATTGTTTTTGATTATTACGACAAAAACGAAAGTGGTGCGTATACACAAACCGAAAGTGGTGATTACACATACACCGAAAACGAAGTAAATGTTTTGGAAGAACAAGAAGCGGAGTCATACACTTGGAACAAAACACAGATTGACTTATATCGTGTAGACACAACAATCTACATCCTTTCAACTGAAGAGATTGTTGCAAATTCGGACATGTCATATTTATTCTGCAACTTTACCTCTGTTGAAGAAATTGCTTTCAACAACTTCAACACCAGCAGGGTGACAACAATGGAAAAAATGTTTTATGGTTGCAGTTCTTTGACCATTATTGATGTTTCAAATTGGGACACCAGCAATGTGACGAGTATGAGAGAGATGTTTTATGGTTGCAGTTCTTTGACTGAAATTAATCTTTCAAATTGGAATACGAGTAATGTGACGAGAATGAATTATATGTTCTATTATTGCGAAAGTCTTACTAAATTAGATTTATCAAGTTTCGACACTAGCAATGTAACGTCTGTGACCGAGATGTTTTGTAACTGCTCAAATCTTACTGAATTGGACTTGTCAAGTTGGGACACCAGCAATATGATAAGTATGAGAAGTATGTTTTATGGTTGCAGTGGTTTGACAACTCTTGACCTTTCAAATTTCAACACAAGCAATGTGACGGACATGAGTTATATGTTTAGGGATTGTAGTGAGTTGAGTGAACTTATCCTTTCTGATGATTGGAACACAAGCAAGGTGACGGATATGTATCAAATGTTTCTGAATTGCAGTTCTTTGACAACTCTTGACCTTTCAAGTTTTGACACCAGCAGAGTGGCAAACATGGCTCAAATGTTTCAAGGTTGCACAAACCTTCAAACAATTTATGTTGGCGAAGGCTGGTCAACTGATGCGGTGACTAACAGTTTAAACATGTTTTATAACTGCACATCTCTTCCAAACTACGATTCAAGTTATGTTGGCAAAACATACGCTTATGCTGGATATGACGAAGATTTGCAGGCTTATGGCTATTTGACTTTGAAAACTGCCGATTAAAACAAGAAGCAGAAAATGCAAATAAGGGTGGAAATAGAAATTTCTACCCTTATTTTTTTTATGTTACAGCACAATATGATAACCAAACAACAATATGACAAACTGCTATATAGTTAAAATAAAATGTTAAACTAAAATAGTTGAAATACAATGTTGACAACAAGAGATGGTGGTATATAAAAATTAAAAAGCGTTCTTAGATAAGGTTGGCTTGTGAGAAGGAAAATTTTATTAAAGTTAAATTTATAAAAAAAGTTATAAAAAAAGTCTTGACTTATGAATATAAATTTTATATAATAACCATAACTTAATTGCCGATGAAGAGACTTTTGAATCTTGTTTGATACAGAGAGTTTGCGTTTGGTGAAAGCAAATGAAAAACATATTCATATCCATCTTGGAGGCACAAGCGAAGAGTTTGGCTGACTGCATAGCGCAATTTGCAGATGAATGAGTGATATGCTTTTGCATATAATTAGAGTGGCACCGTGGAAAAATTTTTCACCTCTAAATATTTTAGAGGTGTTTTTTTATTTCATAAAACACATAAACGAAATTGAATGGGGTGGTATGTTATGTTTACAATGTGGTTTTATTTATGTTTATCTCGATTTTCCCGAAAGGGATAGGTTTTTTATTTTATATACTATTTTTTAATAAACAAAAACATAGTTAAAAATTAAAAAAGTAAAAAAAACTAAAAATAGATAAAAAATAATAAAAAGGAGAAAAATTGAGATGCTAGATATAAAAGATATAAAAAATAGAAAAGAATATTACCAAAATTGTTTTAAAAAGCGAGAATATGAAGTTGATTTGGATGAAATGATTGTCCTTTATGACCAAATGATTGCAATTAAGCAGGAGCAAGAAAATTTGCTTGCTAAGAGAAATAAAGGCGCAAAAGAATTTGAAACGCTCAAACGAAATGGTGGAGATATCGCTAAATTACAAGAAGAACTTCGTCAAAACACACAAAGAGTGGCAGAACTTACTGAACAATACAATGAAATTAAAGAGAAATATGAAAAGATTTTCTTTGCACTGCCAAACATTGTTGTTGAAGGCACGCCAGCTGGTGGTAAAGAAAACAATGTGGTTTTGAGAGAATTTAAAGAAAAGCCAAAATTTAACTTTAAACCAAAAAGCCATATTGAACTTTGCAAAAGTTTAAATCTCATTGACTATGAACGAGGTGTCAAAATTGCTGGCGAAGGGAATTGGATATACACCGGACTTGGCGCAAGACTTGAATGGGCGATTTTGAATTTTTGTATACATGAACATTTGGCGGATGGATTTGAGTTCAAACTTTTGCCACATATTTTGAAGTATGACTGTGGTTTTGGGGCCGGGCAATTTCCAAAGTTTGCAAATGAAGATTTTTTTATTGACAAACGATTTTTGTCAAATAATTTTCTTTTACCAACTGCTGAAACAGCTCTTGTAAATTTACACAAAGGAGAAGTTTTTAAAGAAGAAGAGTTGCCAAAGAAATATTTTGCCTATACACCTTGTTTCAGAATTGAGGCGGGGAGTAACCGTCCATACGAACGCGGTATGATACGCGGTCATCAATTTAATAAGGTGGAAATGGTGGAATTTGTGACACCAGAGGACAACGAACGTGCTTGGAATGAACTGCTTGGAAAGGCAGAGAGAATTGTGCAAAAACTTGGATTGCACTATCGACTTGTTCAACTTGCTGGTGGCGACTATGCACAAGGAATGGCTAAAACTTGGGATATTGAAATATATATTCCAAGTGTGGATAGATACACCGAAGTGAGCAGTGTCAGCACAGCATTAGATTATCAAGGGCGTCGAACGAACACGCGCTTTATGAGAACTGATGGCAGAAAAGAATATGTTTACACGCTCAACGCAAGTGGCATCGCTACAAGTCGAATCTTTCCGGCAATTTTGGAGCAATATCAAAACGCTGATGGCACTGTAACTGTTCCAGATTGTCTTGTGTCATATTTAGGAGAAAAGATTTTAAAATAACTTTAAGGTTTTAAGCTTGAAAAGATAAACAAAAAACTGAACTTTTAAATTTCTCAAAGTTCAGTTTTTTATTTGGTGCGTCTGCCGGGACTCGAACCCAGAATAACGGTTCCGTAGCAAGCACTTTAAAATGCTTTAATTTACTATTTTTACACTATTTTTTATCATATTTTATCAAATACTAAAAAGCCTAAATCCCTTATAAAATAAGGCAAATAGCCATTTTATTTTAATATATGACATCATACAAATATAAAACAAATAAAAATGACACGAAACAACACATTTCTCATAAACTTTACAAAAATTGTGCACAAATTCGTAGACACTATTGATAATTTAATAAAAACCCAATCTTTCCCTTTTTTAGTTCAATAATTATCAAAAATCTAAAATACTAAGATATTTTAGGTTTATTAAATAAATAGTGTGAAAACACTTCATTTGTAACTTTCGTTTCGTTAAAATATTTAATTGCTTGGTCTATTGTTTCATCAATAAACTGTTCCTTTCCTTGTTGATATTTATGTCGATTATTTTTATATTTTTTATAAAGTTGTTGTTTTAAATGATTGTACTTTATTGTCACTTCAGGGAATGAATTACAATAATCTCGAAATAAGATATGGCGTTGCCAACTTTTCCCATAACAACTTTCTAAATGCAAATGATAAGTTGCTTTATGAAATAAATTATATTTTCGGGCAAAATATGGGTTGGGTTTATTAAGATTTTCTCTAAATACGTATCCTATAGAAGTGATTAAAGGAATAATTTTTGCAAGATCATCAATATTTTTAAGCCCCACTGAAATGTCTATAATTGGTTTTGCCTTTGCTCCAATAATTGAAGTACTTCCTACATGCTCTATTTTAACATTGAAATCCTTTAAAACATTGTTCAATAAGTTTTTCTCTTTTAAAAACCTTTTGTACCAATTTTTATTGAATTTACTTAATTTTACTTTTCCGTTTTTTATACCTAACATATTATGTATTTTAATATAATTTTAACAAAATGTAAAATCATTTATTGAAATTTCATTTATAAAATGCTATAATATAGAAAATATAATTTTTAAATGGTGTGAATATTAACCTTATGGTTAGAAGGGGGAATATAATGTGCAACAATCAAATTATAATAATTAAGCCAGATTTTATAAATAGACAAGGATTTTCAATAATTAAATATTATTTAGATCAACAACAACTTAATGTTGATTCTTGCTATTTAATATCTGATTATAAAAGCTATATGAAGGCTTTCCGAGAGAAAGAAGTAGAGAATGAAATAGAGGATAAAACATTAAGGGAAAAGAAAATTGCAGATATAAATGTAACATCTGATGCATATGAGTTAATGTATAGGAATATAGCAATTTTATTATTGATAAAAAACGAAAGCAATCTGGAATCTAATGTTTACTATGATAAATTGAGAGCTGTCAAAGTATCCATAAGAAATAGATACATGAAACAACGCCCTTATGGTATATTTTTAAATTATGACAATATGACAATAGTTAAGTTGGTTGATTATGCCAACCTTCCAAATTTTGGGAATTTAAAACTAACTCATATAAATGGCATCCATTTTGCACCTTACAAAAATTTTATAGAGGAATTTGATTATAAATTTGCATTAAGTCAAAATATAATAAACTACAAAAATCAAATACACATTAAGATTTTTGAAAAAACAGCACCTAAACTATCGCACGAACCAAATATAGATTATGATTATTTTATAAAAGATAATACAGAAGAGTTTATCAAAAATTTGAAATAATTTTTTCATCTTAAATTATATGCTTTTTCCATTGAACTTTATCTAAAAAATTAGAAAATTTATTTGCATAATTTAAAAGCTTTTGCAAATTTTGTTTAAAAATGAACCTTGATGAATGTCTACCATCAAACTTATAAATTTTATATATCATTTCGTCAATTAAGTTATAGTCATCCTCAATTATATTGTGGAAATATAACATATACTTTTTTAATAGCATCATCGACTTAAATAATTTTCTATAATCATATTTTAATGCATTTCTTTTTAAATTTTGATAAGCAATAAAGAAATCCTGTTTACAATTTAACAGCCCATTAATGCTTAATGTGGGAATTATAATATCACCCTTTTGATAAACTAAAAAGTGAAATCCGTCATGTATTTCAAGTATAGTTTTGTAAGCATGCCTTGTCACAAATCCTTTTTCCCAATCATATTTATTAAAAAAAGATATACCAATTTTTATATCACTATTACTCAACTTTTTAAAAATATTATCAATTTTGTTAATATTGATTTTGTTTACAATACAACAATAATCTAAATCGCTCCAGTTTTCAATAAATTTTCCTCTTCCAGCACTACCACATAAAATAAGACAAATTAAGTCTTCTCCAAACTCATTTATGATGGACGATAAAACATTGGTTGAAATTGTATAAAATTTTTTATTTTCTTTAATATCTTTCATAACTCAATTTTAAATAAAAAGATAAATTATGTCAATAATATTTTGCTCTTTTAAAAAAAATATGTTATACTTTGAATAAGGAGTAAATTATGAAATTTTCAAGTTGTAGAGGAATAATAATAAAAGATAATAAATTGGTTGTTATGCAACGAGAAAAAAAAAGTAGGAAATACTGTACATTTCCTGGAGGTCATGTCGAAGAAAATGAGACTTATGAGGAATGTGTAGTTCGCGAACTTATGGAAGAATTTGGAATTGTGGTAAAGCCAAGGAAATTAATTTATGGTTTTGAAAGCAAAGGTTCCATGCAAGGTTTTTTTGTGCTAGATTGGATTTCTGGCGATATTCATAAGACTGATGGTGAGGAATACAGAGAGGACCGTAATAACGGATTTTATAATCCAACCATGATTGATTTAAGTGAACTTGTTGAAAAAAACTTGGTTCCAGAAGAAATAAGAGGTTTGCTTTTAAATGATTTAAAAACATATGGTAAAGAATTAAATAGAGAGTATATAATTATAAAAAAGGAAGAAAAGTGATAAAAATAGCCATAATTGGTCTAGGTCATGCTTTCCAAAAACAAGTGGAAGCATTAAGACAAAACAAAAATTTTGAACTAGTTGCACTATGTGATAAAGACAAAAGAAAAATTGTTAAATACAAAGGTGACAATCTTTATCTTACAACTAATTATAAGACACTAGTGAACAAGTGCGAGTGTGTGTTAATAAGTTCACAACCCTGCTCACATTTAAAAATTATGAAATTTTTTGTAAAACATCATATTAAAATAATGGTCGAAAAACCGATTGTTATAAACGGTAGGCAATTTGATTACTTATTGTCTATTAGTAATGATAATAAAATTTATAATTGTCTTCATTTTTCTTTTGGAAAAGAAATAACATGGTGGATAAATAATAAAAGACCAGACAAACCACGTTATATTAAATGCTTAATAACAGACAAATATATGAAAAACAATAAAATACTCCCTAAAGCCATTAATTTAAATGGTGCATATTTAGATGAGACGATTAACCCTCTAAGTGCAATAGCTAGAATATATGGTTATGAAATCAATAATATATACATATTTAAACGCAAATTGACAAACAATAAATACGATTCTTACTCCATGGCAAAATTTGTTTTAAATGGAATTGATATTGAAATAGAAGTTGATTGGGATAGAAATCAAGATGAAAAATATATAGATTTAATTTTTGACAATGAAATTATACGTCTTGATAGCAAAAGGCAATTAGTAAAAGAACTTTCAAGTAACAATGTACTTTATTCTGGCGAAGGAGAACGGACGACTAATCACTATATAGGTGTTTTTAATAATTACTTAATTACTTTACAAAATAAAGAAGAATGGATAAAATTATATACAGGATTATTTGGTAACTATGAAAAATAAAATTATTGCAATATCTGGTATTGCAGGTAGTGGGAAAACATATCTTTCAAAAAAACTTTCTTTAGACTTTTCTATTGATAAAGTGATAAGTTTAGATTTATTATTGCCATTAATGAGGATGGTGGCAGACAAAAGCAATAAATACCTATTTACAAATACTCATAGCGCGTATCAAATAGATAACATTGATGCAATATCGGGATATTTAAGGCATTCAAAAGCCGTGCAACAAATATTATCACCATATCTTGACAAAATAGATGATAAAATTTTTATTTTAGAAGGTTCACAGTTAACGATAGACTATTTAAAAAAACTTAATACAAAATATGATGTGATTTGTTTTAATATTCACACTTCAAAGGAGATCTTAATAAATAATTATGATAAAAAAAGCGTCATAAGAAAATCAAACTGGCTATCACATATAGATATCTTACTACAACTACAGGAATACAACAAAATTATGTTTGGTGATAAAAATTATTATAATGACAATTCTAACGAATTTTATAATAAAATAAAAAATAAATTAGAGGAATTTTTAAATGGATAAATATGTACCATGGGAATCTTTAGATACGCAAAACCTAGAACTACTTGACCATGTGCTAGATGAAAACGATAACTTTTGGGTTGTAAATGAAATCAATGAAAAATACGGCCCTTTAGGTTATCTTTTATATGAAAAGGTAAAAAATAGTGACAGATATAATACTATGATGCAAAAATATTATATTAGACATTTGTGTAAAGAGTTGATTCCTATACCCATAAGCATAAATGCAGTATTTAAACCTCAAAAATGCTTATTTTATAGCAAAAACATTTTACCTAAAAAATGGAAGGGCTTTGTCGATGTTTTAAATAAAATAGGCATTGATGACAAGGATATTGGCATATTTGGTTCTTATTTAATAGGATTCGAGATTAAAAAAGATGTGGATTTTGTAATTTATAAGTTAGAAAACCTATATAAACTTTATTCTAACTTAGATATGGTTAAATCTTACTTGCACGCAACCAACATCTCAAATAAGCATATTTTATACCAATTCAATAAACACAAAAGTTTCTATCCAATTGAATGTGATTTAGAAGAAATTATATCAAGAAATTTGTTTGGTATGCAACTTGAAAATGATATTCTTTCAACATATAGATTTATAGATATTAATAATACCATTACTCCAAATATTCAAAATAATAAAAACGAAGCAATTGTTGGAAAAGTCTTGCAATCAATAACTAGTTCTTGTTTGCCACGTTTTGTAACCTTACAAGTAGGTGAAAAAATATATAAGGTATATACATCTAAATGGAAATTCCAAAGTTTTGCACGGGATAACGACATTTTGCAATTGTATGGTAAAGTGGATCATGAAAGGAAAATTATAACCTTAAATGACAGTTTTTCATATATAAAGATTTTAAACAAAAAATAAAAATGATAAACATAAATTGGTTTTTTATTCATCGTGTAACTTGCTCATTTTTATACTTTTTAAAAATATATTGATAGACTTGCCGAATTGTGCAATATAAAAGTCCCAAAAACAAGACATACGGCATTAACTGATTGTATTTTAACTGGAGAAATATTTATTCAATTAATAGAGAAAACTGGTATAAAAGACACTAAAAAATTATTGGATAAGGCGGGGATAAATAACGATAACTATACTCAATTGTCGTTATTTTAAAGGAGAAATTTATGTTTAGACCATTGGATGAATTGAAAAAATATAGACCTTTTGACGAAAGAGAAAAAGAAGATTTAAACAAAACCTTGCATTTTCTTGAAAATAACACAAATTGTATTGCATCTTTAATGAGTGATTTTGTCTTATTTTTAGAAAAATTTAATTTAAATGATACTACAATAACAACTACTCAAGTAAATCTCTTAGATAAAACTCTAGGAGAAATTAATTTTCAACTAGAAAATATACAACAACAAAATTATAATACAATTATTAAAAAAATAACCTCATTTTTGGACAATATAAAAAACGAATATAATATTAATTATGAGTTAATAGAATACAAGGAGATATAACATGAATATCAGATTAGGGAATAAAGATGATTTACCACAACTCAAATTAATTTTTGATAAAATCATTAAGAATATGGAAAATAATAATATTAACATTTGGAATGAATATTATCCTTTTGACGAATTCGAATCCGATATAAAAAATGAAGGACTATTTGTTATTGAAGATAATGGCACAATAGTTGCAAGTTTTAGTTTGTTTAGTTCAATGCAGGGAGCAGAAAATTTTTCTTGGAGTTCTAATACTGCAAAAGCTTTATATTTGGGCAGAGTAGGTGTTAATATCTCTTACTTAAGACAAGGAATAGGAAGTTTAGTGGTAAAATATGCAAAGGACATTGCACTAAAAAGAGGCGCAAAATATTTAAGATTAAGTGTTGTTGATATTAACTTGCCAGCTATAAATTTGTATTTAAAGAATGGTTTCAAGAAAGTAGATGGTGTTTATGAAGAATATTCAGAATGTAGCAAACAAGTTTTAACAGAATTGGGTTTTGAATTAAAAATTGTGTAAACCAATTAAATCTATTTGTATTGAAAAATATTAAATTCAAAAGGCAATAAGTAAGGAGAATCTCTTGTCTTCATTGAAGTAGGTTTAAACTTACTTCTTTTTTTGTTGTATATTTTATTATTTTTTGTTAAAAATGTCCAAAATACCCCCACAATTTCAAAAATGTGTTGGTTATATAAGTAGAGTGGTTCTCATTTAAAAGTGACCAAAAATAAAAAAATTTAAAACTTTTTTAAAAAATTGCCCAAAAATGACCCCACGATTTCAGCTTTTTTGTAGTTATATATAGGAAGGTTTTTATTTTAAAATTAGGTTAAATGAAAAATACTTCAAACTACCCTGACGATTTGATATTTTTTGAAGTTAATATAATAGAGGGAAAAATATCTTTGCAGAAGCGGAGATATTTTTTCTTAATAAATTTTTCCGCATTATCAAATGGTGATAACGCGAGAGTAGTAAAATCATTTAAAAGGAGGTGTAAAATGTAAAATTAAATTAAAACTCAAAATCTAAAACTAAAAAGGAGGTGGTTTAATGAAAATTTGTCTAAACGAATAGGTTTTCAGTAAAGTTAAAAGAAGCAGGATAAGAAATGGACTCAAAATTTACTTTGGTTGCCCTGAAAGCCTTTAAAATAAAGGACTTTTTTGATTCAGGGTAAAACCAAAGTGAAACAATTTCGACTCATTTCACGGATTTAAGCAAGTGTGACACCCACTTCTTGTGTTAAAGTGAAGCCCTATCGAAAACTAAATAATAAGCATAGTCGCCCAAAAGTCTTTCGCTCGATGCGTAAAAGAACTATGGCAAAAAATTATAGAAAGTAGTTTAAATAAAATTATTTTTATAAGGAAGGTATACTATGCAAAATTTAAACGAAATTAAAAATACATTTAATTTTCTTGAGACCAAAAAATTTTTAAAAGCAGTCAGAGGAAATAAGTTTGAATGTTACTATAAATTGATTATGGTTTACAATATTTCCAGAATGGAACTTGTAAACATAGAATGGGAAGATGTAGACTTTGAAAACAACACAATTACAATTTATCCAATTTCTCAAAAAAGAAAGAACTGTGCTTATTATAATTGGGAATTCAAAAGGAAAGAAAGTCTTGGTCGAACTTTTCCACTTCTTCCAAACATAAGAGATTTACTTTTAGCTTTGAGAGATAAACAAAGACTTAATAAACTTAATAACAAAAATTATAACCAAACAAATGAAAACTTTATTTGTCTTAAAGATGACGGAACAAGACTTAATATAAACACTTTAAGTCGCAATTTGAGATATATTGCAAGAGATAATGATTTACCCCTAATCTTACTTTCTGGACTTTCAATTTGTCTAAATAGTTTTATTTGTCAATATGCCGATAATTATGATTTTTATCGTGCTTGGACTAGATTTGATTGTAAATTTAAGAAGAACTTGAACTTATATGGAAATTTAAATTTAGGTAAAAATAAAAGGTTTTTAAAAGCATTAAACAACCTTCTTGAAAATATAAATATTAGTCAAAAATTAGGTTTTGAAATGTGAGGTGCAAAATGGGCATTAAAGAATTGAATGAAATTATGTTTAAAGATTTTCCAGATTGTGTCGGAGTTCAAGAACTTGGAAAAATGCTTGGAATTAAACGAACAAAAACTTATGAACTTTTAAAAACTGGAACGATTAAATCTATTAAAATCGGCAAAGACTATAAAATTTCAAAATATAATGTGATTGCATACTTAACCGGAGGTGAGCAAATATGAAGGGTAGTTTAAGAACAAAACGCGGCATTTATTATGCGGTCATAAATTACAAAGATGACTTTGGTAAATATAAACAAAAATGGGTGTCGACAGGACTTAAAGAAAGAGGGAATAAGAAAGAAGCACAAAAGTTCTTGGACGAACAATTAAAGATTTTTAATAATCCAAATCTTGAAAAACATAAACCTAAAATTGAAAATGATATTATTTTTGTTGATTATGTAAAACAATATCTTGACAAAAAGCAAACCGAGTTATCTCCTGCGGTTTACAAAACTTACATCAACTGTTGGAAAGTTGTTAACGAGTTTTTTGGAGATAAATTAAAACTAAAAGATGTCACATATAAACACATTGAAAAGTTTTATGACTATTTAAAGAACGAACGAGGAAATAAAAACATAACGATTAAGCATTACGGCATAATTATGTCACCTGCACTAAGGCAAGCATATAGAGATGATTTAATTGCCAAAAATCCTTTTGAGTTTATCTCTAAAATTAAACGCGAAAAACAAACAAGGAACTACTACAATCAAGAAGAATTGGAAAAGTTGTTTAAATACACTGACAATTCGCCGATTGGACTTGTTGTGAGAGTTGCTTCATATTATGGTTTTAGACGAAGTGAGCTTTTGGGTTTAAAATGGAATGCAATAGATTTCAACAACAAAACTATCACAATTCAACATAAGGTTTTGTGTGTTAATAAAGTTGTTTATTGCTCCGATACTCTAAAAACAACGGCAAGTCACCGAACTTTACCACTTTTCCCAGAAATAGAAAAACTTTTGCTATGCCAAAAAGAACAAATAGAACATAATAAACTTATTTATGGTAAATGCTTTAACACAAAATATTTGGACTATGTTTTTGTTAATGAAATTGGTGATTTATTGCTACCTGACTTTGTATCTCACAAATTTAGTGAAATTCTAAAAAAGAACAATCTTAAACATATTCGTTTTCATGATTTGAGACACAGTTGTGCAAGTTTACTTGTTGCAAATGGTGTGCCAATGAAAAATATCCAAGAATGGCTTGGACATGCGAATTTCAACACCACTGCTGATATTTATAGCCACCTTGATTTTTCTTCAAAACTGCAATCTGCAAGTGTTATAAGTAATGCTTTAAAAGAAGACAAAGAAGAAAATAGTCAATATGAGAATATAGATGATGAAATTGAAGAGCTTGAAAGATTGCTGAAAGAAAAGCGAAGATTAAAGAAAAAACAAGAAGCAGAGATGTGAAAAATAAGGGCAGGAAGAAAATTCCTGCCCTTATTTTTTTATAAAACGATACAATATAACACATGACAAAATGATACAACACAAAACATAATTTGCATAAATTTTAGAAAAATTCGTAGACATTGACAAATTTTGCCATTTTTTTAATAAGAATTTAATTATTTATCCTTTCTTAAATTTTAGTATAAAGAACCATTTTACTAAAAAAATTTTTGTCAATTTTTTTTAGTAGAATAAAAAATCTAGCGATAGTTAAAATCGCTAGAAGCCCCTAAAATAAAGGGTTTTAGTGGTGCGCCATGGGCGATTCGAACGCTCGACCTTCTGTTCCGTAGGTATTCCAGTATTTTTAGGTAGTGTAAAACAAGTTGTGCTGAATGTGTAAATTTTCTAAGTTTTGTAATTAGATTTAATGGTCTTTGTTGATTTTCTAACTTGCGTAATTTTTTGTAAGATTTGTAAGTTTTGGTCAATATTTTTTAGGAAAGTTTTTTAGTAAAATTTTAATCCCGCAAAAAAAGTTGGCGAGATTATTTTTTTATTGTGCTAAATTTATTATAAAACGAAAATACTTTCAAATTATTAAATTTAGAGGTTCTTGTATGTTTGATAATAAACCAAAGTTGTTTGCATGTGAAACTAAAAATAGCGGTCTAGAAAGTGATGTTGTTGAAATTATGAAAACAATACAATACGAAATGAACAAGCGTGGATATAAAGCAGTTATTGTCGGACTGATAAAAGATAAAATGATTGATAATGAAGATTTATCAAATATCTTTAAATAGAGCAATCAAATGTTCTTTTTGTTCGGTTGAGAGTTTTTTAAAGGTGTCAAGTAATTCCATATCTTGTTTATAGTTTTTAGGGTCATGATAGAAAAATTCTTCTGGTGTTACTTTACATGCTTTCAAAATGCTGATAAAAATATCCATACTTGGGAGAAAATCTCCGGTTGTTTCAATTCTGTTGATATACCCTGCATTCTTTTCAATTAAAAGCGAAAGTTCTCTTGCAGACATATGTGCGTTTTGTCTGATTGTCCCTATTCTAAAAATAAAGTCTTGTCTTTCCTTGTCTGTCATCGAAAAATCATTTTTTGGTGGTGTTCTGTTCATAATTTTACCCCTAATTAAATTATAAAATATGTAAACAAAACCATAATCACCACTATCAAGGTAAAAAATAATAAAAAGTTATAAAATATCACTTTGTAGGTGTTTTTTGCTTTTTATAATGCTTTGTATGTTACAATCTGTGTAAATAATAGCCAATATGATAATAAATATACTGCGAAATAAGCAAAATCTTAAAAAATATCACTCCATAAGTCATATTTTGTATTTTACTCCCTAAATTTACTTGATTTTTATCACTTTGTTAGTTATAATAATTTTATTATAAGTTAACAAAGGAGATAATTATGAAAACAAAAATCAAAAAAATAAGTTTTAGTGTTTTAAGTATGCTTGCAGTTGCTTTATTGTTAATGTTTGGAGTGTTATTGTCTGGATGTAATAGCAACAATAATTCATCCACAGACTCTGAATTATCCACAATCACTTTAAGTGAAGCAAAAGAAACAATTCAAACCGCTTTAAATAATCAAGATATAATCACACTCTTTGAAAAAGTTGAAATTGTTACAACAGGAATTGCTGATAATAATGGTAAACTCACACAAAGTAGTTCTGGCAATATTATAATAGATAACTCAAATTCAAATTTTATTCTTGAAAGTTTAACTGAACAAAGCGGATCTAATGCTATTCAATATACTAGTGACATAAAAATGTATGGTAATGGTGAATATATATATTATAACTACAATAATTATGTTTATTCTTATCCATTCACTTCTTTGGAAGATACAACAGAAATTCAAGCTACATTGATGTATGTTAAATATCTGTTTGATGATGAGGCATTTAATTCCATTTATAAAGAAAATGTGACTAAGTCATCAACAACCAACGGATATTCTTTGACATTAAATATAGGTGCTCTTGAATACGAGTTATTCCTTGTGGAAAAAATGTATGGAGAAGAATATGCTGAAAGTTATTGGGAATATTTAAACACCGCAGATCCAGAAATGGTTAGTTTAATGCAAACAAGTTCTGTTCAAGTAACTGTAGAATTTGATAATAGCAACAACATAACGGGTTTAACAATGTTGATAAATAGTTATGGTGGTTATGATGATAACTATTTTCCAACTACTATGACTTTCACCGTTAAAGAATATATAGGTGAAATCACACAACCACAATGGGTGACTGATTATCTTGAACAATTATAAAATAAAGGTTAAAGTTTGAATGAAAGAACAAGAAATAAATGAAAAGATTGAAGAAATCATACAATCAAAAAGATTGATGAGAGCAACTTTGCAAAGAATCTTTCTTATTTCCTATCCAAAAGCAGATAGAATAATCAACTATCTTTTGGAACAAGGAATCATTGAAAAAGAAAATGATAGTTATAAAATCTTATTTATAGAGAAATTTAAGTCATCATTGAAAGAGCAATTATAGACATTAACAATAAACCATTTTGAAAGGGGTTAAGAATAAAAATGGAAGATTTAAAAGTTACCAAGGAAAAATTAAAAAAGTTGCAAATGCTTGGACAGAAATAAGCAGTCTAAGTTCTGACGCCTTTTATGATGTTAACGACACAAATGCAAAATGGAATAAAACAATAACTTTTGAAGAAGCAGAAGATTTTGTAAAACAAAAAGTAACCATAGACACTCCAAAGCCAACAGCAAAAGACGAAACAAGACCAAAAAAACCTAAAAAAATATCAGCAATAGGAATTTTCTTAATTGTTTATTTCGGTTTATCAATGATAGGGCTTTCGGTAGGATTTTTTTCAGACATGAGTGTGAGATATACAAATTTACTACTGTTTTATATTTTTAATATTATAGTCTTTGCTATTTTAACTGTTGGTATATGTTTAAAGATTTCATATAAAAATAAATGCCTTTACAACGAAACTTTAAATTTGTCTACACCAAAACAAAACATAAATATTATAGGCACAATTTTAATTATTTTAAGTTGTTGTTTATTTTTTCTTTGTTTTGCTGAAGAAAGTATATATGTTATTGAAAGTTTACTATCTACTGATATGATGTATAACAATTTAGGAATTATGTATTTGGGTTTAATTTTATTTGAGATTCTTGTTTGCTTGGGTGTTTGTCTTGTATTTTCAAAAGCGAATTCTTATAAAGTAAGATTGTTAAAATATGAAAATAACTTACAAATTTGTGAAGAGAATATTAAATATAACAATGAACAATTGCAAAAAGACATTGAAGAGTATGAGAATTATTTAAAAAGTTTATATGATGAAGAATTGAACAAGATAAATTCCACACACAAAAAGATTGGTGAAGAATTTTCTAAAATTGAAGAAATTGATATAGTTTCAAAATCTCAAGCAAAATATGCACAACAACTTTTAGATTATATCTATAAGGATTCTGAAATCATAAAAGAAGCATTTGAAGAGCTTGATAAACACAAAGAAGAAATCGATAATCAAATTACCGAAACACAAATTGTTGAAAAACAAAACAACAAAATACAGGCTCACAAACAAAACACCGACTTGGAAAAAGATAATAATAAAGATAAACCATCCAATAAAAAAGCGAATCAAAATAAAGATTTTATAAGCACAAGCCCATTAAATCTGATACAAAGCATACTTTTGATTTTAGTGCGTGGGTTTTTAGGTGGTGTCAGATTACAAGCACAAATTTCAAACGAAAATGGTTTTTACACAGTTTATTTCAATAAGGACGGCTTAACTCTAAGACATTTAACAAAAGTATGTAAAATTAAAAGAGATAATGTAATTAGTTGTAAATTAGTTTCTTCAGTAAAACTAGAAAAATATAGAATAACATTAAAAAATGGTTATAGTGTTGTATTAACTGCTGACCCTTCCACCAAAGGACAACAAGATTCATATAACTTTTTAGCTAAAAGTTTAGGTGCTGATGTTATGGAATAAATTTAGACCGCAAATAAAGCGGTCTTTTTAAAATTTAAAAATATTTTGTTTTTTAGGATAAAATAAGAGCTAAATTTTATATAAGTAATTTTTTAAGGAGAATAATATACATGAAATTTAAAGTAGAAAAAGACATAACAGATTTTGATTTATTTTTAGTTGTGAGCAAATTGGAAATTATTACTAATGGTGTATTGCAAGTGCTATTTGATATTGATGAAAAAGAAAGTGATTTTTTAATTGAAGAACTGATTGATAACTTTGCTATTGAACAAGACGGAACTTTGTATAAAGTGATTGATAAGTCAAGATTTATTCAAACGGTATTAAACATGGGATATGCTCAATCTCATCTCAGCATTGCAATTTTTGATAGATAAAAGATTTAAAAAACGATAAATGGTTTATCTAAATAAATGCAATACATTATCTTCAAGCGTAAAATTATCACAAACTTAAAGAAAATCAGATTTAATCTAAAACAAACAGAGACTGAAAAGTCCCTGTTTTTTTATTTTTTTGTGGTTATTGAAAAATTTATATGCTAAATTTTATATTCACCATTATTAAAAATAACTTAATAAGAATGCTGTAAGGTTTAAAGATTTGCAGACAGCAATATACAAGTCTTCTTTTAATTTCTTTCTATTGTCTATTCTTTCCTGAAAAGTTAGTTTTGTTTTAGTATCTTCGTTTTTAATTATTGCTAATAAGCAATTCGCAATTAGCTTTTTATCCATTAAATCTATGATGTATTCGCTCCCTTCCGCCTTTAAAAAATTTTGTTCTCTACTTTTTCTAAATAAAAGGTCTTTTCTTTTCTCTCTATCTAGACTTTTAGATAAAATTTCATCGCAATATTTTTCATTGACATAGCCTGTAAAAAGACTTATTGGATTAACTCTCAAATCATTCATTAAAAAATCAAATATATTTAAAACAAGAGCAATCCACTGTGGACGCTTTTTGGTGGAAGTCCAAGAGTAAAGCGTATCTTCGCTTATACCAACTCTTTTTGCAAATGTTGATTTCTTAACCCTTTTTTCTTTTAAAAGATTTAATAGGTTTTTTATAAACAAATCTGAAAAATCATTATTCTCATTTTCAATTATTTTATAATTAACTTTTGTGGCTTTCATAATACCCCCTTAAATACATTTTAGAGCATTTTTGGTTGAAAGTAAAGAAATTTATCTAGGGAAATAAAAAAACACTGTATTAATATATAAATTCCATTAAAAGGGGGTGACATAAATGAAAGAAATATTTCATTAAAAAATTGTGGCAAACACCACAAAAAAATTACATGTTAAACTTCATTAGAAGAAAGAAAAATTTAAATAAGGAGAGAAAAAGCATGTTTCATAAAATACAAATATACGAAAACAAAAGAATGTGTATTAATTTAAATAACACAAATCCTTTTGCAAGTAGAACAAATTATGACAGAAAAAACATCAATCGAACAACGGATGGATGAATGCCTATTAAAGATGTGGTAAAAACAAATCGCAGGTGAATAAAAAAACTTATCAGTTTAAAAATTGATAGTGATAAGTGCAAGCTTATAACTTTAACTTTGGCAGTGGATATGACTTGGAAAGAAATTATTGAAAAGTTTAAAATTTTTATGAACTCTATCAAAAGAAAATATAACATTGTTGGTTATATTAGAGCGATTGAAATTCAAAAACGATCAAAGAGATTTCATGTTCACCTTATATTAGTTTTTGGTGATGTTGTTCCTAGAATTACACGGGAAGATATTCAAAGGCTTTGGAAATACGGAAACATAGATATTGGCAGAAATGTATATGATGTTTATGGGCTGATTGAATATTTAACATTAAACAAATCACTCATGAGACAAGAAGATGATAATAGTTTAAGTTACTATCCTAAAGGTGCAAAAATAATAGCAACATCATTAAAGGAAAAAGCGGAATACCGAGAGATAATAATTTCTGATGAAGAGATTGAAAATGTATTGCAGTTTTGCAGAGATAACGATAAACACATTAGGTATGAATCTCACGAATATTTTGATGGTGAAAGTCAAAGAAGAAAATTAGACGGTATATTTATTATGCCAGGTGAAGATTATATCGTCAACAATTTTGGCACGAAAGAAGACGATATGATAATGATAGAAGGTTTTAATATAGGGGGTGATATTGAAGAAGATGAAGAATAAAATAGCGGGTGCATTTTTATTATATATATTAATTAAAACTCGCTGTTTGTTGTTTGAGAGATGTCCGCTTAGTCTTGATTAATATATAATATAAAAATAATTATTAAAACATCAAAAAGCAAGCCAAGCAAGAGAGATTTTGAAGATTTATAAAATATCAAAAAATTAATAATGAAGTGTGAGTGCTCAGATTTTGAGATTTACGAGAGAAACGAGTAAACGAAAAATCGTAATAAAATATATTATAAACACATGAAACACCTTTTCTCCCTAAGAGAAACAAGGGAGAACAATATATCTCATATCGTGGAATAAATGAATTTTAATAAGATTATAAAAATTATTGAAAGATAGTGGATTTCCCCTTAAAAAGTTTTTATTATTTATAAAAGGAAGAAAAACATGCAAGATTACAATGATAGTATCAAATTTGAAAATGATTTAGTGAAGATATTAAAAGATTATATCTCTGATAAATTATTTGACTTTTTACAATTTTGTGTTGATACGCATAACCTAACCCCTATTTTTGAGATTATAGAAATAATCAATAAAAATGAATACAAAGATAAAGGAGAAAAAATGGAAAGAGATTACATACCAAGATTTAGAACAATTCAACAATGTTTAGTTATGATAAAAGAATTGGATGAAGAAAGTGCAATAAGTGAATGATTTTTGAGATATTTATGCAAAAATCAACTTATTGAATATCGTGCAAGTGGCAACAAGTCACTTGTAAATTTTGATAGTTTACTTGAATATTTATCAAGTGGAAGGACGGTGCACTACAATGAAAAATAAAAAAGATATAATGCATGTGAAAGAAATGTATAATAAAAAAGGTGAATTATCTTTTGAACTGCATTGCAGTGGTAAAGACCCTTTCACTAAAAAGAACAAAGTTTACACAAAAACATATAAAGTTCCACCTGAACTTAAAGGCAAAAAAGAAATTGAAGAATTTAGATTGAATTGTCAGTTAGAGTGGAAAAAAGAAGTTGAGAAAAAATCGAAAGGTTTGTTTGCGTATAGTGAAGATGTAAACTTTTATGATTACGCTTTAAAATATGTTGACAGAATATTGATTTATAATAAAGAATCATACAATCATTATTCTCATTGCAAGCAAGATTTAAAAGTTTTGAAAGAATGGTTTGGTTTATACACCATAAGAGAGATAACCTTACCTATCATTCAACATTTTTGTGATTGGCTATGCACCCGAACTTACAAAAAAGAATGTGTGATTGTCAAGAAAAGTGCAAAAGAAGACATTTTAAAAAAGATGTCATTAAAGAATTTTGCAGAACTTTGTGGTATGTCAACAAACACTCTCACTATTGCCATAACCGTTGGAAGCAACATTGCAAAAGAAACAGCAAAGAAAATAAGCAAGAGTTTAGAAGTCCCTATCACTCAATATTTTGATATAAAGAGCGAAGATGTGCTATACTCCAAAACTGCAAATAAAAGTTTAAAAGTGTTGTTACACGGCATTCTTAAACAAGCAGTAAAAGACGGAATTATTGCCGTAAATTATGCGTCTGGCACATACACTCGAACAATCACAGGAACAGTTGGCACAAAAGAGATATTTGGCACAAAGGAAGAAGTGTTAGAGTTTCTTCAATGTTTGGACGAAGAGCCAGACATTCGCAAGAGAATTGCTTTTTCTATTGGTATTTGTTTGGGTTTGCGTGGTGCAGAAATTACAGGATTGGAATGGAAAGATATTGATTTTGAAAATGGAACAATTTCAGTAAATAGAAACACATTATATATCAACGGTTTTGGAATTGTTACTAAAAGCACAAAAAACAAATCTTCCACTCGAATATTAACAATGCCTGAACACCTTGTTGCTCAACTGAAAGAATATCAAGAATGGTGGAATAATGAAAAGATACATCATGGTGATTTGTGGGCAAAGACAGACCGTCTTTTCGTTCAAAATTGTGGCAAAAATATGTCAAACAGCACATTGGCAGGTTGGCTTAAAAAGTTTGAACAAGAACACGGTTTTAAAAATGTTACACTTCATGGATTAAGGCATTCAAATATAACAATGCTAATAACAAATGGTGTTGATGTTAGAACAGTTGCGTCAAGAGTTGGTCATAGTGATGTTCAAACAACACTTAACATATATTCTCATTACACAACAGAATCAGACAAGAAAGCGAGCGACACTCTTGACAAATTGCTATATAGTTAAAATAAAATGTTAAACTAAAATAGTTGAAATAAAATGGTTAAAACAAAGATGGCTAATAAAAAAGATTAAAATAAAAAAAGGTGGAAAATCCACCTTTTTTGGTGCGTCTGCCGGGACTCGAACCCAGAATAACGGTTCCGTAGACCGTCGTGATATCCATTTCACCACAAACGCAAATTGGTTTTGCAGGCACTTTTCGTAAGTTGTAATCAAATGGTTAAAACTTACATCTAAAAGTTATGTTTGGATTCTAATTGCAATGATTATTTTGTCTGCCTTGTTATTATAGCAAATTTTTCAGGAAAAGTAAATATTTTTTACGAGATTTTTTAATTTTTTCGTTAAACTGTCTTGGCTTTTCACTTTTTTATCATTTAAGAAAAAATTTGCTAAATTTTTCGCTATGAACAGTATAGACCTAAATAATTTTTTGGTTTGAAAGTTTGGTGTGCATTTTGTGTATGCTTGTGGTTGAGAATTTTGCGAATTTTTCTTGTTTAATTTAAAAATGAGAAATATATCATATTAATTAGTGTGAAAGCCATTAAAAGAACTTTTCAATCTGCAAAAAGGATGTCGTATGTCACTGCGAACGAAGAGTTGGTGTCGGTGTTTG
>CAYNTF010000009.1:0-29884 GCA_964400145.1 uncultured Lachnospiraceae bacterium | reverse complement strand
TTTTAAAGAGAATGACAGTCGATTGAGGATAGGTTTCACGACCTTATCCAATAAAGTGGGCAAAAAGTTGCCCGATGAACAAGATAACTTGGCGTTGATTGAACATACTATTGATTGTAAAAAAAAAGAACACTGAATTTTCGGTGTTCTTTTTTTTATTTTTTTAGCGTTGAGAGAGAATTTTTTTAGCGGTAAGAGCGAACATCTGAGCGAGTAAGTTCGGGCGAGAATAAGTTGTTGGTGGACAAAAATAGGCGGGCAAGATAAGGGGCAGGAAAGTGGTTGCGGACAAGGCGTTCTGGGCGCTTCAAAGGGGCAGACGGGCAAGGTAAGGGGTTTACGCGGGCAAAGGGTTAAGGTGGCTCAGAAGGTCGGCGGGGCGCGGGAAAAGGCTGTCAAGCGGTTTTTAAGGCGGTTGTCGGGCGAAAAATTGTGCGGTTGTGGTAGTTTTATGAAAGAGAGAAAAGTTTATTGCTGGGGCGAGAGCGTGGGTTGGTGTCGGGGTTGGCTTGCGAGCGGGTTGGTTTTTAGGTTGGGAATTGGCGTCGGGGTTGGCTTGCGAGTTGTTTATTGCGGGCGGTTGCGGGTTTGTGGGTTGTTTTTATAGCGTCGGGGTTGGCTTGCGAGCGGGTTGATTTTTAGGTTGGGAATTGGCGTCGGGGTTGGTGAAAATAAAAAAACATATACGGTGGGGTATATGTTTTTTTTTGTTTGTGAGTGGTTGCAAGTGTGCTTGGTCGAGTGTGTGCGTGGTCGAGTGTGTGCGTGGTTGAGTGTGTGCGTGGTTGCGGGTCGGTTTGTTGTCGGGGAAATAAAAAAACATATACGGTGGGGTATATGTTTTTTTGTTTGTGTGTGCGTGGTTGCGGGTTTGTGTTGCGGGCGGTGTGTGGTTGAGAGGGGAGATTTATGCGGAAGTGAGATAGCCCATTGTGCCGCCGGTTTGTGTGCCGTCTTCGTAGGTTGCGGTGTCGATTACGGCGTAGACAACGCTTGTTTTGTCACTGCTGTAAGCGGTGTTGTTTTGTCCAACAAGGCTGGTGCAACCAGAGAAAACTGTTTCTGAGGTGTTTTCAATGCTTGCAATGCTCCAATTCAAAGCGTTCACATAAATTGTTGTCAAAGAAGTGCAATCATTGAACATTGAAGCCATTGTTGTCACTTTTGAAGTGTTGAAACTTGTGAGATCAAGTTCGGTCAAAGAGCTGCAATTTTGGAACATATGACTCATGTCGGTGACATTTGCAGTGTTGAAACTTGTCAAAATGATTTCAGTCAAGGCGTAGCAGTTACAGAACATTCCATACATTGATGTCACTCTTGCGGTGTTGAAGTTTGACAAATCCAATGTTTGAAGAGCGTTGCAGTCGCGGAACATATATTGCATGTTTGTCACTCTTGCTGTGTTGAACATTGACAAATCAAGTTCGGTCAAAGACCAGCAATTTTGGAACATTCCCGCCATTGTGGTGACAGAAGATGTGACAAAAGTTTCAGGGAAAGTGATTTCTTTCAAACTTTGGCAACTGTCAAACATATAGTCCATATCTGTCACATTGCTTGTGTCGAAAGAGGAGATGTCAATTTCTTCCAAAGATGAGCAATATTGGAACATCAAACGCATTGTGGTGACATTTGAAGTATTGAAGTTTGAGAGATTGAGTTTTGTTAAATTGCTGCAATAATAGAACATTGCATACATTGTTTCAACATTGCTGGTGTTGAAAGATGAAAGATCCAAAGTTTTCAAGGAGTTGCAGTTATAGAACATATAACTCATGTCGGTGACTGCCGAAGTGTTGAAATTGCTTGAAAAAATGATTTTTTCCAAAGCATAACAATTATTGAACATTGCAGACATTGTTTCAACATTGCTTGTGTTGAAAGATGAAAGGTCAAGTTTGGTTAAAACGTTGCAACCATAAAACATTCGATACATTGTTGTCACTTGGCTTGTATCAAAGTTTGATAAATCTAGACTTTCAAGTAGGAGGCATCTATAAAACATACCTTCCATCGTAGTGACACTTTCAGTGTTCCAATTTGAAAGATCGAGTTCGGTTAAAGAATTACACTCATTAAAGGCATTTTGCATTGTTGTCACATTGGATGTATCCCAACCTGAAATGTCAAGACTTTTCAACGCATAACAACCAGCAAAGACATTTTGTAGGCTATTTAATTTTGATGTGATGTTCCAACCGCTCAAATTCAAAGTTTCGATATTATATGCATATGAAAATGCTCCAGCCAAAGTTGTCGCATTGGAAACATCCCAACCTGAAAGGTCAAGAGATGTCAACGACCGACAAGATGTGAACAACCAAGAAAAATTGCTATTGCTTGAAACATCCCAATTTGAAACATCAAGTTCTTCAACTGCATAACAAGAGTTAAACATTTGAATTATTGAAGCACCGGTTGTGTTGAAGTTTGCAACATCAAGAACTTCAACCTTTCGACATTGATAGAACATAAATGAGAAGTTGGTCACATTTGTGGTGACAAATTTGCTTACATCCAAAACTGTTACAGATTGACAATAGGAAAACATATAGCTCATATTTGTCACATTTGTAGTGTCAAACCCGCTTACATCCAATTCTTCCAGAGATTGACAATAGTGAAACATATAAGTCATGTTTTCAACACTGCTGGTTTTGAAATTTTCGCCAAAGGTTAGGCTTTCAAGAGCATAGCAATATTGAAACATGTTTCTCATTGTTGTCACGGCGCTGGTGTCCCAATCAGAAAGATTCAAAGTTTCTAAGGAGTTGCATCCACTGAACATATAACTTGTGTTTGTTGTTGCGGAAGTGAGTTGAAAGTTGTTGAGAACAAGGTCGGTCATGGCGGTGAGATTATAGAACGCGTATGACATGTTGGTGCTGGCAACGATGTTGTCGGTGGAGAGTATGTATATCGAAACGGTGTTGTCCGAGTTGGTTATGCGATAGAGTTCCACTGTGGCGTCGCCCCATGTCAGTGATGTGCCGGTGATGTCACCGTCTAGGACATTCTTCTCGTCTTCGACATAGGTGAAATTGTTTTCGTCGGTGTAGTCGGTGTAATAATCAATCACAACCTTGGAAATGGAAGTGTCTTCAAGCGTATGGTCGTCTGACGACTTGATGACGCGGTTTAAACTCTGCCC
Source organism: uncultured Lachnospiraceae bacterium (assembly GCA_964400145.1). Lineage (GTDB taxonomy): Bacteria > Bacillota > Clostridia > Christensenellales > UBA1242 > Caccovivens. The sequence continues at coordinate 26,730 of CAYNTF010000009.1, read as the reverse complement.
GCTGGTGATGTCTTCGGCGATATACCATATTCTTGTTGGCGTGGAAAACCATGTGCCTGTTGCAGAAAAGGCTATCACCACTGCACATAGAACCATGATTACCACAAAAAGTGCTATATATATGGTTGTTAATACTTTTTTGTTTGTGTTCATGTGTAATTTCTCCTTATTTTTTTTATTCTTTCTTCTCTTTCTCTTTGTTCGTTCTCTATCTTCTCTTTCTCTTGCAAATAATATTCCGCAATCTTGTTTGGATCCTTCTTCTCTTCAAACATCTTTTCGCACTCGCGGTTTAAGTTCAGAAGTTTTCTTGTGCCAGAGAGATGGATTTCTTTGCGCGTTACATATTTCTTCACGCTGTTCGGCGCTGTGCCGTCTTTCCACAAAAGTTTGACATATTCCGCTTTCTCGTCGTCGCTCGCTTGCGCCAAAACTTTGTATTTCGTCTTTGTGTTCATGTGATGCCCAATGTTTAACTTCACGCAGATGTCGTCGGTCAGTTTTCGCTTCTCTTCCACCACATCAAGTTCCAATCTCGCTCGCTGGATGTCCCTTGCAAACATCAGGCAGAGAAACACCGCGAAAATCAGAAACGGAATCATCACCATGCTCAGCAGAAAACCGTCGTTTGTCAGCGCGCCGATGAACCCTGCAACAAATTGTGCGCCCGCTGAGTTGTCATAAACCCCAACAACATAGTTTTCGTTGATCATCCAATTATCTACGCCAATGTTTGACGACCCCTTTGTCTGAAACCACCGCTCGCCGTTGGAGTCTTCATAAATTCCGACAATCTCGTGAAAGATAAGTGTGCTTCCAGCGCTTGACGCTGTCTTTAATTCCGTCGTCTGAAAGCCGAAGAAATTTGCAAGCGTCAGGTTGGACTTTGTTTTTGTGGGGTCAAGTTCCAACTTTGTGGCAGAACTTTCGTCGAAAGATGATGAACTTTCTTGGTAGACATAAAAGGCAATCAGGTCGCCGGTGCGCAGGGTGTCGGTGTTGACTGATTTCACAACTATGCTGTCACCAACTTCAAATCCGCTTGCCTCCATGCTTCCAGAGGCGATTTGCAAGATGCTGTATCCCGCAAACGAGGGGACTGTTCCATTTGCTCGACAAACAATCGCTGAAAAACAGATGAGCGCGCACAGGACAATAACAAAAATCATAAACACATTCAGCAAAATGGATACCGTTTTCTTTAAGCCAAAGTTTTCTTTCAAAAAAACATCATATATCTTCCGCTTTTTTGTGTATTTGGCATTAAGTTTTTTCGCTGTTTTCTGAATTGCCCGCATCACGCTATCGTCTTGAACGATGCTTACTTCGGGTTGCATTCACACCTCCATATTTGAAAACAAATTATATAATTTGTTGATTTTCATTAAGCGCTCCGGAATTGTCATCTCAAAATTCCAGAGGGCTTTTTTTTGATTTATGTTTTTTTGATGTTAATTAGTCAGCCACTGCAAGTTCCCAATCAATAGAACCGTTAAGAGTTGCGTTCTCATCTATGTCATTGATTGAAACAGTGATATAGATTGTCACGGTTTCTTCAGCGTTAAGTTGTCCAAGGGAAATTGCACCATCGTTAGAGATTGTTCCATCTGTCACAAGAGCGGTTTCGCTCGTTGTCACATCTCCACTTGTTTGATATGCAACATCCAAGTTTGTGTATGTTCCACTGATTGTTCCAGTGATTGTGAAAGCGTCTGTTGAACTTGTGTTAGAGATCACATACTTGAAAATCACATGATCATTTGTGGATGTCAAAGTGACTGAGATTGCGTTGAAAGACTGAGATGTTGCCTCACTACCGGTTGTCATATCACTTGTGAAAGTGATTGTGTCGCCCGAAGAAGTTTGCAATTTAACCCAACTGTCTTCGTTTTCACCAATAGTTCCGCCAACTATGTATGAGCCTGTGATTTCGGCGTCAACATGTGTGGCAGTGTAGCTGCCTGTGAAACCACTGTTGATTTTAGCATTTCTTGATGCAAATACAACAGCCACAGCAACAACGGCAGCAACGATGATGAGAGCAATCGCAGAAATTGAAATCGCTAATTTAGTTTTTGATGACATTCTAAACTCCTTTTTTTTAAATTTTTCCCCAAAGTTTGCGAGATGACAGCAAACTTTTCCACACCCGACCCAAAGATAAAACGATAAAGTTTTATTTATATTATCGTTAACTTCTAAAAAATTATAACTCTGCGGGGGGGGGGTTGTGTCAACATTTTTAAGCCATTTTCAAGCAATTTATCCACATTTTCGGGCAAATTGGACGATTTTTTGAGCGATTTTTTCGGCGATAAAAAAAGTTTTCCGAAGAAAACTTTTTTTTACATGCAAAAGCGCGAATTGGACGAGATGTTTTCAAGTTCGTTTCGAAGAGCGGTGTATTTGTCCAGCGTTGAAAGCAAATAGCGCTCGCGGGTGACTTCGTCCATGTTTTTCATAACCTTGTCGTCGACGAGATAGTGAACAGGATTTGTGACAACTTCTTTTTGAGATAGCAAAAACTCCACTTTGTTTTTGAACTCCACATCTTCACTTGCAATCACCTTGATTTTTGTGTTTGCTGGCGTCATTTCCTTTCCGACCAAGCGCCTTTTTGCCTTTTGAGCAATCATTTTCAGTGCATCATTTTTCATCTTTAAACCTCCGTTTCAAAACGCTCTTGCGTTTCACAAAAAGATGATACAACAAAGCGTGAATCATTCCAAAAAATAATTTTGACCATTTTGTCGAAATTTTTTTATAAAAGAAGTAATTTGTCATTCACGACCCGCATTCCAATCTTCAACCGCTTTTTCCCGTGTCAAGCAAAAATTTTTTCAAAAATTTTTCAAAATCGCTTGACACGGGGGGGGGACTCTTTAAAATAAAAATGTGAAACAATATAAAAAATATTGTTGAACAAAAAAATAAACAAAAAAAAGGAGAAAAAATATGTCAAAAACATTAAAATGGAGTTTGATTGGAATTGGCATTGCAGTTGTGGTGGTGGCTGTGGTGCTTGCATGTGTGTTGACAATTCCAAAAAAATCTGACACGCCAGAAAACGAAGAAGAAAAGATTGCACAAGTTGTGCAAGAAGATGTGCAGGTTGACGGTGTGACTTACACCACATACGACGACGGCACAGCAACCTTGACGGACTATGAAGTGCCAGAAGGCGGTGAAGTTGTCATTCCAAGCACAGTGACGATTGACGGAGAAGAATACACAATCACAACAATCGCGGGCGGAACTTCGACAGAAACAACATTCGAAAATGTCACAACCATAACCATTCCAAAAACAATCACAACAATCGAGTCATATGCCATTCGTGGCGACAATCTGACTGCAATTTACTATGAAGGTTCACTTGATGATTGGTTGGAAGTGAATTGCTCGAGTTATCTTTCCTTTGCAAACAACAGTCTTAGTGAAATCAGAACATTAACTCTTCACGACATATACATCAACGGCAATGAATTGTTGACAGAAGTTATCATTCCAGAAGGTGTGGAAGAGATATGCGCAAACGCATTCAAAGCAAGCACAATCACAAAGGTTACTTTTCCAAGCACATTGAAAACCATTGGAGATTCTGCTTTTCAAGCATGCAGAAATTTGGAATCAATCGATTTAAGTGGAACACAAGTGACATACATTAGTGGTTGGTCTTTTGGTGGTTGCACCAATGTCACAGAAATCAAACTTCCAACATCATCGGCAATCACATATATTGGTGGTTATGCGTTCGCATACACAGCAATCACGGAAATGGATTTGAGCGGAACCGTAATTGAAACTTTGAACAACTATACATTTTATGACTGCACCGAATTGGCAAGTGTTGTGTTGCCAGAAACTGTTGAAAGTATAGAGCGTTCAGCATTTAGATATTGCTCAAGTTTGACATCAATCACAATCCCTGCATCAGTAACTTCCATTGGTGACTATGTGTTCTGGGATTGCACAATTTCGGAAGTGACGATTGAATCTTCAAGCGTTTATGAAGAACTCACATCTTCAGGTTCATGCGGAAGATTGATAAGAAACGCCACAACAATCAAAGTTTTGGCAAGCATTGTTGACGAATGCGAGAACGAATATTTGAATACCGAGTCTAACTACACGAGAACGGAAGGAACAGGTGACAACGCGGGATATTACATCTTCACAAAGGTTTGATTGTCAAATTTTCAAAAAATGAATAAAGAAAACAAAAAAGTGCGCTGATTTTGGCGCATTTTTTTAACAAATTTTGTTTTTGCGGAATATAAATTTCTATGAAAAAGTTTGAAATAGGCAAAGATGTCGTTCTTGGCAAACATGTGAAAATTGAAAACAATGTCAAAATTTTGGGACAAAGTTATGTCGGCGATGGGTGCGTGATTAAGGCGGGCTCTCGGCTGACTGATGCCGTGCTGGGAAATGGTTGCGAGATAAATTCTTCCGTGGTTGAAAAATCAAATCTGGGGGCAAACTGCACCGTCGGACCTTTTGCGAACATAAGGGCGAATTGCATTTTGGCAGAAAATGTCAAGGTGGGCGCGTTTGTGGAACTGAAAAATGTCACAATCGGCAAAGGAACAAAAATGGCGCATTTGGCGTATGTCGGCGACGCTGAACTTGGCGAAAATGTCAATGTTGGTTGTGGGGTGGTTTTTGCCAATTTTGACGGAAAAGAGAAACATAGGTCAACTGTCGGGAGCAATGTTTTCATTGGTTGCAACGCCAACATTGTCGCACCCGTGAACATTGCCGACGACACATATATTTGTGCTGGAACAACTGTGACAAAAGACACAGAAAAAGGCGACTTTGTCATTGGGCGCGTGCGTCAAGAGAACAAGAAGAGAAAAGATTTGAAGTAAAAAAATTGACAAAAATAAGAAAATAATTAAATAAGAAAATAAAAATAAAAAATTAAAAAACAAGTAAAAAAATCTGAAAAAATGCAAAAAAATCGACAAAAATTCTAAAAAAATCGATTTTTTTATAAAAAAATGGCAAATTTTTTGTCATTTTTTGTGTTTTTTTATATTTTTTCTTTTTATAAATAGATTTTTGCTTCGAGTTTCTTGTAAATAAAGGTCATCAATTATTTGATTTTCATACAGCAGGGTCTTTGTGTAATAAGCTTATTGAAAACCCAGGAAAAATTTTAGGATGGGAAGATTGGCGGATTGAAGATTTTAAAGATGAAAAATTTGTCGAAGAATGTTTAGAAGATATCAGGGTTGGAGTTAAAAATGTTGATGAAAAATATATGAAGGAAAGAGTATTGCCTGCAGTTAAAGAAAAAATAGAATTGAAATGTAAGGAGCTTGAAAAAGCGCAAAGTGCAGCAAAACAAAAAGAATAAAAAGAAAACACGCTAAATGTATAGGCGTGTTTTTTTGGCGGAGACGGTGGGATTCGAACCCACGTGCCAGTTTCCTGACAACCGCATTTCGAGTGCGGCTCGGTGCGACCACTTCGATACATCTCCATTTTTAAAACCGATTGTTTCAACAAAGGGCTTTCATCATTTTATCACTTTTTGAAATTATTTGCAAGTCAAAATGGCAAGATTAATCAAAAAAAATTTTCCGACAAATTTTTTTAAAAAAATTGCAAAAAGGTCTTTACAAATCAAAAAAAATGTGTTATGATATGGGCGTAAAACAAAAATAAACACACGGAGGTTTTATAATATGGATAAAGAAACAGCAATGAAAATACTTAGAATTCCAATAAAAGAAAAAACAGTTTTGGTTTGCGAGGAAGGAGTCAAAGGACGAGACCCGGTAGAACATTTTGAGGTGATCGACAAACTTTATGGACCAGTTGCACAAGGTTATGTTAGCGGTAGGTTCGAAAAGGATGTTCTTGAAAAAGGGAAATAAAAATTACTTTCCAGCATATCTTATTGATTTAAGAAAATAAAAATATCACTTCGGTGATATTTTTTTTGATTTTTGTTTTGTTTTTTCGTTTTTATGTGTTACAATACTTAAGGAAATATCAATTTTTTGGAGTTTTGTATGAAAAAAACGATTGAATTTTTGTATCCAGCAATTTTTATTAAAGATGAAGATGATGGTTCGTTTCAAGTTATTTTTCCAGACTTGAACATATATACTGATGGAAAAAATCTTTCCGAAGCATACATGAACGCCAAAGACCTTTTGACTGTGTATTTTACATACGCGTTCAAATATGAAACGGAATTCAATATGCCTTCAAAGTTCGAGCAACTTGCGTCAAAATGCAAGTCGAATGAAACATTGATGCTTATCAATGCGACCATTGAGCCAGAAAAAAAGTGAAATAAACTTGGTTAAAAATAGCCGTCCTGCGCGGTTATTTTTTATTTCTGTCGTCCATTTGACATTCAGACAAGTTAAACAGAATTAAAAAAAGGCAATCGAAATCTAATACAGTGATTAAGTTAATGCTTTTTAATAAGTCAAATTAATAAGCCAATGGTGAATTTTTGACAGGGCGTTAAAAACAAAAAAATATTTGACAAATTCACAAATTTATTAAAAAATGGGTATTGACAAGGTGCATGTTTTATGCTAAAATTCTTTCGAGAGGTGAAAAAATGGAATTTGAAATTTATGATGGATTGGTTATTGAAAAAGCATTTGAAATTCTTCAAAAAAAGATGCTTGTTGTGCCAAACAGAGTGTGCGGAATTCATATGTTCGCAAACAAGGATAAGAAAACTCCAAGCAGCAGAAAACTTAACCTTTGCATGCCTTTAAGTGCAACCAAAAACAAGAGTTTGTCGCTTTACAGAAACATTCCACACGAAATCAAAATTGAGTTTGACGATGAAGATAAAAGATTCTATAATCTTGACTTTGCAGTCAACAAAACAAGCGGGAAAATTGAGCTTATAAATGTTCATTTGCCTATGGATATTGAAGGGGCGATGATTCGCCATATTTTCAAATATGAGGATGTCATGAAATCAATCGCCAGAGATTTACACGAAAATTTCTGCGTAAAATATGAAAAAACTCATCCTTATGGCAAGAAAAAAATGGTTGAAAAGATGTCGGTTTCGGAATATAAAGAACTTCAAGCCGAAGAGAAAATCAAAAACCAGGAATTTTTGAAGTTTTTGAACGAATTTGATGCTTTGGAGATATGCTTTGAAGAAGGAACGAAAGAACCTTTGTTCTGTGAATATAAAATGAAAGGCTATGAGCCGGGCGTTTTGTATCAATCATACAAAGTTGCGCTTGCAAAACTTCCAACCGCATGTGAAGAAGACAGAGAAATCAAGGAAAAAGTCTTTAAAAAAATTGCGAAAGAAGAGCGAAAAGTCAAAGCAAGCCAAAGAAAAGAAAACAGTGACAGACAAATGTGAGATAATATAAAAATTTTGAAAATATTTCCAAAAATGCTTGACAATAAAAAATTGCTGTGCTATTATTTAACTGACACTTTTTTGAAGGGTGTTAGTTTTTTTGTTAGGAGATTGAAATGGCAGCACCAAAACGCAAATTCATCACATTTGAATGCCCAGAATGTCATGGAAGAAATTATTCATCAGAGAAAAACACGGCAAACAATTCTGAAAGAATGGAATTAATGAAATTTTGCCCAAGATGCAACAAGCGCACAAAGCATAAAGAAACAAAATAATCATGCTTGATTTTTTTGTGATTTTATGCAAACAATGAAGTCGAAACCCAAAAAGATTATGGAGGGCATATGTCTAAAAAACAGAAAAAAGTTAACGCACAAACATCTTTAACTGAATCACAAAGCCAAGATGAAATCTCACAAGGCGTTGTGGACTCTGTTGCTGATGTAAATGCAGATGCGAACGCAAATGATAAATCTGTTGAGAACAAATCAAAGCAAGACAAGGTTCAAGCGAAAAATTCCAAGCAGGATAAAAATGTAAAGGATAAGAAAAAAGACAAGAAAAAAGAGAAGAAGGGCGGGTTTGTTAAAAAGACAAAAGAAACAGCATCCGAACTTAAAAAAGTCACTTGGCCAAGTTTTGCAGAAGTTGTCAAGAAAACAAGCATTGTCATCGCTTTTGTCATCATCTTCGGGCTTTTCCTGTTTGCTGTAAACTTCTTTTTGGGCTGGCTTGTCGACCTTCTTGTTATAGGTTGATTTTAAGGAGAACGATTTTATGGAATATGTATATTCAAGTGAACCAAAATGGTATGTGCTCCACACTTTCTCTGGTTACGAAAATGTGGCGAAAGAAAACCTTGAAACAGTTGTGAAAAAATTTAATTTGCAAGATCGAATCTTTGACATCATCATTCCAGAAGAAGATGTCATTGAAGAAAAGAACGGCAAAAAGAAATTGGTCACAAGAAAAAGTATGCCTTGCTATCTTCTTGTGAAGATGATATATGGCGATGACCTTTGGCATAACATCACAAACACTCGCGGAATCACGGGTTTTGTTGGACCAAAAGGGCGTCCACTTGCACTTACTGATGAAGAAGTCATGAAGTTGCGCTTGGAAAAAATCAAGGTTGAAACAGACATCGCTGTTGGTGACAGGGTGGAAATTATTGAAGGTCCACTTGACAAGATGATTGGCACTGTTGTGGCTGTGAATGCTGAAAGTGGCATTGTCACTGTGACTGTTGAAATGTTTGGCAGAGAAAATAATGTTGAACTTTCGTTTGAGCAAATTCACAAGGTGCAGGCATAAAGAGCGATATTTAACGAGAAATCGTCAAAATATTGTCCCAAGCAAGACAAAAAACTGCTTTGAATTTTGTGGGAGAACTTTTGCCGGTTCAATTCACCACATGAGGAGGTTAAAATGGCAAAGAAAGTTAAAGCGGTTGTCAAACTGCAACTCGAAGCGGGCAAAGCCACTCCGGGACCACCAGTGGGTTCTTCTCTTGGACCACACGGAATCAACATTGCAGGGTTCGTTAAGGAATTTAACGACAAAACTGCATCACAGGCGGGATTTATCATTCCTGTTGTGATCACCATCTATGAAGACAGGTCGTTCACATTCGAAATGAAAACTCCACCAGCAGCAGTCCTTATCAAAAAGGCTATCGGCATTGAAAAAGGCTCTGCAAAACCAAACAAACAAAAAGTCGGAAAAATCACAAAAGAGCAGATTCGAAAAATTGCAGAAACAAAAATGCCAGATTTGAACGCTGACTCGATTGAAAGCGCAATGTCCATGATTGCAGGCGCTGCAAGAAGCATGGGCGTTGATGTTGTGGACTAAGGAGGCGGACATGAAAAAAGGAAAGAGATATGTTAAGAATCTTGAAGTCTATGACAAGACCGCATCTTATGATGTTGGCACAGCAATCGAAAATGTTTTGAAAACTGCAACTGCAAAATTTGACGAAAGCGTTGAACTTCATGTTCGTCTTGGTGTTGACGGAAGAAATGCCGATCAACAAGTTCGTGGCGTTGTTGTTCTTCCAAACGGAACAGGAAAATCTGTTCGCGTGCTTGTTATTGCTCGTGGCGACAAAGCAGACGAGGCAACAAAAGCAGGCGCAGACTTTGTTGGCGCAGAAGAAATGGTTTCAAAGATCAGCGGTGGCTGGCTTGATTTTGATGTCTGCATCACAACTCCTGACATGATGGGTGTTGTTGGAAGAATTGCAAGAATTCTTGGACCAAAGGGCTTGATGCCAAACCCAAAAAGCGGAACTGTGACTATGGATGTGACCAAGGCAATCAACGATGTTAAGGCGGGCAAGGTGGAATATCGTCTTGACAAGACCAACAATGTGCATGTCATAATCGGCAAGAAGAGTTTTGGCAAAGAGAAATTGCAAGAAAACTTCAACGCGGTTATGGAAGCGATTGTCAAAGCAAAGCCTGCCGCAGCGAAAGGACAATATATCAAAAATGTCACACTTGCTTCAAGTATGGGACCTGGCGTTAAGGTTACTTATAATATTTAATCAAAAGGCAGGCAACTTGCCTGCTTTTTATCTTTTTCGACAATAAAAGTGTTTTTATTTTTACATAGAAACCTGTCAAACCCGCAAAATATTATAAAATTTCGCGACAATGTTATTGTTTTTGTTTGACATTGCGCGGAAGGATGGGTTAAAATATCTATGTTATCTTATAAATCGTATAAGATTAGGAGACTCTTATGAAGATTAAAAAACATTCATTCTTATTCAGAGGATTGGTGCTGGTCATTGTGCTGGCATTGTCTATCATTTATTTTCCTGTCGATGCTCTTGTCACGCTTGCGTATACAGCGCTTGACTCTTCCATCGCAAACTATTCATATATAACGGTCGATGATGACGAAAATGGATACACCGTAAACAAAGGGGCAACTTATCAAATTCCAAAGGCCTACATCGGTGGAAACACAGGTTATGTTATCGGTGATTCAAGCCTTAGTTCAGCGAATGTCTCTTTGTCGGGCAGTGCCACATTTGAAAGTTCAAACATCACTGTGACATATGGCAGTCTTGTGGTTTTGGACACCGATGATGACGAAGTTGAAGCTGACGCGAACGGATATTACTCTTTTGAAGCAAGCAGAGTGGGCACATACACAATCACTTACTCTTTCACATACGAGTTGAACAACGAAACATACACAAATTCATATTCAATCAGTGTGGAAAGTTCACTTGCAAGTGTAAAGTTGGACTTTGAAGATAACACAGAATATTTCTTGCCAAGCATTCTTGATTTGTCTTTATATGGTGAAGATGGAGTTTATGACAACCTTTACATTCCACTTCCAACCGTGACAGACTCTGACGAAGACGAAATTGAAGTTACATTTGTGACATCAACATCAGATATGACCGATGATGATGAGAATTATGTTCTTATCACTGCAAATGGTGGTGCAAATGGCGCAACTGTGGCTATAGGCAGTGACGAAAACGGATTCTACATTGACGGTGATTATTTCGCTGACAATATCGAGGGAGAAGAAACATACGGCGCTGGAAACTATGAAGTTAAATATTCTTTCTATAAAGGGAAGAACTTTGTTAAATCTGTGACAAAAAGCACAGTGGTATACAGCGCAGAAACGCCATACTACACAGACTATTCTCTTGAACTTCAACTTTCTTCAACTTGGACAGACAATGGACAAACCGGAATTTCTTCATCATTGCCATCAGCAGTTGGTGTGACATCTTCAAAATCTGATCCAGCATCGGAAAGTGTTGATGTTTACTACACTGTTGAAGTGCTTTACTCAGGTTCTACTGGCTGGGTTGAACTTGATGCCGATTTATACAATGAAGATGAAGAAGTTTTGATTGATGTGTGTGACGAAGAAGACAACCATGTGAGATACATCTTGGCTGACCCAACATCTTTCAAACCACTTGAAGACGGAACTTACACTTTTATATACACAATTTATGACATCTATGGCAACACTGTTTCAACATCAAGCGGTTCATATAACTTTGAAAACATTGAGGACGAAACAGCCCCAACACCTGTGATTTATGACGCTTCTGATTTTGAAGTTGATGAAAATGGTGATTATGTTAAAGATGAAGACGGCAACTATGTTCCAACTTATGCTGACGCTTCCAACAAACTTGCTTCATACACAGTTGCAAACAGCGTTGTGATTTACGCAATCGGAATCGATGACAATGTTTCAGAATTGGGCGACGAAGGGGTTGACCTTAAGCGTGTCATCATGACCGACGAAACAGTGACAAAGTTGACAATCGAAGGCTATGACGCATACAACTTGATTTTCAACTACACAAGTTACAGCGAAGTTACAGCTTATAACTACTATATCAGAAAGGCTATTTCAAATGAAGGCGCCTCAGTTTCAAACGATGTTGACATGATCAACTGGCTGAAACAACACAACTATTTGATTGTCATTGACAATGCAAATGCAGACACAATCTATGAAATTTTCTCAAGTGTTGAAACAGGCTCAGAAGGCGACACAACAAACCTTTTTGCAGGATTGACAATCGGTGACTCAGCCGTAAGTGACGGCGACACCCTTCTTGAATGGCTTTCTGCACAAGACGAAGACACAATCGCTTCATATGGTTTTGCATATATTGACGACGACAGAACAGAGTCTTTCGGTGCAACATCTGGAAACAACGGCATGGGCACAGGAACTTACTACATTCACTACATCGTGACCGACGCTGCTGGAAATGAAACCGACACCGCTCGTTCAATGACCATCGTTTCAACAAATTCTATTGACAGTGAATATGCAGACATCACTTTCAGCACAACTTTGCAAACAGTTTACACACCAAATGCAACAGTCACATTCAATGCTCCAACCGCTTCTGACGACCACGATGCATACATGACAGTATACACATGGTATAGATATTTGGATGAAAACGGCACTCCAATCGAAGTCGAAGACAAGGACGGAAATGTAATTTCAGTGAACGACTTGACGAGTGTGTGGGAAGATTTGGAGGATACCGCAGCAGTTGCAAATGGTAAATATCTGACTGAAACATACAGCAAATATCACACATCAGGAAATAATAACGGTTTCACAAACGACGGATATATTGATTTGACAGATTCAAGTGCTTCAACTTACACAATCGATTTAAGCGAAGCAGGAAGCACCGCAGTTACACTTCAAATTGTGGTATTCGTTTACGACGATGCTGGAAATGTGAACATCTATGGACAAACCATTGAAATTTCCAACTCTCAAGACACCACAGACCCAAGACTTGGCACCATTGAAGGGGCTGAAACAACAGTTTATGAACAAGGCGAAACAATAACTCTTCCAACAGTGACAGTATATGACGATGCCATCAAATACATGGGATTTGAAATCAAAATGGTATACACATACACCGACACTGACGGAAACCAAACAAGTATAAGTGTTGACCCTTCTGGTTACTATCAATATAGAAATGAACTCACAGGAACATACACAATTTATGGCGGAAGCGTTGTGGCATCTTATGCGGGGAACTATCAACTCACAATCGCCGCTTATGACAGCCGTGGTGCAAGAGTCGTTGTGTTTGTGAACTACTATGTAAATTCAAGAACAATCATTCAATCACCAACAATCAGTTCAACGCTTGCTGACACACAAACAATCGAAGTTGATGACTATTCAAAGGGCGACACGCTTGAACTTCCTATTCCAACTCTTTCATACGAAATTTCTGACAGTGTGACTTATGACGAATACACAAGTTCAAATTATGAAGGCGACGAAACTTTTGTTATCTATGGTGTTAATTCGGACGGAAAAGTGACCAACTACTCAACAACTGTTGGTTCTTACGGCTCATTCAATGTATGGGAACTTTGGGAAAATCGTGGCAATTTGAGTGAACTGAAATATCAACTTGTTTACACCGTTGAAATTTATGTTTATAATCAAAACTATTTCAAACTTGTGGAATCAGGTGATTACACTCAGGAAAATTTTGTTCCAGGCGGTTATTTCACTTATGCATATGAAGATTCTGGGAGCAAAACTGCAATAATCTATGCTCTTGACGACGGAACTTTAAAAGTGACTGCAGACAGTGCGACTTATATTCTGTCTGAATCTGAAGATGAGAATGGCAACACTCAGATTGTCATCACAGATGAGGACGGAACAACTGTGAAAGCAGATAATGTGACATTGTTCAGTTATATCACAAGCAATGTTGGCAGTTTGAGAACTTGGTTCAACGGTTTGAAGAAATATGTTTTGACAAGCAAGACATACACAATAATTCTTCAAGACACAACAGGTCCAACAATCTCTGACTATGACTACGACACATCAATCTCTGTTGCGGAACTTAAAGCAGAGTATAATAGCCAACTCACAATCTATGGAATTGACGCAACTGATGCAAGTGGATTGGATGAATCAAAATCACAAATTGTTTTGTCATATCAACTTGCTAACGGAACAAGTTCTTCAAAAACATGGAGCGGAGCAAATGCATTCAGTGACCAAACTTTCGAATTCACTGAGAATAATGAAGATTTGCAAAACGGAACTTACACCATCACATACACCGTTTATGACAAAGTGGGCAACTACTCCACAAAGACATACACCATTGGAGTGGGCGATTCCACCAGCCCAACGCTGACATTTGACGCAGACTTCATTGAAAGCAGTTATGAAATTGGCTCTTCTGCACTTGAACCACTTCACATAGATTTGAGTTTGGTTACCGTTTATGACAATGGAAAAGAATTGCAAGACGGAGAAACAACAATCGCTTTGTCAGAATACTCAACTTCAAAATATACTGTAACTTTGACAAACTCTTCGGGCGATGAGATTGAAGCTGACGACAGTTCAACAGAAACCGATTTATACTATTATATCGACACTGTTGACACTTACACTTTGACCATCACCGTTGAAGACGCAGTTGGCTGGTCAACAACAGAAACAAAGACTTTTGAAGTTACCTCAGCAACACAAGAAACATCAAAGGTATATCAAATTATCGGCACAATTTTGATTGTAATTTCAGTTGTTGTGTTGATTGCAGTGATTGTATACTTCATTGTGTCAAAGGTGAAACTTGACAAAGAACTGAAAAAGTAAAATAAAAAAAATTCACAATGCTTTATTGTGAATTTTTTTATTTTCAAAACTACATTAAAATTATTTTAAAACTACAAAACCTTTTCAAAATTTTATTAAAAAATAAAAAAAACATTAATCAAACAAAACTTAAACTTATTTATCATTAATGCAAGAAAGTTCTTTTGAAAAACTTATTTGTCATAAAAAAAATAAAACTCCACAAAAGTGTGGAGTTTTATTTTTATTGTGAGTTTATAATTTGTCAACTTTTTCTCGCTGTCTAAGGTTAACACAAAATTTCTCACGAATTGACTGAAATCTTTTCACAAAATTACTTAACAGAAATTCTCTTTCTCAGTTTGTAGATGATGAACGCAACTGCAACCAGCACCACAACTGAAATGACAATGGCAATGATTGTTGCGGCGTTCATTGGTTCGGTTTTTATGACTTTGTAACTGAACAAGATGATTCCGCTTGGGGATATCACTTGAACATAATAGGTCCCTTCATTTGTTATAGACCTTGTGATTTGTCCTGTGCTTTCAGCATTTATATCCACGCTGTCATAAACCGATGCCGTTCCACTGCTGTTATATGACACAATTCTGAGAGTTGCTTCGCCAAGTTCGGCGTATAGGTTTTCTGCGTTGAATGTGACTGTGATTGTGCTTGTTGTGGACTCGCCTTCGCTTACTGAGATGTTAAGCGGTGCCGTTCCGCTGTTGATTGTCACATTGAAAGTGAAACTGTTTAAGATTGAGTTGCTGTATAATGTGTTGTTGGTGTTCACTGTGATTGTGTATGTTCCTTCACCAGTCTTTTCGTCGAGATAGGACAGTGGAAGTTGTGCCATGTAGGTTTGTCCGTTCACAGTGATTGTTTCAACATCCAAGATTTTGAGAAGGTCTTGCGTGATGTCCACACCGTCTTTGAGAACGCTCTCAATGTAATAGTTGGAATACATGTTGAAGACATACGAAATCTTGTATTCATTTGGGTTGATTATCGTGAATTGATACAACTCTTCTCTTAACACAATCGGGTCGCCATTATTATACGCTGTTGCTGTGAAGTATACCACATAATAGCCTGACTCTTCAAAGGTGAATTCTGTTTCGTTGTCACTGAAACTGCCGTATTCCACGCCATTTTTGTAGACAGTGATTTTTGGATAAGATCCTGACACATAGAATTCGCTTCGCGTTGTTGAGTCGATTTTCAATGTCACTGCGCTGTTGTATACCGCTTGTTTGATTGGTAAGGAAACCACAGTTTCGTCGGTCAATGGGTCGGTGTAGGTTACAGTGAAAGGAACATCTTTCAAGAACACAAGAGTGAACTGTGTTGTTTGACCGCTTGAACCATAATTGAAATACTGCACATTTCCTGCCGCATCTGTGAAGGTGATGATGTATTTTCCAGAATAGGACAGGTAGGTGTATTTATAATTTCCACTGCTGTATACCTGTGGTGTCAGTTCAATATTTCCGTTGGAGTCAATTTTTGTTATTGAAATGCTGATTTCGTTTTGCTCAATTCCGTAATAACTTGACCATTGCAGTGTGATTCTGTCAAGGCTTGTGTAGGTTTCTGGCACCACAACCGAATAACTTGTCAAACTCAGCAAATCTGTGCTGTCAAGCCCGCCATTGATGCTTGAAACATAGAACTCTTCGACAAAATCGTTTGTGCTTGGAATGTATGTTATCACAATGTATGTTTTGAAGCCGGTTGTGTTGCTGTAAATGTAATAAATTTCACTTGTTATGCCATTTTTTACATCTGTTGTTGGGGTGGCATAAGTCACGCCTTGTTCTTGATTTGTTCTTATTGTGACATTTTCTCTTTCATCATAAGAAAGGTTGACGATATAGTGATTTGTGTAATCAGAACCTGTGCTTGTTGTGTAGGTTGTTCCATTCTTTTCCACAGTTGTTGTCAATCCATCAATCGTTTGTTCAACCCAATAACTTGATGTCACGGAAGCAAGGTTGAATTGATATATTTGACTTCTTGGAACATTTCCAAACACATATGTTGAACTGCCGGTGGTGTTGATGAGATAATCTTCGTCATACCAAATTTTGAGATAGTAAGTTTCCATTTCGTCTGACTGACAGGTCAGTTTTTCGCCAGATGTTAATGTTCGCCAATTTATGTTGTCTGTGCTTATTGAGAATTGAACCGGAATGAAGAACTCTCCACTTGTGGCTTCTGTCTTTAAATTGAAGAAGATTTGAATTTGTGTGTAGGCCGTGTTTTCGTCATAGGTGTTTGATATAATAGCCGATGTTACATTTGTGCCTGTTGAATCTGTGATTTTAAATTGCCCGGTTGTGTTGTTTGCTTCCGATGTGTTCATACGAGGTAATTCGTCGTATAGGATGAAGTATATCTGTTCAATCAAATTGGTTTCGTCGTCACGATCATAAATTTGAAGAACATACCGGTTGTTGTAAGCCTCGTCTGTGTTTTCTGGGCTGACGGTCAATATTTGAAGATTGTTGCTTGAAGATTGTGTGCTTGCTGTTGCACCTGTCAATTCTCCGCTGGTCGATGGTGAATTGTTCACCAGATCCGAAACCGTGACGGTGTATTTGCTTGCGTTGTAGGTGTAGATGAAATCTCCGCTTGTGACATAATAAGTTCGCCCTGTGCTGTCGTCATAGTAGGAGTATAAATAGTCTGATGAACTCACAGGGTCAGAAATCACTGTTTCTTGATATAAGTGAATTCGCTGATAGGTTGTGCCATAGTTGTCGGTATATTCATACACAATCTTCGTATTTGAGGTGTAGGCGGTGTCAGAATTGAGTGTGAAGAAAAGTGATGATGAAGTTGTTGTGACTGAAATGTTGGTGGAGTTTTGCCAATATGACGCATAACCAAGTGGATTTTCCTGCTCATAAATTGTGACTCCGTTTGCCGTGATTTTCATGCTTGTCACATAGGTGTAGGCTCTTTCTGTGCTTTGAATTTGAGCATTTGTGACATATGGGAATTCAATATACTCTTCACTTTGTGTTGATGTCAATGATGCCGACAGTGAAACATTGTATATGTTGATATAGAAATTTTCAAAACTTCCTGTTTGTCGGTTGTATATGCTCATGACATTTTTGTAAACCGACCCAACACTTCCGTCAATCATGCTTGAAAAAGAAACTCTTTCAAAGGACGATGTTGAATTGTTATAGAGCAGTGCATATCCAGAATAGAACGGACTTAACATATAAATTCTTGTTGATTGAACACGGTTTGAAGTGTAGGTGTCAACTTTTATGATTGCCCATTCGTCACCAAAGAAGTTGATGTTTGAAAGCGAGAACCCTGTGCGCGCATAGATGTTGTGGATTGAGCCAGAAACACCATAAAGAGTGCTGGAATTTACAACATTATTATAATCAGTGATGGTGTAATTCAACTGGTCGCCATCTTCTGTGGTGTAGGAGATAAGATTTTGATTGTATGAATCTTCTTCATCTGTTGACGCGCTGTAATCAGTCACATAGATTGTGTATATCGTCATATTTCCCGCTCTGTCCGTTTCGACAATTTCGTAATACTTATTTGCTGTCAGACTTGAATATGAACTGATAAGGCTGAAATTGCCAGCACTGAAATTGGTTGGATTTGTTTCTCTTTCTTCCAAATCGGAATCATACTTGGAACTGAATTCGCGTATGTATGTCAGATATTCTTGCGAACTTTGCAAAGTGTTCAAGAAACTTGCGGTGACAGTGTAGGAATAATATGCAAAGTATGCACTTGTGCTGTTGGAAATGTTGTAACTTGTTTCGTTCAAATTTCTTGCTGTTTCATTTGACGCGGTGAGATATGTTCTTAAATCGCTCTCAGAGATTGTTATAAGCGTGTTTGAAGTTATCAATGAAACAAGGTTGTTGATGTTGTTTGAAGGGGCAGACAGGTCGATTGTAACGCGTTTTGTTGTGGAAGAATAATATTGACTCACCGCAGAATCTTGTTTATATTCCATTGTTATGTCAACATATCCGCCATTTGTGTATGCACCAGAAAGTTGTGTTAAATCTAAAATTGCAGTGTAGGTGCGACTATCTTCGGATAGGGTCGGCTCGCTTATCCAAATGTCTGAATTCAAACTTACCCATCCTGAATCTGTCTTTTCTGTTGTGTAGTTGAAATTCTGACCAGAAATTGTGATTTTTTCGATGTCAACTGTATACTTGTCCGTTGAAGCGTCCCAAGTTAAAACAATTTGTGATTGATTGGTGTAATACTCTTGCGTGTAATTGCCGGAAGAATAAGTGACAGAATTTGGGGTGGAGTTGTCCGTCAAAAGCACCGAGAAGTCAGGTGTGGCAGATTCTATGGTGAACATGAAGGTGATGGAACTTAAATAACTGTTTTCGCCACTTCCTGTGCCAAAGAAGCCTTGATAGATTGTGACATAATATTCTCCCGCTTCGGTCAAACTTCCAAGAAGACCGCCGTTGTTTATTCGATAGAACACCAAAAAGCCGTTTTCAGACACAATTCCGTTCAAACTTGGATTTGATGAGTTGGTGTTCGTCACAGCGATAAGATTGGAAGTTGACAGCCCGCCTCTATACAATTCGGCATACAGAGAATATTCTCTTATGCTTGAATCGTCATAATATTCATTCATGTCGTCATCGCTTGTCACAATAAAATCGGTGCCGTCTTTTGTCACATATTGGGTGTATTTATATTGTGGAATGTAAATGTTCACAGGAACTTTGTTTGTTGTGAGAACAGAAGTCACTGTGCCGTTGTTATACAGCGTTTTGTTGTCTGTGTTACCTTCTTCACTGTTTGGGAAGGTGACAATGATGTCTGCCGATTGGTCGTTGTCAAACATTGAAATGAAGATGTCGCCACCGACAATGCTTTCTTGGTGGTCGTCATAAGTTTCCAAACTTGTTATCACTTCATTGCGGTCAACATAGAGAACAAATGTGCGGGTGAGATAGTCTTTTGAATTGACGGAGTATCCCGACTCTGTGCTGTAAGTTCTTGTTATGACATATTTTCCTGCGGCGGTCACGCTGTTCGAAGTTGAAGCGCCAATATCAAAGGTGACTGCTTCGGTTGAAGTGTTGCTGAGCAAATCGTATGTCGTTGTGGTGGATGAGGTTGAAAGAGTGTAATAATAGTAGGTCACACCATTAACCTCTTTCGAAGTGGCTTCGTATTTATAGTATTCCACTGTGATTGATTCAACTTGATAGGTTTCATTTCCGTCTTCTGATGTGGAGCGTGGAATTATGGAGATTGAGAAGAGTTTGTTCATGCTTGTTGGGGTCAGGTAGGTTGTCAAACTGTTTTTCGACTCATCCACTTGCGTTGTGTTGGACGACATTATTTCGGTTTCCCCACTTGATGACGGATAAGTGATGGCAAATTGCGAAGTGTCAAAACTTACAATAATCGTCTGCCTTGCGCTGTAATAGTTGGTGTATTGTCCAACATATGTTGTGTCATAGTTCAACAAAATGTTTGTGTTTGCAATGTCACGAATGAGAATTGTGAAGGTGTATTCCGTGCTGTCAACTTGCAGGTTGTAATAAGTGCTTCCGTTTAATTGCACATATTCATCGTTCGTGTTGAGATAGTATGAAACGGAGTGTATTTTGATTGTGAAATACATTCCAACATAACTTGTGATGACATCTTGTCCGGTTGAATAATTTCCAAGTGAGCCAGAGTAGTATTGCATAAATCGACCGGTTGTTCCGTCAGGTAAGTCGCTTTGAGAGTATAACTTCTCATAAATCAGCGTGTATATATCCAGTGCCGTTGTGTTTGTGCAGTTACTGCCAGGGGTATAGAACTTGTATGAATCGGTGTAACTTTCAAAATATGTTGATGAGATTGTGCTTGGGGAATAGTTGATGTATAGCGTGGAGTCGAAGTTTGTCATGTATATGCCCTTATAGTTTGTCCAATAGAGAGTTGAAGTTGCGGAGATATACATGGTTGACGATGTCAATTCATATGTTCCTGTCGACGAATCATAGAGTGCAAAGATTGGGGTGGTGTTATCGATAAAGAAAACTTCCATGGTGTGATTTCCCGCTTGGTCGTATATATCAATGATATACAGCCCAGCGTCAGAAAGGACATATTGAGAAGAAAGTTCATCTCCTGATGACCAATCCACAGTGTTGCTGAGTGGAAGCCATGTGCTTGATGCGCCATTCATATCCAAAACTGCATTGACAGGCAACATATTGCTACTGGTTGATATATTAATCAAAGAATTAAGAAGTCCAGAAATGTTGCTTGTGGTGTAATAACTTGCATCTTTAAGTTCAAAGTATCGATAATATGCCGTTGTTGTTGCGCCACTTGCTTTTTTGTTCCAAGAAACGACCATACTTTGATTTGTTGCAAGTGTTTCCATATCATTTATGATTGTGTAATTGCCCGTGCCAGAAACTTCTTGAACATTTCTGCCTGTCACGCCGTTAATCTCTTCCATGTCGATTGTGAAATATTGTTCTGTCTGAAAACCGCTTGTGGCAGTGATACTCAAATTCGATGACGAGATGTCCGCTGTGTAATACAGACGGATTGTGTAGTGAGCGTTTGCTTTCAAAATAACAGAATTTTCGATATCGTCGTTAACTGTGAAATAGTTGTTAGTTCCAAACACAAGCATGTCTGACAGCGAAATTCCCGATGTTCCGCCAAAGACATCAAGGTAGTTTCCATTGAAATCTTGTGCGTAAATTCTCACAGTGACATCTTTGTTGTATAGATTGAGTTTTGTTGTGTCGGTGACGACAATATTTTGGTTATAAAATTTGTTGGAATAGACTGTTTCATCGTTGCCTTCAACTGTCACTGAAATGCTTGGCTGACTGCTTGTGATTTCGAACAAGAAAACTTGATAGAACTGCGTTGTTGTGGAGTAATTTCCAGAATCGTCGCGATAGTTATCGAAAGTGTAGCGAAGTATGTAGATATAAATTCCTGCACCGCTTTGCGTCAAACCTTGAAATGACGCTTCATAAAGGGTTAAATCGTCCGTAGAATATTCACTTTTACTTCCCACTGATGAGTTTGTGGACAGGATGTAACTGCCACTTGTGTCAAGCGTGGCGTTTGAAGTTATCTTAATCGGCGTTTGGTTGGTTTGGACAATTTCATAGTCGCCATTCAAAAGGTCGGTGACATCACTAACAACATTCTCAGTGTCGAAGTCAGAAATTTGGCTTGTGATATCTGCGCTGTTCTCAAACACGCCATCAGTGTAGTTATAAGACTTCAATTCACCTGTTGGGCGGACATTGTTTTCGTCAGGCTCGGCGTCATAGTCGGTGTAGGTCATTTGGTAACCATACAAATACACCTGAATATTTTTTGTTATGCTGGTCAATCCGTTCAGGTCATATTTTGCGCTTTCCGTTCCCGAACTTATCAGCGAAATGGCATTCAAGGTCAGGGTGTAATTTCCCACATCGGTGAAGTAGACACGCACAGTTTTGTCGTCTTGCAAGATATAGGTGATTTCATCACCGCTTGTGATAATCTCGCCACTTTCTTGGTCTGTCGTCACGGTTTCGGTGTAGGTCGAATTTGAAAGTGTTTTCTGAATGGTGAGTTCAAATCGTGTGGAGTCATATTCAACATATGGAATTTTGTTGCTGGAAGAATAGTTTGAATAAAGATAATATGCTGTTGTTGAAGTTGCATTTGAGATTGTGATTGTGTTGTAATAGGCGTCACTGTTATACTCAATGTTTGGAAGATTGTTATTGAAATAGTTGTCCCTATCCACAACATAGAAGTTATACAAAAGTGTGAACTCATTGCCGTCGGTCAAGCTTTCTGGATTGTCGTTTTGACCTTCGCAAAGATACATTGTGATTGAAACAGTGTAAACACCTTCAACGACATTTCCGTCTTCATCCAAAATGCTTATTGTCGAAGCATCAGAAGGATCACTTGATGTGTCTGCTGCAAAGGACATTCTAAACTTCTGTGCTGTAAGAGATATGGTGCTGTTTTTAAAATATAATCCGCTGTCATCAATAAAGTTGTTTGTTGTGACATCTTGGTCAACACCATTGATATACAAGTCAATATGTTCAATGTGGTAGTAATAGAAATGGTCGGAGTCGATGTCGATATAGAGATATTCATTGATACCAGCATCACTTTCACTACCAGCATCACTTTCACTGTCTGCCAAATCACCACTTACACTGCCTGCCCAATCATCGCTTGAGAAGGTCATATAATCTTTTCCGTTTGTGGCAAAAGAAAGTGTGACATAGTTTGCGTCGTCTTTGCTGTATATGAAGGTGTTATACTCTGAAATCAATCCGCTTGCGTATGACGCGTCACCACTGGTCAGGTCTTGACGCACCAAGAAAAAATATTGCAACGGGTCTTGATTTTCGACATCACTTTCGTCGACAAGTTGACCCGCCACGAAGTCAGCAGAAGCTGTCATGGTTTCTGATTTGGACAGTGTGAATAAGCCCACACTGAAAAAGCAAACTGCAAAGAATATGTAAAACACATTTTTAAAAACAATACCACTTTTTTCCATACTAACTCCTTTTGTCCTAAAAACATTTTATCATAAAGCAAAAATATTTCAAAACAAAATAAGAATATATTTTTATATAAATTTATTATATATAAAATAACAAATAAAATTCAAAAAATGAAATTTATTAAATTTTTATCAAATTAAAATATTTTTAAAAACAATTTTTTCCTTAATAATATTGGACGAATAATAAAAAAATCAAAAAAATAATGAAAAATATGCAAAAAATGCATAAAAAATCAATAAAAATTGCAAAAAAATTAATTTTTTCATTATTTTAATATTTTTTATATTAATTTTTGATTAAATTTTTTAAATTTTTTTTAGATTTTTATACACATTAATTTTATGAAAGTGAAAGATTTTCTGAAAAAACTTTTGTTATACATAAGCGCTTTTGTGCCGATGTATATTTTGGTGCTTCTCAAACTGATTGTGGAAATTGTCAATCAGAATTTAACTTTCAACATTTTGAACACTCTCAATTTTATCACTTTGCTTTTGCTTATCACTGCGGGCGGGGTTGGGCTTGTTTGGAACATAAAGTTTTCCACAGAAGAATCAGTGCAAGTTCAAATAATTTCAAAAAGGAACATAACCGACCAACATTTCTTGGGCTACTTTTCACTTTTTGTCTTTTTTGCCATTCCGCTTGACCTTTCGCTTGTCAGCGCGTATTGCGTCTATGTGTTGGTGCTGGTCATGATTGGCATTGTATATATTGACAACTCGCTTTTTTACATCAATCCGCTTTTGAATTTGTTGGGGTATAAATTCTATGATATTGAATATAAGGAAAGGGACAGTGATGAAGTCAAGACGGCAAAAATGTTTTTTCGTGGGGAGATTATTCTTGAAAGCAAAACCTATTGGGTGAAGGTGAAAAACAAACATTTCACTTTTGTTGACTATAAACACAAAGATGTTGACAATCGTGATTAAAAACAAATTTCAGACGGCAGAAACGAATAAAGGCACAAAAATGTGATAAGAAACGATAAAAATTTAAAAAAATACAAAAAAGAAAAAATTAAAAACAAAAAAATATAAAAAATAAAAAACAGCCGATTATGACTGTTTTTTGAGTGTTTTATTTAAATTTTTGACAAATTTTTTGATGGAAACAAGAAACATCATCTCAACTTGATATGACACTCACGAAGTTGCTGTTCGGTGACTGTTCCAGGCGCGCCCATCATCAAATCTTGCGCTTTCTTGTTCATTGGGAATGCCACAACTTCACGAATTGACGGTGTGTCAAGAAGAAGCATAACCATTCTGTCAACACCAGGTGCAATTCCAGCGTGTGGTGGTGCGCCATATTGAAAGGCGTTATAAAGTGCAGAGAATTTTGTTTTGATATCTTCTTCGCCATAGCCGGCAATTTCAAATGCCTTTTTCATGATGTTTATATCATGATTTCGAACAGCACCAGATGAAAGTTCAACGCCGTTGACAACAATATCATATTGATAAGCCAGCACTTCAAGAGGGTCTTTTGTGTTGAGCGCTTCAAGCCCACCTTGTGGCATGGAGAACGGGTTGTGAGAGAAGTCGACTTTTCCTTCTTCGTCATTATATTCAAACATAGGGAAGTCCACAATCCAGCAGAATTTGTATATATCTTTTTCAATCAATCCAAGTTTTTCGCCAAGCGTGTTGCGAAGCCAAGAGAGAACTTTGCAGACGATTTTATATTGGTCGGCAACAATGAAAATGGCATCGCCAACCTTGGCTTTCATCTTTTTGACTAGCGCTGTTTTTTCTTCTTCGCTTAAAAATTTCACAACAGGACCAACAAGGCCGTCTTCGGTCACTTTAATCCACACCAAACCTTTTGCGCCAAGTTCAACCGCTGAATCAGTGAGCGCGTCATATTGCCTTCTTGGCAACTCTCCAACAGGGGCGCAAAGTCCGTGAACAACTTTTCCCTTAAATGCATTGAAGGTGGTGTTTGCAAAGACATCGTTCAGTTTGACAATTTCAAGTGGGTTGCGCAGGTCTGGCTTGTCGGTGCCGTATTTGTCCATTGCATCGCGATAGGCAATTCGTGTGAAAGGAACTTTGTCCACTTTATATTTTCCGTGTTTTTCAAAAATCTTTGGCAAAACATCTTCCATAACAGCAAAGACATCTTCTTGCGTGGCGAAACTCATTTCCATATCAAGTTGATAGAACTCGCCAGGACAACGGTCGGCACGGGCGTCTTCATCGCGGAAACATGGTGCAATTTGGAAATATTTGTCAAAGCCTGCCACCATCAAGATTTGTTTGAATTGTTGAGGTGCTTGTGGAAGGGCATAGAACTTTCCTTGATGAATTCGGCTTGGCACAAGATAATCTCGTGCACCTTCTGGCGATGACACCGTCAAAATTGGGGTGGTGATTTCGTTAAATCCAAGTTCTGTCATATATTTTCGCAAATCGTTGATAACGGCAATGCGCGTCAAGATGTTCTTTTGCATTTCTGGGTTGCGAAGGTCAAGATAGCGATATTTCAATCGCGTTTCTTCGTTTACATTCAAACTTTCTTCAATATCAAAAGGTGGAACAAGTTTACATTCTCCCAAAAGTTCCACTTTATCTACAAAAATTTCCACAGTTCCGGTTGGCATGTTTGGGTTGATGTTTTCTTCCGTTCTTGCCATAACTTTGCCTTGTGCAGAAATGACAGTTTCTTTTGAAAGTCTGAAATTTGGCAGAGTGTGAAAAACAAGTTGCACTTTGCCATAGTGGTCGCGAAGGTCAACGAAAGTGATTCCGCCGTGGTCGCGCACAGTGTTCACCCAGCCGGCAACTTTAACAACTTTTCCGACATCTTTCAGTGTGACATCGTTGCAAGAGTGGTCACGATATAAGTTTTTAGCGATTTTGTCCATAGTTTTCTCCTAAAAGCATTTATTTCATCTATTTAACCTAAATATGATAGCACAATTTTAGCAAAATGGCAACTATGTGGCAAAATTTTTAAAAAAGTTTGCGACCAAATCGTTCTCACGCATATTACATGCGCTATGTATGCAGGCAATGTATGTGTTATATATAATAGTTGTCATATTATAATTTCAATTATAAATGAAGGTTGATTGAAACGGAATTTTTTGACAAATAGTTTTGTAATTTTGACAAATTTTGTTGGTAACATTCAAAATTTTAGGTCAGATTTCCAAAAATTTGGCTGATTTTATTAAAAAATTTTCAAAAAAATTTTATTATTTTTCGATAAAAAATGGCAATTTTTGCGAACACTCGGCGGGGCGTCAGGCTGTACAAAAAAAATTGCAAAAAAATTTGAAAAAATTTTAATTTTTTTTGAAAAAACTGTTGACAAATGTTTTTGGTGTGTGGTAGAATACCAATGCTGACACACCAAGCAATCATTTTGGCGTAAAGGTTGAAGGGTTCAACTGTTGGCAAAAGTTCTTTGACAACTACATATTTGTGAAGATTAAAGTCAAATATTGATACGAGTTTAACTTAGGCAAAATTGACATAAGTTATTTTGCCAAATTATGAAACTAGTAATACGAATATTTGCATACTCAATAGTCGAGTAAAAGAGAAATTGTTTGCAAAGTCAAACAACGCGAAAATGCTAAGTAAATCCAATGATAAAGCTACAAAGAGCATATAGGGGATG
>CAYNTF010000008.1:0-32097 GCA_964400145.1 uncultured Lachnospiraceae bacterium | reverse complement strand
GAAGGAATTATGGCATGTTTCAAACCATCAGACAGCAGGGGAAATATTGTCGTCTGATGTAAGTCATGAAAATTTAACAAAAAAAACAAGTGAGAACACTTGTTTTTTTATTTCCTTAAATTTACTCATTTTTTTAATTTATTTATTTTTAAATTATGTTTTTATATTTCTTTAAATTTCAGGCTCGAAGTTTTCAAAGATTATGTTGTCGCAATGTTTAACAACACGCATATATTCCTTTTTGCTGTCCACAGGCCAAGCAAGCAATGGCAGATTTTTGAATTTTTTGACAATGCGATTTGGAAGAGTGGAAGATTCATATGATATGAAATGTGGTTCGCTGACAGTTTTATTCAGGCTCATTCGTTTAAGTAATAATCTTTTTATCCATGCCAATTTTGTTCCTTTGAAACTTCCAGAAAGTTGTCCGCGAATGATTTGTGGGGCATGCCTTTTGAAATAGGCAAGAGAATATGGATTGAAAGACTGAACAGCATATTCACCTTTATAATTTTTCAAAAGGTCAATCACGGCTTTTTCAAGTTTGCCAACTTTATGTTGGTTTTTGATTTCAATCAAAATTGGCACTTTGCCGTCAACAAAATCCAAGACTTCTTGCAATGTTGGAATACAGTCCTTTGTTCCAGCAAGTTTGAGAGATTTCAGGTCTTCTTTGTTGAGATATTTCAAATATCCATCATTGCCTGTCATACGGGCGAGAGATTCATCGTGAAAAACGGCAACAGAACCATCGGCAAGCAAATGAACATCAAGTTCAATCGCATAGCCCTTTTCAATGGCATTTGCAAACGCCGACATTGAATTTTCAGGAGCGTTTTTTGTGTGAAATCCACGATGGGCAATCGGTGTTTCCACCAGCCAAGTTTTGAATAAATCCATAATTCCACCTTGATAATGATTTAACTACAAAATATTTTATCCAATTTGTCTGATTTTGTCAATCAATCGCGCACAATTTTTGCATTTTGGGAGAAAACAGGGTGATTTGCTTGCAAATATCATGTGTTGATGTTTAATACTTTATGCCTTGTTGTCTTTATTTAGGAATTTTTTTATTGTGTCAAGTCTTGCTTTTGCATCCGCTTTGCTTTCTTCAAGCAATTTGTTTGCTTCTTCGCCTTTGAGTTCCTTTATGGCGCTGAACCGACTTTCACCATTCAAAAAGTCGTTATATTTTTCAAAATCGCTGACACTGTCGAGAGTAAGGTTGTCGTCGCTTGGGTTATATCTCAAAAGCGACCAATATCCGCTCTCAACCGCTTTGCGCATTTCGGTCATTGTTTCGCTCATATCAAAACCATGGCTGACGCAAGGGGAGTATGCCACAATCAAACTTGGGCCGTCAAAACTTTCCGCTTCTTTGAACGCCTTGATGCATTGGGTCATGTTTGCACCGAGAGAAACTTGCGCAACATAGCAGTTCTTTGAGGCTATTGCAAGTGCCACCAAATCTTTTTTCTTTGTTTTCTTGCCAGAAGTTGCAAACTTCACCATTGCTCCGCGCGGGGTTGATTTTGACGCTTGTCCGCCAGTGTTGGAATATACTTCTGTGTCCAAAACCAAAATGTTGACATTTTCTTTGCAGTTTAAAACATGGTCAAGTCCGCCGTAGCCGATGTCGTATGCCCAGCCGTCACCACCGATAAGCCAAACGCTTTGTTTTTCGTCAGGCGAGGAGTATTCGCTTCCAAGTTTGAGTCCAAGCCCAAACTCTGCATTATCTTCAAAAAGAGAGTTTGCCCATGCAGGACCCTTTCCGTTTTCGTCTTTGAAATATGGGCAAGACGGATATGACCCGCCATATATGCTTGAACATCCTGTGGCGTTGGCAATCACCATTCGATTGCCAAATAAGGTTGTTGCAAGGCGAATGTATGGCGTTTCTCCACAACCACCGCATGCACCAGAAAAACCAAAATAGCAATCTTTGAACTGCAAACCTTTTGGAAGGTCGGTGGAAAATGGGGTTTCTTTTTCAGTTTTCAAAGTTTTCGTGAGTGCATAATTTTTCTTTTCTTCTTCCATAAATTCGTCAGCCATATGCATGACAAGCGCTTTTTCTTTGGCAAGACATGTTTTGGCGCACACACCACAGCCGGTGCAATCTTCTGGGCTGACTTGCAGGCGATAGTGATATCCATTCATGCCAAAAGCGGAAGCAAACTCCAACTCTTTTGGCGTTTCACCCTTAACAAGCACAGGGCGTATGGCGTTGTGCGGGCAGGCAATCACGCATTGACCGCATTGAATGCAGTTTTTTGGTAGCCATTTTGGAAGATGCGCTGCAAAACCGCGCTTTTCAAAATCGGCTGTGCCTTGCGGAATTTTTCCGCTTTTTTCGAATGCTGAAACAGGAATTTTGTCACCCTCCAACTTTTCGATTGGTTTCATAACCGATTGATAGAAGTTGTCGTTGATATCTTTTTCGTGCAAATTCATTCCTTTCAAAGTGAGTTTTGAAACATCAACTTTTTGCAATTTTTCAACCGCACTGCGTGAGGCTTTTATGTTCTTGTCAACAACGCTTTTACCTTTTTTGGAATAAGTGTCTTTGATATATTTTTCAATATGAACGGTGGCATCTTTGAAATCGATGATATTTGCAATTTTAAACAGTGCTGTTTGCATAATCATGTTGATTTTGTTGCCAAGCCCACATTCTTCTGCCAATTTCATGGCATTGATGACATAAAGCGTGGCGTGCTTTTCTTGCAAGGTTTTTTTGTATATATCTGGCAAAATCTTGTCCACTTCGTCGGCGGTGAAAATGGTGTTGATGAGCACTTTGCCGTTTTCTTTCAAGCCTTCAAGACAGTTGTATCTATGCACAAATGAAAAGTTGTTTATGGTGATGATGTCCGCATTTTCCACAAGGTAGGTGCTTTTGATTGGTTTGTCGCTGACGCGGATATGTGAGCGAGTCAGGCTTCCGCTCTTTTTGCTGTCATATTCAAAATAGCCTTGAACATATTTGTCAAGTTCTTCGCCAAGAATTTTTATTGTGCTTTTGCTTGCCGACACTGTGCCGTCGGAGCCTAAGCCCCAAAACTTCATTTGAAAGGCGTTTGTCTTTGATTTATAGTCGCCAAGTGGGAGCGAAGAATGTGAAACATCGTCGATTATTCCAACAGTGAAGTCGTCTTTTTGTATATCAAAATTTTTGATGACGGCTTCAACCATTGCAGGAGTGAAATCTTTTCCGCCAAGACCATATCTTCCGCCGAAAACTTTGATGTTTGGACGATTTTTCAGTGCGGTGACGACATCAAGATAGAGTGGGTCGCGCGAACCACATTCTTTTGTTTTGTCCAAAACAATAACTTCTTCCACGCTTTGTGGCAATATTTTTGAAAACTGTGCATAGTCAAATGGGCGATATAGGTGGGTGTTAACAAGAGCAACATCTTTGAAAGATTTGTCGGTTGAAAGCACTTCTTCAACGCATTCACAAGAAGAGCCCATGCTGACAATCACTTTTTTTGGATTTTTTGCGCCGATTAAGTGGTATGCGTGATATGTTCGGCCTGTGAGAGTGGAGAACTCTTTTAAAATTTCCTCCAATTTGGAGTGAATATTGACATATGCTGGCGAAGAAAGTTCGCGATTTTGGAAAAATACATCAGGATTTTGAGATGTGCCTTTTTGATATGGCGCGTTTGGCGTGAGCCTTCCGTTTCTGAACTCTTCAATTTCAGCGAGCGGAAGCATTTTTTTGATTATCTCGTCCGAAATTATATCAATTTTTTGTGTTTCATGGGAAGTTCTAAATCCGTCAAAAAAATGTATGACAGGAAGAGAAGTTTTGTAGGCAAGCACATGGGCGATTAAAGCAAAGTCATGCGCTTGTTGAACGGATGATGACGAAAGCAAGATGCATCCCGTTGCCCTTGTTGCCATGACATCGCTGTGGTCACCGAAAATGGAAAGTGCGTGCGTGGCGACTGTGCGCGCTGAAACATGCAGAACGCATGGCAAATGTTCGCCAGCAATTTTGTATAGGTTTGGAATCATCAGAAGCAAACCTTGACTTGAAGTGAAAGTGGTCGTCATTGCACCAGCGCACAGACTTCCATGAAGAGTGCCTGACGCGCCACCTTCCGACTGCATTTCCATCAAGGTCGGAATTTCTCCAAAAATGTTTTGGTGTCCGTTTGCAACTTCGCCGTCACAATATTCTGCCATTGGGGAAGACGGGGTGATTGGATAGATTGGGATAACCTCAGAAAGTTTGTATGCCACCATAGCAGTGGCGGTGTTTCCATCGACAACTTTTTTCAAATCGACCTCCTTGTGATTTTGAACTTGAAGTTTTCAAGACCATAACCAATTTGAAATTTTGATATATTGTGTATACAATAAGGATATAACTTTTTGAGATTTAAGTCAAATTTATTTCCACTTTTGTTTGCCGTTCGCCAATTTTTTTGATAAAATATGAATATGAGAAATTTGAAAATGACTTTGGAATATAATGGAAGCGAATTTCACGGTTGGCAAAAACAGGAAGGTCAGCGAACTGTCCAAGGGGAACTTGAAAGCGCACTATTTTCTTTGACAGGTGAAAATGCAAAGGTTGAAGGCAGTGGACGAACTGACGCTGGCGTTCACGCACTTGGGCAAGTGGCAAGCACAAAAATTGAAAACCTTATTCCGTTGAAGAACATAAAAAGGGCACTCAACGACCTTTTGCCAAACGATGTCAGAGTATGCAAAGTTGAACTTGCCAAAGATGATTTCAATGCAAGATTTTCTGCAAAGCGCAAGACTTATGAATATGTTGTTCAAGCGGGCGGAGAGAGAAGGGCAATCAAACACAATTTTCAAGGTTTTTATCCATTCGAAGTTGATTTACAAAAAATGATAAGTGCGTCAAAACTTCTTGTCGGCAAACATAACTTCAAAGGTTTTTGCAGTGCGAACACCACGGTGACAAATTTTGAGCGAGAGATTTATGAAATAAAAATTTCAAAACATTCCAACAACTTCAAATTTGTTGTGACTGGGAATGGATTTTTGTATAACATGGTCAGAATTATTGTCGGCACTCTTTTGGATGTTGGACGCGGAAAATTGACAGAAAAAGATGTCCAAAAAGCGCTCAAAACAGGTGAACGAAAATACGCTGGAATAACAATGGAGCCATGCGGATTATATCTAAAAAAAGTGGAATACAAATAATAAAAACAAAAAAAATAAAAAAGAGAAAAAATATAAAAAAACATAAAAAAGTGTAAAAAAACACCAAAAAATGACAAAAAATCGCAAAAATTCGCAAAAAATTCATAAAAAAGAGAGTTTTTTTAAATAATTTTCTTTTTTTTATAAAAAACAAAAATTCAGAAAATAATGAATAATTAATGAAAAAATAATAAAAAAATGACGAAATATAATTGAAAAAAATCGTCATTTTTTTGTCTGTTGTCTTAATCTGTTTTTATTCTTTTTATTTTTTCAACTTATTTTAATTTTCAAGCGATTGTTTTATGAAAGCGCTTTGTATATCAAGTTCAAATAGAAATCTTGTCCGCCAAGAGTGAAGTTGAAAGTGATTTTGTATGTGTTGTCAGAGTAGGTGACCGTGTCGGAACTTTCTTGGAAATATAGTTCGCTGTTGAATGTGAATGTTTGAGCAGACGCGCCGTAGGTTATGGTGCATACGGCTCTCACATTTTGGGCGGTGGAAGTGGAAAGTTTAAGCACGCCGTTGACATCTGTTGTTGAAACAAGCACGCTGTCTTTTAACGAAACTTCTTGACCAGAATATATTGTTGTCAAAGAAGTTGAGCCTTGCGAGATGTCTATGTTTGCAGTCATGATTTCTGAAAGCAAATCGCTGTCTTCAATTCCGTCGCTGTCTGAATCTGTGGACACAAAGAAAGAGTCAAGTTTGACATACAACATGTTTCCGTCATTGAAAACAGCAGAATAAGAACCTTGCGTGGTGGCGCTGGAAGTGAAAGTCAGAACACTTTTTGATATTGCTCCGTCGCTGTCTTGCGTGTTGGTGATGGAGTATGTTCCACCGTCTGAAAGCAATGTGTTTTGGAAGACCCAGCCGATGAAATAACTTCCGTTAATTGCGTATGCGGTCAAGGTGACGGTTGAACCTTCGCTGTAAGTTCCTCTGCCAGACACTGTGCCATAAATTGACGAACTGACATAGGTGTTGATGGTGTATGAAACACTCTCGCCACAGCCAAAAAGGGCAATCAGTGGCAAGATGATGATTGATAGCAAAAAGACTGAAAATTTTTTCTTCATACGCTTTCCATTTTGCGAGTTTGCATTTTGCGATTGTTTGTTTATTGAAATTTTAAGCCAATTTCGCCGGTGAATTCGTCTTTTTACAAACTCCTACTTATATAATACCGATATTTTGCGAAAAAAGCAAACTTTTGGCAAATTATTTAAAAAAAATTTTGAGTATGAATTTCAACAAAAAAATTCATTTAAAATTTGAGTATTTTTAAAGTGCTTGCATAAAATACCTTCTGTAAGGAGTTTTTATGTGGGAGATTTCCATTGCAGTTAACTCATCTCAAATTGATATTGCAAAATTTATCTACCAAACACTCAAATTGCAAACAAGTCAACTTGGCAGTGTGGTGACATGCTATCAGCAGTTCGACAACTTTTATATTCTTATTGGTTGCCCAATCGAAGAGCAGGGCAGGGCAAAGGTTGTCATTGAAAGGTGCGTCATCAAAGTTGTCAGCAATTTTTATAAAGAGCAATATCTCGCCAGAAATTTGAGATTGCCGTTACATGAAAATATGAGCATGACTGCATTTAAAAAAGCCCTAATCAATTTTGATAAGGAAACAGATTTTTATATCATAAGCAAAAACTTGGAACTTGAAAAAAACTTGCATTTGGACTCTTTCTATTTTTTCAAACTGAACGGGCTTAGGGAAAAGTGGGCGGAACTTGTGGCGCTCGCCAACGAGAACAGCGACTATCTTGGAAGTCAAGACGCTTTCTTTGACTTGCTTAAATTTTTGATTGACAATTTGGAAATTTGCGAAGAAGAAATTGATGTCTTTGAAGGAGAGAATGGTTATTATCTCAAACCAGAAAACAAAGATTGCCCACATGAAAATTTGTCGAAAGAAGGGTTGGTGTCGTCTTTGATTGAACTTTGTCCAAAGAAAATCAATCTGTTTTGTTGCAGTGATGACAAAACGGCAAATTTTTTGTCTAAAATTTTTGATGAAAGAATTAATGTTTATTACAACAAAAATGTTGAAAAAGTGAATAAATTTAGCATTTTTAAATGATATTTTTCAAAAATGAGTTTGGGTTACAAAGTGGATAAGAGAAGTCATTTTTCATCAAAACTTAACAAAGATTGAAAAGAAGAGAATTGTGCAACGAAAGAGAATAAAACGAAGGGAATTTTTTAATGAAAAAAAGACCAAAATTGGTCTTTTAATTAAAGGCTTCTGCCGTCGTTTTTTCTGCTGTTTTTAGTTTTAGTGTCTTCAACTTCTTTGACAGCTCTCACTTTCAAAGGTGCACCCTTAGAGAGTTTGGCTGGTTCTTCAAGGTGTGCAGCCAAGAGGTCTTGAAGTTCTGGGCTTTTCACTTCTGACAAAACTTCCTTGTTGTTCTCCAACATGAACTTCAAAAGTCTTGTGTCCCCATTTGCAACAAGAACTTTGATTGCCTTCAAGAGTGAAGAATTTTCTTCTGTCTTTTTCAAATTTTCCATTTTTTTTCTCCTTTTAATTTTTAGTTTTGTTGTCAATATGATTAAAAATTTGTGAGAAATATAGATATATATATGATTGCATATACTTTGAGAGTGAAACATATTGAGTGAATATAAATTCTTGTGAGTTTTTATATCCAACACTTTTCTATATATCTAACAAATTTTTTGTGTTTTGACTTGGTCATTTTATCATAGTTACAGATGCTTGTCAATAGGATTTATGAAAAAAAATGTCGAAATTTTTAATTTTTTTTGTGCATATATTTTTGCCGTATTTTTGCAGGGTGATTTTGTTTTGAAAACTAAAAAAATCTATGACAAAACAAAAAAATGCTTGACAACATTGAGCAGGGTTTGATATAATTGCCATGTGTTCAGTGAAAGACAAGTAGCGTCCATGCAAGCGCACAGAGAAGGGTTGGTTGGTGAGAAACCTTGGCGGAATGGAAAGTGCGAAACCACTTTTGCGTGAAATGATTTTTGAAGAGCAAATTTGTCGCATGAAAAGCGCTGAGTTTTAAGTCGAAAATTGTTCAAAAAACATAACAAATTAAAGAGTGGCAATGATTACATTGCAATTAAGGTGGAACCGCGGTTTGATAAATCGTCCTTAAAACAAAGATTTCTTTTGTTTTGGGCGATTTTTTTGATTTAATTTTTGCAAATTGACTTGAAACTTAAAGAAATCAATGATTTATTAAAAAAATCATAAAGTTTAAATGAATTGGAGGCTGTTATGAACAAAGAAAAAGATGAAAAACTGCATACTGCAAGACATTCTCTTGCACACATTTTGGCAAAGGCACTGGTGGAACTCTATCCAAACACCAAACTGACCATTGGTCCAGCCATTGACGATGGGTTCTATTATGACATCGACACAGATGTTCAACTGACGCCAGAGCATTTTGCGAACATTGAGAAGAAGATGAAGGAAATCATAAACAAGGGTGAACCTTTCACAAGAAAAGAAGTTTCTCGCGATCAGGCACTCAAACTTTTTGCGGGGAATGAATATAAGACAGAAATCATCAAAGAACTTCCAAAGGACGCTGTGATTTCCATTTATTACACCGGCGACGACTTTTTTGATTTGTGTTCTGGACCGCATGTTGAGAGCAGTCGAAATTTGCAAAACTATGCTTTCAAAATTCATGCAGTGAACGGGGCGTATTGGCGCGGAAACGAGAAGAACAAGATGTTGCAACGCGTCTATGCCTATGCTTATCCTGACAAAAAACAACTTCAAGAGCACATCAACATGCTGGAAGAAGCGAAGAAGCGGGACCATAACAAACTTGGGAGAGAATTGGGGTATTTCACAACGGTGGATTATATCGGGCAAGGACTTCCAATCTTGCTTCCAAATGGTGCCAAAGTTATTCAACTTCTTCAAAGATTTGTTGAAGATGAAGAAGAAAAAAGAGGTTGGCTTTTGACAAAAACACCTTTTATGGCAAAGAGTGATTTATATAAAATCTCGGGACATTGGGACCATTATAAAGACGGGATGTTCGTTTTGGGAGATGAAAAGAAAGATAAAGAAGTTTTTGCTCTTCGACCGATGACTTGCCCATTTCAATATCAGGCATATTTAAACAAACCTCGTTCTTACAAGGATTTGCCATTGAGATATAATGAAACTTCCACACTTTTTAGAAATGAAGCAAGTGGAGAAATGCACGGACTTATTCGTGTGCGTCAATTCACGATAAGTGAAGGGCATTTGATATGCACACCAGAACAACTTGAAAGCGAGTTCAAGTCTTGTTTGGAACTTGCTGTTTATATGCTGAAAACTTTAGGTTTATATGAAGATTCATCTTATAGATTTTCTCAATGGGACCCAAATAATAGAGAAAAATATATTGGAACAGAAGAACAATGGAATGAAGTGCAAGGCGCAATGGAAAGAATATTGAAAGATTTGAAAGTGCCTTATGTTATTGGGATTGGAGAAGCGGCTTTCTATGGTCCAAAACTTGATATTCAAATCAAAAATGTTTTTGGTAAGGAAGACACTTTAATTACCATTCAAATTGACCAAATGCTTGCTGAAAAATTTGGAATGGAATATACTGACAAGGACGGTGTTAAGAAAACACCATATATCATCCACAGAACAAGCATTGGTTGTTATGAAAGAACTCTTGCATATTTGATTGAAAAATATTCTGGTGCGTTTCCGCTTTGGCTTTCGCCGGTGCAGGTTAAGGTGCTTTCGCTCACAGACAGAAACAATGACTATGCGACAAAGATTTATCAAACTTTGCGCGACTGCGGGTTGCGCGCAGAACTTGACGACCGCAACGAAAAGATTGGATATAAAATTCGTGAAGCGCTTTCAATGAAAATTCCATATCTTATCATTGTCGGCGATGAAGAAGAGAAAAATTCGACCATTTCCATTCGTGGACGCGGTTTTGAAAATAAGAGCGGACTTAACCTTGATGACTTCATTTCAAGGCTTAATCAAGAGATAAAAGACAAAAAAATCTAAATTTTGCAAAAAAGTATTGATTTTTTGTTTGAATTGTGGCATAATCTGTGTTAGAATGTGAAGGAGTGCAAAAGATATGGGCATAAATGAACTGATTTTGCCATTGGGAGTTGTGTTTTTCGTTTGCTTTTTTGGGTTTTTCTTCAAATAAGACCCAAGATTGACTGAAAGCACAATCTTGAAAAGATAAAAATTAAAAAAATGTTTTAAAGAGGTGATATTATGATGAGTATGTTGCTTGACGACACCAGCACCGGAAACGGACTTTGGACTTGGGTTTTGATGGTGATTGTTGTCCTTCTTTTGATTGGACTTCCAATCATGATGAACGCGCGCAATAAACGCGAAACGCAGAAAGTGCAAGAACAGACCAATTCGCTTAAAGTGGGCGACAAGGTTTTGACGACAAGTGGGGTTTACGGCACAATAACTGAACTTCAATTTGACGACTCCAAAAAAGTTGTTGTCATTGAAACAGGTGGAAAAACAAAAAGTTATATGACAGTTGATGCGTATGCAATCTACACTGTTTTCAAGAGCGAAGCCGAA
Source organism: uncultured Lachnospiraceae bacterium (assembly GCA_964400145.1). Classification (GTDB taxonomy): domain Bacteria; phylum Bacillota; class Clostridia; order Christensenellales; family UBA1242; genus Caccovivens. The sequence continues at coordinate 21,313 of CAYNTF010000008.1, read as the reverse complement.
CTTAAACGCGAAGCAGAAGCAAAGGCGGAAGCGGAAAGAGCAAGATTGGCGGAAGAAGAAGCAAAAAAAGAGGCTAAGAAGAACAAGAAAAAGAATAAGGTTGCTGAAGAAAAGGCTGACGGGCAAGAAAATTCCACCACTGATAGCGCTGAATCTGCAAGTGAAACTGTTGTTGAAGAAGTGAAGGAAGAAGTTGAAGAAAAATCTTCAAAAAAGAGCAAGAAAAACTGAGATTACAAAACCTAACAAACCATGATATTTCGTGGTTTGTTTTTTTTGTTGATTTTTTTGTGTATTCTGTTTATATATCTTATTTAATTCGTTCTTTTCTAACTTATTTTTCAGTTTGCTTATTTGGGTTTATTGAATTGTTTTATTTTTATTGTTTGTTTGATTTATTGGGTTATCCTTAACTTATTTTTTTATTCTTGTTCCAATATAGTCTTAATTCATCTTGTTAAATTGTTTTGTTCTTAACTTAAACCTGTCCGCATAAAATGATTAAAATCAAAAATTTGTTTGTTTTGTGAGGAGGGTGGCAATAATGAAAGTGAAAGCACTTAAAAGTGAAAAGAAAAATGGAAACCTGTGGCTTTGCATAATCAAGGGCGTTGTTGCAGGACTTTGTGTCGCTTTGGTGGGAATTCTTATCTTTGCCTTCATCTTGCGCTTCACTTCAATTTCTGACAATGTCATCACGCCGGTCAACCAAGTCATCAAAGGAATTTCCATTTTTGTGGGCGTCTTTTTTGGGTTGAAAAAACATAAGAACATGGGGTTAATCTCTGGCATTTTGATTGGTCTTTGTTTCACAATTTGCGCTTTTTTGGTGTTTTCCATTCTTGACGGGGCGTTCCAATTTGACCGCACTCTTGTCAATGACATCGTCTTTGGAAGCGTTATTGGCGGAATTTGTGGAATTATTTGTGTTAATTTGAAAAAAAATTAAGCTTTTTATTTGACAATCGCCCCTTAATGTATTAAAATATACAAGTATACAACTTTCTAAGGGGAAACAATGGCGAAGTTAAATAAAAGTAAGAAAAACTCCATTCTCAATTTCGTGGCTGTCGTTGTTTTGACTGTGATTGGTCTTGTTTTGACCTTTTGCAGTTTTGATATACCTTTCACCACTTCTCATTACAATGGATTTGCCAATTCCATTTCACTTGGAATGGACCTTGCAGGTGGCGTTTCTGTTGTCTATGAATGTGAGGCAGACGGCGATTTGGATGAGGCGATTGAAGACACAATCGCAAAATTTTCCGATGTCATTGATGTGTTGAGCAATGAATATTCAGAAACAACAATCACAAAACAAGGCGACAACAAAATTCGTGTTGAGATGTCAGGCTCTTCAATAAGTGAAGATGTTTTTGAAGTGCTTGGACAAGATGTCTATTTCACAGCAAGTTCTGGCAGTGATGCTGATGTCTATGTGACGGGAAGCGACATCAAAAATGTTGAAATCACATATTACAGCGGGGCGTATGTTGTCACAATCAACTTCACAAGTGACGGAGTGACGAAGTTTCAGGAGTTAGCAACTGTGGTTGATGACGATTCTGGATATGTTTATATCTACTTTGACGAAGTTGGTGGAGATGATTATCTGTATATCGATTGCAGTGACCAAGAAATCTCTGGCATGACAAGTTTTTATATTTCATATGAAAGTGAAGACTCTGCAAAAACGCTTGCAGCGCGTCTTTTAAGCGGAAAATTTGGGGCCACTCTTTCTCTTTTGGAATATTCTGAAATTTCTGCAACGCTTGGGCCAAACGGTCTTTTGTATTTCATTATTGGCGGGGTGGTTGGACTTGTGCTTATCATGCTCTTCCTTTGGTTGAGATATGGTGATTTTGGTCTTTTGGCTTCTTTTGCACTTGTGATTTTCATGATTTTGATGCTCTTCTTCTTGCAAGCGTTCTCGTTCTTGAAACTGACTCTGCCAGGACTTATTGGAATTGTCATTTCCATTCTTATCGCTGTTGACGGTATTGTGATGATTTTGGAAAAAACGCGTGAAGAATATCGCTCTGGAAAGAAAATTCCACTTTCGGTCAAGACCGGGTTCAAGCGTGCATTCTGGACAATTTTTGACACAAATGTTGCTGTTTTGATTGCTGCAATCTTCCTCTACATTCTCGGCACGGCGTCAATTCGTGGCTTTGCAATCACACTTATGATTGGTGTGGTGCTTGCTTTCTTCACAACTCTTGTGGTTATGCGTTTCTTCACGAAATGGTATCTTCCATTCAACAGTGTGAAATATAAGAAACTGCATTTGCCAAAGCAAACAAGAGTGTTTAAGAATAGCAACGAAGAAATTGTTGTGGACAACATAGGAGGGGCAAATGAGCAAATATAAGAAAAACAGCAAGTTCTCTCTTGACAGCAAAATTGAAAACTCAAATTTCGATTTTTGCAAAAATTTGAAGTGGTTTTTGATTGCGCCAATCATTATTATTTTGGTGGGAGTTGTTCTTCTTTGCAGTGTGGGGTTCAATCTTGGAATTGACTTCACAGGCGGAACAAACATGACCATTTTCATTGACAGTGAAGGCACTTATTCTTCGCAGTCCTATGATGTTGACGAAGATTTTTCTGAAATTTCAAGCATCATCAATTCGGTGCTTAAAAAGCATGGGCTTTCCGCATCTTCAATACAAAAAATTGAGATAAGCGAAAGCAGTGACGAAAATGTCGCATTGGGAATTGTTGGCAGTGATGCTGTGATTGTGAAATATCAGAATGACAGTTCGCTTGACTCTGACCAAATTGCAGAAGTGAACGACGAAATCCGTTTGGAACTTTTGAAAGCGTTTGGCTTTGTTGAAAATGATGACAGCGTGACGCTGGAAAGTTTGGAAGGGGAAAGTGTTTTGGCACTTGTTTCAAAAGGCGAAGTGACATCAGCAAGTGTGACCACAGAAATCATCATGAGATCAGTTGTGGCAATCATAGTTGCCTTGGCTTTGGTTTTGGTATATATCATTTTCCGCTTCAATTTCCTGAGCAGTTTGCCAGCACTTTTGGTGCTTTTCCATGATTTTGCTGTGACACTGTCGGTTATGTTGATTTGTCGCGTGCAGATTAATATAACTTTCGTTGCTGCACTGATTGTGGCAATGGTTTACTCTTTGTATAACACAATCGTTCTTTACGGTCATATTCGCGACGAAGTGAAAATGGCTCAAAATAATGATAAGAAGATTGACAATGTCACAATCGCAAACACTTCTGTCAAAAGCACAATGCTCCGCTCTGTTTTGACATCTTCAATCGCGGTTGTTTTGGTTTTGATGCTGATTATAATCGGTGTTTCTGGCGTTCGAGAATTTGCCTTCCCAATCATTGTTGGAATCTTGGTTTCGTTCTATTCTTCCACTTTCATCACTCCGGGTTTGTGGGCGGTTGTTTATAAACATAAAAAGCGTAATAAAATCAAGTCTAAGAAAGAGAAGAAGAATGAATCAGTTGTTGAAGTTGAAACGGTTACCGATTGATAATTGCATGTTGTTTGTGCTGATGTGGAATTGACTTCAACAGAAAATGAGTGCAAAAATGACATTTTGTTTTTTAAAATTTCTTCAAAAAAAGTTAAGCGTTCATAACTTTTGATTTAAAAAAATAAAAACTTACAACTTTCAGATTTTTGTTAAAGATGTGAAAAATTTTGAAAGAAGAATAAAAAAATGAAGTTTTCACTTCATTTTTTTATTTTTTTTGCTTTATTGTTTTAGTTAGCAGAAAATTTATTACTTTGAACGATCAGGCGTATCAGGCGTATTGTATACTTCATTAATTTTGTCAAAATGACCGTTTTGAGATTGTATTTCGCGAAAAAATCTTTTGCAAATTTGATTGCATCTTGACCGTGAGATGTTGTATCGTTCTGCTAATTCGCTATATGACATGCCGTTGCAGACCTTTTCCTCCACAATTTTTAGGTTTCTTTCATTAAATCTTGGTGAGAGCGCTTTGAGAACTTTATCAATTTTAAGCCGTTCTTCAATGTTGTCCATGTTTTGCGGGTCGGCAGATGTGATTTCGTCAATTTCGTCAGAGTAGTTTTTCACTTCTTTGAAATTCAGGTCGCGATTTTTTTTCAAGTTATTAGACTCTTTTCTTGATAAATCTCTTTTGATATGGCTACGCAAGAAAAATTTGTATTCATCAAGTCTGCCACAATTTATGTTAATCTTCAAAACCGCTTCACATGTGTCTTGCAAAATATCTTCAAACTCGCCTTGGATTTGCTCGCTTAGATATAGGTGGGTGGCGTAATTGAGCGCATATAACAATGTCTTGTTCAAAAGTTCACTTTGGGTGAGCAGTTCTTCTTTTGAAGAGAGTAACTCGTCATTGTCTTGAAATTTCATTCCTTTTGGGAGATAGTGTTTTTTGATGTAATCTTGGCAAGATTTCAAATTGTTATATTTGTTCATTTTGACTCCTTTCATTAGTTTTAACTTCAACATCATTATATAATAGTGCGAGTTGTTTGTCAATACCCAAATTTCATGTTTAAAAAATTTGGCGTGAGGATGTTAAGCAGTCCATTTCTTGTTTCTTAAATAAGTTTTAAGACTCAAAAATTACACCTTCAAGGCGCATATAAATTGTTTGTAAAAAGTGTGCTTGGTATGCTCAGGCATAAGGGTTGGAGATATGTTAATGCGAGAAATTATGTGTCGCGGTGTCCAGATTTGTTTATGAAAGACGCGTTGTCACTTGCGATAAATATTTTGTCTTTGCCATATTTGTTTTTGATTTCTTGTATGCTGGAATTTAGAGAATTTGTTTCTTGATTGAAAAAGGATAGTTGCTCAATTTTGTCAAGTCGGCGCAGGGTGGACATGCGCACCCGTATTGCTCGAACGGGTTTATCATATTTCCAAAAGGTGTCAATCAAGTTCATGGCTTGCTCGGAAATTTCTTCGCTTGAACGGATGGCAGACAGGGTGCGAGAGTGGTGAAAGCGCTCAAAATTGGCGGTTTTCAATGTGACAGATATGCAGGAGCCTTCAAAATTGCCGTCATACATTCTTTGCGCAATTTTTTCGGACAAAAATGACACCACTTTGTTGATGTCTTCTCGGGAAGTCACATCCAAAATGGTTGTGGTGCCGTTGCCTATGCTTTTTGGTGGGGCAAGATTGAAATAGCACGCCACTTGTTCGTTGAATTCGTTGCGCAGTTTCAGTTGTAATTCCACGCCTGTTTTGCCCATAACTTTTCGGACAAAATCTTGGGGTAATTCCACAAAATCGCCGATTGTAAGCACATTCATTTTCTCAAATTTTTTGGTAAGCCGTCCGCCAATTCCGATTATGGAGTTGAGTGGCAGAGGATATGTCAATTTTTGATAATCTTTTGATGAAATTATGGTGGTGGCGTCTGGCTTGTGCATATCGCTTCCAAGTTTGGCAAATATTTTCGAAAATGAAACTCCAACTGAAACGGTGAAGCCAAATTTCTCGCGAACGCGCTTTCTTATTTCGTCGGCAATTTCTTTTCCTGTTTTTTGAAGATAATTCAAACTTGGTGTCACATCCAACCAGCATTCATCCAATCCCAAAGGTTCAACCAAGTCGGTGTAGGAGAGATATATTTTGTGTAATTCCTTGGAAATCTTTTCATATAGGCTGTAATGCGGTGGCAGGGTGACGAGATTTGGACATTTTTGCTGTGCTTGCCAAATTGCTTCGCCCGTTTTGACACCTTGCGCTTTGGCTATTTCGTTTTTCGCCAAAATTATTCCATTTCGCTTTTCGGGGTTGCCTGTGACTGCCACAGGTTTGTCTTTAAGTTCGCTTCTTGTGGCACATTCCACCGACGCGAAAAAATTATTGACATCGGAATGTAAAATTGTTCGCTCTTTCATTTGCTTTTTTTCATTCCTTTTTGGTATAATTCCTATAAGAGTATTTCCATTTTGGGAGAGAGTATGCAAAAATCAAAGGACAACATAATCAAGTTCGAAAGTGACAAGAAAGAATGGGAAGATGTAAACGGAGATGTCACACAATTCAAAAACAAATTGATTTTTAAAAATTGCAGTTTGGTGGATATCGAAAATAATAATGCGAAAGTGGTCGATATTTTGGTCGAAAACGGCAAAATTGTGAAAATCAGCGAAAGTATCAAGGCTGGCAAAACTGATTATATTGATTTGGAAGGCGATTTTGTTCTGCCACCATTTGACAATCCATTTATGTCAAGCGAAATTTTCAACTTCAAAAGCGAAAAAGATGTGGCGCTTTTTAAGGAACTTATGGTGCTTAAAAATGTGTTGGGCGGAGTTCTTTTTCTGAAAGACGAACCTTTGGATAGTAAAGTTTCAATTTTGCTTGAAAATATGGATGAATTGGAAGAAAATGAATTGAGCGAAATCTCTGATTTATCGGCAAAAGAGAACCTTCAAATTTTTTTGAAAGTGGGGCAAAGTTTGGAAGAACTTGGCACGGTTGATAAAAAATTCGGCAAATCTTTGCCACTTGTGTTGGAAGACTTTGGAATTTTGGACAGAGATTGGGTTCTTGTCGGCGGAAATTGCTTCGAAAAAGACGACTTGCGAATTTTCAGGGAGCATGGGGACAAATACATCATCTGCCCTTACGAAGATGGGCAGGCGGGGCGCCGACCAGTGAACTTGCTTACGCTCAAAAATTTGGATTTTGACATCAAAATTGGCAGTGGGAGTGCCTTTGAAATTGACTATTTTGCCTATATCAGACAGGTTTTGATGACGCAGTGGTCACTTTTTGAAGACAAAAATTGTTTAACTGAAAAAGAAGCCTTTTTGATGACGACCAACAAGGCAACAACTTTGGTCGAAGGCGAAGATGCCAACTTTATCGTGGTGAGAAGAGAACCGACGCTATATCCGACCGTCCTTCAAAATCTCATTTGGGGTAAGTCGAAAAAAGATGTCACCATGACCGTGATGAATGGTCGAATTCTTCAAACTTTCGGTGAAATCGAAAGCGGTGTGAGTGGGCTGAACTATCAGCAAATCATCAACAAAATCATTAAAAGCACAAAAAAGGAGAAATAAAATGAAAATTGAAGAAAGATTGTCAAGTGAATTTGGATTGAGAGCAGATTATACACAAAACATAATCACGCTTATTGATGAGGGGAACACCATTCCTTTCATCGCCAGATATAGAAAGGAAATGCATGGCTCTTGTGACGACCAAGTGCTCAGAAATTTTGCAGATAGGTTGAAATATTTGCGTAATCTTGATGACGAAAAAGCAAAAGTTCAAAAGGTCATCACCGAACAAGGCAAATGGACGGATGAACTTGCAAAGGCGTTGGAAGATGCCATGACACTCACCGAAGTGGAAGATATATACAGACCATATAAGCCAAAGAGAAAAACAAGAGCAAGTGTGGCAATCGCCAAAGGGTTGGAGCCACTTGCTGACATTTTGCAAGCACAAAGCAAAGATGTTGATGTCTACGAAGAAGCAAAGAAATTCATAACCGAAGAAGTTGCCACAGTGGAAGATGCCATTGCGGGCGCAAAAGATATCATTGCTGAGCGGATATCAGACAGTGCGGAACTTAGAAAAGAACTTCGCGAAATTATTGCAAACAAGGGTTTTATTTTCTGCACATTGCTTGAAAATGAAAATAATTTGACATACGAAACCTATTCTGGCTTTAAGCAAGAAGTTAACAAACTTCCAAGTCACAGAATTTTGGCAATAAATCGTGGTGAGAAAGAAAAGTGTCTTAAAGTTGAAATTCAAATTGACGACAAGTTGACCATTCCTGTGATTGAAAAGTATTTCAAAAAGGATAACGAAAACACCAATGCGCTTATGGACGAAGTGATTGCAGATTCATACGAGCGTCTTCTTTTTCCATCCCTTGAACGCGAATGCCGAAACAATTTGACCGATATGGCAGATGAGCAGGCAATCAAGATGTTTGAAGTCAATCTCAGACCTTTGCTTTTGGAATCGCCACTTAAAAACAACATCATTATGGGCTTTGACCCAGGTTATCACAATGGTTGCAAGATTGCCGTGATTGATAAAAATGGTTCGGTGTTGGACACAACGGTTGTTTATCCAACTCCACCGCGCAACAAGACAGAAGAAGCAATGGAAAAACTTAAAGCCATGATTGAGAAAAATAATGTCGACATCATTGCCATTGGCAACGGAACAGCGTCAAAAGAAAGCGAAATTTTTGTTGCGGAACTCATCAAACACTGCAACAGACCGGTCAGTTATGCTGTCATCAGCGAAGCGGGTGCGAGTGTCTACTCGGCTTCCAAACTTGCTGCCGAAGAATTTCCTGAATATGATGTCAACTTGCGTTCTGCCGTTTCCATTGCACGCAGACTGCAAGACCCACTTGCTGAACTTATAAAAATTGATGTCAAATCCATTGGTGTGGGGCAATATCAGCACGATATGCCACAAAACAGATTGACCGAAGTTCTGACAGGTGTGGTGGAAGATTGCGTAAACAGCGTTGGTGTGGACTTGAACACTGCAAGTCCAAGTCTTTTGTCTTATGTTTCTGGGCTTAACATGTCAATCGCCAAAAACATTGTGACATACAGAGCGAAAGTTAAGGGTTTCAAGAAAAGAGAAGAACTTTTGTCAGTGCCTAAACTTGGACCAAAAGCGTATGAACAATGCGCTGGTTTCTTGCGTGTTGTGGGCGGAGATAATGTGCTTGACAACACTGCTGTTCACCCAGAAAGTTATGACGCCACCAGAAAACTTCTCAAAATATTTGACTTGACAGAAGAAGATGTCAAAGAAGGCAAACTTGTGCTTTTGCCAAAAATGATTGAAAATAAAGGTGAAAAGAAAGTCGCAGAAGAATGTGGTATTGGTGTTCCAACTTTGAGCGACATCACAAACGAACTGCTTAAACCGGGGCGTGATATCCGCGAAAGCATGCCAAAACCTGTGCTTAGAAGCGATGTCATTCACATGGAAGATTTGAAAGAAGGAATGACTTTCAGGGGCGTTGTGAGAAATGTCGTTGACTTTGGTGCATTTGTGGATATCGGTGTTCACCAAGATGGACTTGTGCATATTTCGCAACTGTCTGACTCTTTTGTCAAACATCCAAGTGATGTTGTGAAAGTTGGCGATGTTGTTGATGTGAAAGTTATGGCGGTAGACCTTGCCAAAAAGAGAATTTCTTTGACCATGAAAGGAATTGAAAAAGATGCAGAGTGAAATCTGTTCAAAGTGTCACACCAGCGCCGATGAAATTTTGGAAACAGGTTTTGTTGGCTGTGAAAAATGCTATGAACTTCCTTCGGTGAAAAAAGCGGTGGACAAGATGTTTGGCGGAAAAAGACATCAATCCAACTGAGGTTTGCAATAGGGTATGGAAGTGGAAAATTTTGAAAATATTGCAATTTCATCAAGAATTCGCTTGGCACGCAATGTGTCTGGGTTTAATTTTTTCACGAAATTGCGTGACGAAAACGACGCAAACTTTATTGTGTCGTCTGTTTCTCTTGCGCTTTCAAAATTTGGCGATTTTGATATAATCAAACTGAAAAATTTGTCGCTCAATGAATGCAATGCGCTGTTGGAGCGCCACATAATAAGCCGAGAACTTATCGAAAACAAAGATATTTCCGCCGTCGCTCTTTCGCCAGACGAACATCTTATCATTATGATGAATGAAGAAGACCATATAAGGGAACAATGTATGTGTTCGGGGTTTAATCTATATCGACCTTATCGCGAAATCAAACAACTTGACGACATGCTTCTCTCAGAAATTGATGTGGCGTATTCCAAAGACTATGGCTTCATCACATCAAGTCCTTCCAATCTTGGCACGGGCATGAGAGCGTCCGTCATGCTGTTTTTGCCTGCTTTGGAAAGAAATGGCGATATTGATATAGTGAAAAAAGAAACCAAACAAGAAGGGCGAACAGTTCGCGGGTTGTATGGCGAAGGCACCGGTGCGCGCGGAAGTTATTATCAAATTTCCAACCAAAATTCGCTTGGCATGACCGAAGAAGAAATCATCGACAGTGTGGCGGAATATGTTTGTCAAATTTGCGAAATGGAACTGTCAGCACGCGAAGATATCTTGTCGACCAATCACGATACGCTTATTGATGAAATCTATCGTGCATACGGACAGTTGAAAGAGTGTTACATTCTTGAAGAGAAAGAAATGTTGGAAAAATTGTCACTCATAAAGTTTGGCGACGCGCTTGGATTTTTGAAAATAAATGACCAAAAGGCGTTTGATAGATTGGCGGTTGAAGCATGCTCTGCAAATTTGAAAGAAATTGAAAATTTTTCCATTTCTTCAAAGGAAAATTTGAAAAGAAGTGAGTATATTAATAGGAAAATCAAGGAACTTGTCGAGCGGAACTGACGATTGTCGATTGAAAAAATCTATATAATTTAGCGTTTGATGACTTGATTTCGGGAGGTGAAATATGGCTTTGAATAATGGACTATTTTCGGAAAGCATTGAAAAAGTGATTAAAAATGCAAGCAAAATTGCTCTGCGTTTTGGGAGCAATTTGGTTGGCACTGAACACATTTTGTATGGGCTTGTCAGCGTGACAGATTGCACTGCGTCAAAATTGCTTGCGTCATATGGTGTCACAGAAAATGCTTTGTTCGAAATTTTTGAAGAATCAGCAAGCGGAGTTTCGCTTTTTGGAACGGTGGAACTCACTCCGCGAACAAAAGAACTTTTCCAAATTGCACAGCAAATTGCCATGGATTTGGGACATTCTTTCATTGGAACAGAACATTTGCTTTTGGCGATTTTGTCCAACAAAAGTTGTTACGCCACAAGAATGTTGGAGAATTTCTTTAATATAGATGTTGAAGAAGTTAAAATCAAACTTCTCTCTTCGCTTCAAATCAATGTGACAAACAGAGAGAGTAAAAAATCGGAAGAAAATTCGCAGGCGGGAAGCGCTTTGCCAGAAAAGTTGTTGGAAATGGGAAGTGACATCACTCTCAAAGCGCGTCAACACAAACTTGACCCTGTGATTGGCAGAGAAGATGAAATTCAGCGTGTTATTGAAATCCTTTGTCGAAAGACAAAAAACAACCCTGTGCTTATCGGAGAAGCAGGGGTGGGTAAAACTTCTGTGGTGGAAGGTTTGGCGCAAGCGATTGCAAGCGGTGATGTTCCAGAAGAGATTAAAGACAAAAACATCTATGCTCTTGAAATTGGCGGGCTGATGGCTGGCACAAAATATCGCGGTCAAATGGAAGAAAAACTGAAAGATGTCATTGAAACTATTATTGAAAATGGCAACATAATTGTTTTTATCGACGAAATTCACACGCTGGCGCAAGCGGGGAGTGAGAAGGGTGAAACAAGTCCCGCAGATATGCTTAAACCATATTTGGCGCGCGGTGAATTGCAAACGATTGGCGCAACAACAACCGACGAATATCGAAAATATATCGAAAAAGACAAGGCGTTGGAGCGTCGTTTCCAACCTGTCATGGTCAATCCGCCGTCTGTCGAGCAAACCATAGAGATTTTGAAAGGCCTGAAAGACACCTATGAAGCCTATCACAAGATTATCATCACGGATGAGGCTATCAATGCGGCGGCAAATCTTTCGGACAGATACATCACGGACAGAAGTTTGCCTGACAAGGCGATTGACTTGATTGATGAGGCTTGTTCGCGTGCGAAAGTCAACTTCACGCTCAAACCGCAAAAAGTGCGTGATTTGGAAGATAAAATCAAAACCCTTTCGGCAAGTCGTGACGAGGCTTCGCTTCAAAGAAATTATGAAAAAGCGGCGAAATTGCAGTCAGAAATCATCAATTTGGAAAATGAATTGAGAGTGCAAAATGAGAAAATCGTCAAGAAAAGTGGAAGTGGACAGATTGGCGAGAACGAGATTGCCGAAGTTGTTTCCAAATGGACGGGAATTCCTGTGACAAAATTGACCGAAGGCGAAAAAGAGAAACTTTTGCATTTGGAAGAGATTTTGCATAAGCGCGTTGTGGGGCAGGACGAAGCAATCAATGCTGTTTCCAAGGCGATTAGGCGTGCGCGCGTTGGCTTGCAAGACAGCAAACGACCAATCGGTTCTTTCTTGTTCATGGGTCCAACGGGGGTTGGTAAAACGGAACTTTCAAAAGCGATTTCCGAAGCGCTTTTCGACAATGAAAACAACCTTATTCGCATTGATATGAGTGAATATATGGAAAGCCACACTGTTTCGAAACTTATCGGTTCGCCACCGGGATATGTTGGCTTTGACGAAGGTGGTCAGTTGACCGAACAGGTTCGCAGAAGACCATACAGCGTTGTGCTTTTCGATGAAATTGAAAAGGCACATCCAGAAGTTTTGAATGCTTTGCTACAAATTTTGGATGACGGAAGATTGACTGACAGCAAAGGACGAACGGTGTCTTTCAAAAACACTGTCATCATCATGACAAGCAATATTGGCGCAAATGAAATTCGTCAGCAAAAACAACTTGGGTTTGGAACAGAGAGCAATCAAAAGGTCAACGAAAGAGATATATACATGGATGCGCTTAAAAAGAAGTTCAAGCCAGAACTTATCAACCGTATTGATGTGATTTGTATTTTTGAAAGTCTTTCAAAACAAAATCTCATGAAAATTGCCGAAATTTTGATTGATGGAATCAACAAGCGTCTTTCTGCAAAAGGTCTTAAACTTCTTGTGGATAAGGAAGCGATTGACTATATTGTGGCAAAAGGTTCCAATCTCATCTATGGTGCGCGCCCACTGAAACGCTTTATTGAGCAGGAGATTGAAGACCGCATTGCTGAAAACATTTTGCTTGGGAAACTTTCCAATCATGGAACAATCCATGTGGGTTTGAATGGCAATGAACTGACATTTAATTCAAAATAATGAAAAAATCGTTTTGAAAATGGCAAAGATTTTGCTATAATGAATATACAAAATCAAGTGACAAAATTGTCATGAAAAAAGGAGATAACTTATGAAAATCACTTTTGTTGAAAACAAATTCAAAATTGCCAAGCGCTTTAAGGATGTTGTCACCGAAAAATTGACCAGACTTGACAAATATTTCGGCGATGATGCATCTGCCAGAGTGGTATGCTCAAAACAAAACAAATTGGACAAACTTGAAATCACAATTTCAAACAAGGGCATTTTGTATCGCTCGGAAGTTTTGAGCCCAAATATGTATAACAACATCGACTTGGCTCTTCCAAAACTTGAAAAACAGATTGTCAGAAACAGAGAAAAGTTGAAAGACAAGAAGCGCTCAACGCCGAAAAATCTTGGCTTTGAATTTTTGGAAGAATTGCCTGAACTTAAACTTCCAGGAATTTACAAGAAAAAATCTTTTGACCTTGACCCAACATTTGTTGATGATGCAAAAGACGCCATTGAAAGATTGGGACATACTTTCTATATCTTTCTCAATGCAGAAACCGGCAAGGTGAATGTGTTATACAAGCGCACACAGGGCGGTTATGGGCTTATTGAAGTGAATTTTTAATAAAATTTAAAAATTTCTTCAATTTTTGCTCTTATTTCGTGTTAAATTTATATTTTTTCGTCAAATGCACACAATATGCATATGAAGAAAGTTTTTTTGTGCATATTGTGTTTTTGTTTATTCCTTGCGGGTTGTGAGAGCGAAACGCAGGTGAATTGTGCGCATATTTCAAACATAACTTCGGCGTTATCCACCAATTATGCCATCAAAGTTGTTTTGGACGATGACGACCGTGTGAGCGATAAGAATGTTGGACTTCAAATCAAGTCAAGCGAATCCGATTTGACGCTTGTTTTCGGGGAAGAAATGGGGGATGACTACACTCTTTCTTTGCCTAACGCTGATTATTGGTATAATTTGACCTATCTCATCAGCAAAACAAATGGTGTGACGACTGAGGCGGGCTATTTGATGTATGAAGAATATGGCGACAGAGTGTTTAGATTTTCTGCCGATAAAGATGTTGAGTTGACTTTTCGTATGGTGGCTGGCGAAACGAAAGTGAATGAAGAAACAGGCGAAGAGATTTTGGTTTTAAGCGAACCAATCTCCGACGAAGTCACAATCAGTGTGAAAAAGAAGGACAGTTAATCAAAATAAAACATAATGGTTTGCAAAATGTGCAAATCATTTTTATTTTTTCTAAAAATATGTTATCATATAACAAAGTTATATAGGAGATTTTTATGCTGTCAATAAAAAATCTTTATCTCAAATACACAAAAGAGTTTTACGCGCTGGACAATATAAGTTTGGAAGTTTCGGCGGGGGAAAGTGTGGCTTTTGTCGGCGAACAAAACAGTGGAAAAACAACTTTGTTGCGAGTTATTGCAAAATTGGAAGAGTTTGACAGCGGAGAAATTTATATCAACAACATTCCGCTTGACAAAATTGATTTTCGAACTGATTTGAGCGTTGGATATGTGCCATATTGTCCTGTTTTTTTGGAAAATAAAACTGTTTACGAAAATTTTCGCTATATCTTAAATAAAAAGGGCATCAAACCTGCCGAAGCAGAAAAGATGATTAACAACGCCATTATTGAGTTTTCGATTGAAAAACTTCGTGATGAGAAAGTGAAGAACATCCGAAAAGAAGATAAATATATTTTGTCGCTTATTCGTTTGACATTCCGTCCTCTCGACCTTCTGATTGTTGACAACATTTTTGACGAAATTTCTGATGTTTATGTGGAAGCAATTTTGAGTTTTATCAAAAGATTAAAAACTGCCGACACCACGCTGATTTTGGCATGCACCCGTCCAGAAATTGCTGAAAAAATTTGCAAGCGAAAAATATATTTTGAACATGGAAAAGTTGTTGAAGAATGATTGAAAGCATAATCAAAATGGAGCACGAAAACTTTACCGAGCGGGGTTGGTAAAGTTTTTTTACATCTCTTCAAATGTGACATTGGAATGACTTTTTGTCGTTTCTGTCTTTTTTGGCTGATTTGATTGAGTAATCATTTTTGACATGATTTCGGTTAGATTTTTTTGTCCGCCAAAAAGCCCACTTGCAAGAAGTGTTGAAAGCATTTCGTTGTTATTTCCTTTGAGCATGTTCAACAAGTTTTCTTTTCCGCCGAACAATGATAAGTTTTGAGTTTGCGAATTTTGATTTTGAAAGGTGGTGTTGTTTTGAATTTTGGCTGAGTTATCAATTTGTGTTGAATTGATATTTAGGTTATTCGAAGAGGAGTTCTCTTCAAAACCGTGTGGATAGGTTGTATTTTGGGCGTGCTGTGAGTTTTCTGGATCAGATATTTCGTCCGCCGTTTTAAAAAAGAGTGGTTCTGGATAGTAGGCATACGCTGGGTTTTGGTGATTATCTTGATTTTTATTCGGTTTGAAAAATGTGCTCATAATATTATATATGCAAGATAAATTTTTTTTAGTGTTCAAAAATAATCTTTTTGCATATATTGAAATATGAAATTGAGTGAAATGAGCAAAAGTGCTTGTCAAAGCACTTCGTCAAAAGTCAGTTCGTCAAACGCAAAAAGCAAAACAATCACAGAAACCTATGAAGAGATTAAGGATTTTTCTTCGGAAGAGTTGATGAACAGGTTGGCGAAAGAAATCCAAGCGCAAAAAAACAGTGGGGTGTTTGATTATGACGCTCTGCGCACTTCCATTGAAAAAATTAAAATTTATTTGCCTGCCGAAACTTATGAAAACATGATAAGGGTTATTGACAGTTTGAAATGAATGTGAACAAAATTGACAGTCGGCTTCTCAATGAAATTGCCATATTAAGCAAAGATAAAGTGGTTCCTTGTTTTGTTTTTTCAAAAAATTTTGAGCGAACACGGAAGGTTTTACAGCAGAAAAAAATACATATTATTAATGAATATTTATTCATAAATTCTTTCTATTGCAAAGCCACTCAAAAAGAGATTTTTTCTCTTTCAAATGTTGATGTGGTCGATTATATTTATTCGCTCGCGGTTGCCAGCGCAATGATGTTTGTTTCCAAACAAATTCTTTCAACAAATTCGCTTTCACTTTATGGCAAGGATGTTGGGGTGGCTTTTATTGACACGGGGCTTGCACCACATTGCGATTTTATGATTGGACGACAAAGGGTTTCTCTTTTCAAAGACTTTGTGGGAAATAAAAATGAAATGTATGATGACAACGGGCATGGGACTTTTGTCTGTGGGGTTTGCTCTGGAAATGGCGCGCTTTCTGGATTTCGATATGCTGGCGTTGCACCTTGTTCGAACATCTTTGCGCTGAAAGCACTTGACCAAAATGGAGAGGCGACTGCAAATAAAATTTTGGATGCAATGGAATGGGTTTTTGACAATCACAAAAAACTTGGCATCAAAGTTGTTTGCATGAGTTTTGGAAGTGAGCCTTTGGGGCATAATGACCCAATCATGCTTGGTGCCGATGCGCTTTGGAATGATGGAGTGGTTGTGGTTGCGGCGGCAGGGAACAGTGGACCAGAATACCAAACGATAAAATCACCCGGGATAAGCAGTCAAATAATTACAGTTGGCGGAATTGATGACAATCGCTATGATGATTTTTCTTTCAATAAAAAATATTTTGAAATTGCCAACTTTTCGTCGCGGGGTCCAGCTTTTAGGAGTGTCAAGCCAGATGTGGTTGCGCCGAGCGTGGATATAACTTCCTGCGGGGTTGATAAACCATACACCATTTTGAGTGGCACTTCTGTTGCAACGCCAATGATTGCTGGGGTGGTTTGTTTGTTGTTGGAAAAATTTCCAGATGCCACACCAAAGCAAATCAAAAACATTCTTTTGAGAACTTGTCAACCGCTTGGTTTTGAAAAATATCAAGAAGGTTATGGTTTGCCAAATTTAGATTTTTTTAAACAAAGTTTAAAGTATAAAGCATAGAATGTAAAGTTAAAAATATGTTTTAATTTTTTTTCAAAAATAATAAAAAATTAATTACTTTTTATTTTTTTTGTTTGTTTTATATTTTTACAATTTGTTTTTTTTAATATTTTTTGAAGTATTTAGTTTTTCAATTAATGAGCAAATTTTGTCAACAGCATCGTTTTTTGCAGTTTTTTTCATGTTTTTTTTGATTTTTTCTGCATTTTTTTGTAATTTTTCCAAAATTTCAATTATTTTTACATAGTTACATTCTTTCTCTTCCAACATATCGCAATAGCCCAATTTTTTAAAAAGTTTGGCATTTTCAATTTGGTCTCCGCGCGAACATTCTTTGGAAAGTGGAATGAGAAGCATGGGTTTTTCAAGTGCCAAAAGTTCATTTATCACACCACTTCCAGCGCGTGAAATGACGATATCGGCAGAAGCATAATAATCTTCAATGTTTTCAACATATGGGGCAATGTGATAGTTTTTATGTTCTATTTTTTTAAAGTTGTTCTTGCCACATATATGCAAGATGTTATATTTTTTTGTGAGATTATCGAGATTTTCAAAAATGATTTCATTTAAAAATTTTGCACCCAAACTTCCGCCAAGCACAAGCACAGTTGGCAGTGTGGGGTCGAAGTTGAAATGAAGTTTTTTCCCTTCAAAAATTTTTTTGCGAATTGGTTGACCAGTGTGAACACATTTGTTGTTTGAGCAAGTTTGTGCGAAAGTTGTGCACATGATGTTGCAATGATGAAGTATGATTTTGTTTGCAAGTCCAAACGACAAATCGCTTTCATGGCTTATGATGGGGATGTGTAGTTTTTTGCCGGCGATTGCCACAGGAACAGAAACAAAACCACCTTTTGAAAAAATGATGTTTGGGTCCACTTTTTTAAGTTTAGCCTTAGTTTGTTTTATTGCCTTATAAAGTTTGATTGGAATAAGAAAATTTTTTAAAGTCAATCTTCGTTCAAATTTGACCGTTGGAATTTCGTGATAGATAATGTTTGGAAAATTTTTTATAATATCTTTTTCCATTCCATTTCCACCGAAAAAATGAATTTCATAATCAACGAGATTTTCAGCGACAGCAAGTGCGGGGTAAACATGCCCAGCAGTTCCGCCACCACAAAGAACAATTTTTTTCATAACACCTCTTTTGAATTATTTTATTGAAAAAGAAAAAAGAATATACATTTAAAGAAAAAGAATGTTCATCATAATTTTTAAGCATTCTTGGAAATTAGATTTTGTGTATCATAAGAAAGAGAGATAAAGGAAAAATATCATAAAAGAGAGAATATAACTGCACATTTGAAACTAAATTAAGTTTTTGATTGTGAAATTTTATTGGAACTGTGTGAATTTTTCTATGTATAATAATACACAAGAATGTATATTTATACAATAAGTATTTTGATAAACTAAATAAATTAAACTGATAAAAAAACTGATAATAAAAGCGCAATGATTAAAATGATTTCGACAAACGACCGAAATGATTTAAGCAATGTCGATTTTTTTATGTTAAAAAGATTTTGATATTGTTCAGGTCGATTTTTGATTAATAAAAATTTTTTGCTTGTGATGATGTTGAACAAGGCAACTAAATATGATAGTGAAGAAAATGTTTTTTTAAAAAGATTTAACAATTTTTTGTATATTATGAAAATTTATTGAGTTTATTTGACTTTTTTATTATTTTTTGTTAAACTGATCGTGAATTATTAATTTTATTGATTTATTTTAATGTTTATTTTACGAAAATTGCAAATGTTAGAATGATATAGGGCAGAAAAGTTATGAGTGAAAAATTTAATTTGGAAATGATTGACAAAACTTTTAAGTCATACCGCAAAGGACAGTCTTTTGATGGTGTGGTTGTTTTGCGTCGCGATGATGGTTGCATTTTCAATATTGGTGGAAAGAATGATGCGTTCATCCCTGCAAGCGACTTTGAAGATTACTCAAAAATCAAAATCGGCGACAGATTTTCTGTTGTCATCACAAAACAAAAAAATGAAGACGGGTTGATTGAAGCGTCAAAATCTCTGGCAGATGCACTGAAACTTGCCAATCAAAATGCTGGAAATCTTAAACTTGGAAGCAAATTTTCGTTTGTTGTGACCGGAATTGGCAATGGTTTGCTTTCAAAAATGGGCGATTTTTCCATTATCATTCCTTTTGACCAGGTGAGTGAAAGACAGATAAATCACATGAGTTCGCTTGTTGGAAAACAGTTTGAAGCCGTTGTGACGGAAATTGATAAAGAGAACAGGCAGATTGTGGGGAGTATTAAACTTCTTCAAGAGCAGACGCGAGTTGCCATTGAAACAAACTTTTGGAACAGCATTTTCATCAACAAGATTGTCACAGGCAAGGTGGAGCGCATAATGCCGTATGGCGCGTTCGTCAGTGTGGAGGGGTTTGATTGTTTTTTGCATATTTCGCAAATTTCTTACGAACGATTGGATAAGGTTGAAAATGCACTTAGTGTTGGCGATGTCAAACAATTTCGGGTTATTAAGATTGACCGCGAAAACAAAAAAGTGGAACTTTCGCTCAAAGCACTTTTGGAAGACCCGAAATTGACGAGAATTAAAGAATTGCTTGTTGGAGAAGTTTATGACGGCGAAGTTGTCAAACTTTTGCAATTCGGTGCGATTGTGAAAGTGACAAATGGTGCAAGTGGGCTGTTGCATATTTCCAACGCCACCGACAACCGAACAAAGAAAATTTATGAGATTGTGAAAGTGGGCGACCATGTGAAAGTTGAAGTGATTTCAAAATCCGAAGAAGAGATGAAAGTTTCATTTAAGTTGGCGCAAAATGAAAATTGAAACGAAAAAATTTTGTGAAAAGTGGTTAATTTTGAAATATTTTTTGCGTAAATAATTGAAAAATTAGAAAATTTGGTTTATAATATGATTGCTGTGATGTGAAATGGTTTTTGATTTCACAATTCAGCGTCATTCTTGCTTAAATTTATTGTTACCTTCAAGAAATGCTGTGCAAGGATTTCACTGAATTGACAATAAATTTGTATTTGCTGATGTGGCTCAGTTGGTAGAGCAGTTGATTCGTAATCAACAGGTCGCGGGTTCGAGTCCCGCCATCAGCTCCATAGTATGTTTTAGAATACAACGAACACAATATGTTGTGTTCTATTTTTTATTTTATCAACTTTGTGACTCATTTTGTGTAAAAACTTTAGTCAAAACTTTAATCAAAATGAGAGTATAAATTGCCGTAAATTAAACGCAAAGAGCGGGTTTGTGTGTTTTCTTTTATGTTCGTGTAGATATCGTTTTTGTCACATTTTAATATAAATTTCCCAAATTTTTGTTTGTTTAATTTTGGGGTATTGTGCTATAATTTTGTTGGGTGCTTTGTTGCACTAAATTTATGGGAGGGAATTATGAAAAAGAAAATTAACACCACGGACGCAATTTTTCCGATGCCTGTTTTGATGGTTGCAACTTATAATGAGGACGGCTCTGTGGATGTCATGAATGCAGCATGGGGAATGATGTTGGAACGAGATTATGTTGTGCTTAATTTGACAGAAACGCACAAGACTGTCAAGAACATTAAGAAGAGAAAAGGTTTCACAGTCAGCATTGCTGATGCCAAGCATGTTGTGGAAGCAGATTTCTTTGGGGTGGCGTCAGCAAACAGCATGCCGGATAAGTTTGAAAGAAGTGGCATGACAGTCACGAAGTCCACGCTTGTTGATGCGCCGATTGTCAATGAATTTCCGATTTGTATGGAGTGCGAATTTGTGGAATACCAAAGCGATAAATATGGTTGTGGCGTGGTTGGTAAAGTTGTCAATGTCACAGCGGAAGATAGTGTGTTGAAGAACGGGCAGGTTGACATTGAGAAACTTGACGCCATTGCTTTCGACTCTTATACTCATGGTTATTATCGAATTGGAGAAAGAGTGGGCAACGCTTTTAAAGATGGGTTGAAACTTAAAAAATAATATAAAAACAACTTTTTTGACAGTGAAAAGAGGCGGAAATTGCGTGAAATTTGTCGCGAAAAAATTGCTGAAGCAGAAAATTTTATAAACAGATATAAAAATATTTTGATTAGTCAATAAAAACAAGATAGGTGATATCTTGTTTTTTTATTCTGTTAATTGTATTTTGTTCAATTAGTTTATTGAGTTATATTTTGTTCACTTTAATGAAATTCAGTTTTTAAATTTTTCTGATGAAATTCAGTTTTTTTCTAAAAATTTTTTTATGTGGGGAAATTTTGCTTATTTTGGCAGATATTTTTTTGCGGATGAGCAAAATTTGTCATTTTTTTTGTGATTTTTTGGGCAAAATGGGCGAATTTTGGTCAATTTTGGGCTGATTTTTTGGAAAAATACAAGCATTTTTAAAAATTTTTCTGAAAATTTTTAAAAATGCTTGCCTTCCCCCCCCCGCAAGTTATA
>CAYNTF010000007.1:0-42084 GCA_964400145.1 uncultured Lachnospiraceae bacterium | reverse complement strand
TCAAATTGTTTGGATTGACTTCAAAGAAAACGGATGATTTTGCCTTCGGGTCAACGCACTCAAAAATTTCTTTTTCAATCTCGTCTGCACGGTCGAGAGTGAAACGCATCATGATTTGATAGCGAAATTTGTTTTTGATTTTGTTGAGTGGCGCTTTCATAGCGTCAAGATAGACAAAATCTTGCGAATATTTTTCTTTGATATCTTTCACCTTATTATAACACACTTTACACTCTTGCGCCACAACTTTTTCGTCTTGATGAGAAAAAAGTATTCTCAAAATGCGCGCATAAGGTGGAAATTTTGTCACTTTGCGCAAATTTGCTTCCTTTTTGAAAAAACCTTTATAGTCATAATTGCTGGCAAAGCGATAGACATAATGTCGCGGGCTGTATGTCTGCAAAATAACCTTTCCCTGGGTTTTACTTCTTCCCGCACGCCCCGCAACTTGCGTGATAAGCTGAAAGGTGCGCTCAATGGAGCGATAATCCGACTGATACAAACTTTGGTCGGCATCCACAATGCCAACAAGAAGCACATCTTCAAAATCATGCCCCTTGGCAATCATCTGCGTGCCCACCAAAATTCCCGGTTTGGCGTCACGAAATTCGTTCAAAATTTTTCTATGCCCATTCTTTTGCGATGTTGTGTCGTTATCCATTCGCAAAATTCGCACATCTGGAAAAAGTTTTTTGAGTTCTTCCACAACGCGTTCCGTTCCAATCGCCCCTTGTTTAATGTCGGTGCTTCCACAACTTGGGCAAATGTCAAGCGCGCGGAATCTCTTTCCGCAATAGTGACATTTCAAGCGGTTTTCATATCGATGATAAACAAGCGAAACATCGCAATCGGTGCATTTGGCAACATAACCACATTGCCGACATCTTTGAAAGGAAGAAAATCCACGCCTGTTGATGAAAATCATTGCTTGTTTTTTCTTCTCAATCACATCCCGAAGTTCGTAGATAAGCGGTATGGAAAATATTTGATTGTTGCCCTGTCGCAATTCCATAAGCATGTCGATGACCATAATCTTTGGCATTTCCATGCCATTGACGCGAACAGGCATTTCCACCAATTTAAACTCTCCATCAATGGCTTTGGCGTAACTTTCAATGGAAGGCGTGGCGCTTCCCAAAACAAGCGTGCAGTTGTTATATCTTTGGCGAAAAAGTGCAATCTCGTGAGTGTCATACCGCGGATTACTCTCCGAAATATAACTTTGCTCATGCTCTTCGTCAATGATGATTATTCCCAAATTTTCAATCGGACTGAAAATTGCCGAACGCGCCCCCACAACAACGCGTGCCTGTCCAAAAAAGATGCGCTTCCATTCGTCAAAACGCTCGCCCGCTGAAAGTCCGCTGTGAATGAGTGCCACATTATCTCCAAACCGCGCCTTGAAATTGGCAAGCACCTGCGGAGTCAGCGAAATTTCTGGCACAAGCATAAGCGCAGTTTTTCCAGCAGAAAGTTGTCGCTCAATCAAGTTCATATAAACTTCTGTCTTTCCGCTTCCTGTCACGCCGTGCAAAAGATAGGTTTTGTTTTCACAAATTTCTTCCACTGCGCGTTGTTGCAAAGGGGTGAGAATTCTCTTTTGAAGGTTTATATTGTCAAACTCTGGACTTCTGTTCACCTGTTCAGTTTCCACCAAAACCGTGCCGTTTTTAACTAGCGCCGAAAGTGGTGCATAGCCAAATTCTCTGGACACATCCGCAAATTTTTGCCTGCCATTCGCTTTCAAAAATTCGACAATTTCAATTTGTTTTTTTGCCCGTGATGACGGCATTTCAAAGTTTTCGGCAAGGGAACAAAATCTCACCAAAAGTTCGTGGACACTGTCCGTTCTCATTTCGCTTGGCAGAAAAAGACGCAAAATGCTGGCAAGTTTGAGATGAAGTTTGTCCGCCATGTGTTGCATGAGTGCCAACAATTCTGGCTTTATCACCGAAAAATCTTCCACAACGCGCGAAATTGGTTTAACTTTGGATTCATCAAAGGCACATTTTTCGCTCACACCCACAACAAAGCCTTGCAAAAACCGCGCCCCAAATGGAACAATCACGCGCTGACCACACAAAATCTGCATCCCGTCTGGAATGCTGTATTCAAACTCTTTATCCAACGCTTTGGCGTCTTGGTCAATGATAACTTTTGCGAACAATTTCTTCTCCTGTTTACATTAAAAAATACCACTTTTCAGTGATATTTTATCATAGACTTAATTTTTACGCAAACTGATTTGAAGTCAATAAACAAAAATCATTCATCGACCTTGCTTGGCATAATGTCGCCATCATAAATTTCATCAAGTGCAATGCTGATTGCTTTTTTGTCGGCAGTTGCAAGTTCTGCGCGTCTTGTGGTTTCAATTTCTTTCGCCCTTTTTGAAGCAACGATGGACAAAACATATCTGTTTCCGCCTGCTTTTTTTGTAAGTTCGTCGATTGGTGGTTGATTCATCATAGTTTTCATTCTCCTTAAATCTTCCGCAATTATACCACATTTTTTTTGAAATGTAAAGCATTTTTTTGAAAAATAAGCCAAACTGAAAGTTTTTGCCTATTATTTCATAAAAAATAAAGAAAATTGAACGAAAAATCAGAAAAATTAAACAAGTTTATATTTATAAAATTTCACTTTATCATTTTATGCATAACCGAGCGAAATCAAAATGGCGCGGTTGATTTCTCTCATTTTATGTTCGTCCAAAGTGGTGATTTTTTCTTTCAATCGCCTTTTGTCAAGCGTGCGAATCTGCTCCAAAAGCACCACCGAGTCCTTTGGCAAGTGATATTTGTCGCTTGAAAGTTCAACATGGGTTGGAAGTTTCGCCTTTGAAAGTTGACTGGTGATTGCCGAAACAATCACTGTCGGCGAATACCTGTTGCCAACATCGTTTTGTATGATCAAAACTGGTCGCGTTCCACCTTGCTCGCTCCCGACAACAGGACTGAGGTCAGCAAAATATATCTCTCCACGCTTAAAAATATTCTCCATCAAACCTACCAAACAATTTTTGATAGTCCATCAAGTCAGCAAGTTCAAGGTCGCTTAAATCTTGATAAACCGCCTGCATTTTTGGACCAAATGAAGTTTCCTTCATTTTCATTCTATGACCGTCATCAAAAAAAGTTGAGCGAACAACGAAGTTCTCAAAACTTCCGTATTTTTTTTCAATTCTTTCAACATTTTCAAGAATTTGACGATATTCTTCCATAAATTTTCTCCTGTTTATCAAGATTTCATACCAATCAAGCCATTTTTATTGATAGTTTGAATAAGATATAAAATTTTATTCTTTCGTGTTTTACGCTTTTGATTTTTTCAATCGTTTTAAACTTTTTCGATAAGTCTTTATCTTATGATTTGCACAACGGCGCCGACAACAGATTTTTGATGTGAAATGGAAACTTCAATTTCTTTGCCCCCAAGTTCATCAAAACGCGCCTTTGCTTTGCCAAAGAGTTTCAAGACTGGTCGTCCATTTGATTTGTGAGAAAGTTCAATTTCTTTGAACGAAATCTCTCCTTCCTGCACATCAAGTGCTTTGAATGTTGCTTCTTTCACCGCCCAGAGCGAAGCCACGCGCATGGTTAAATCGCATTTGAACTTTTTTATGTATTCCACTTCACTGTCTAATGCGATTTTTTTCAAAAGTGATTCTTCAACATTTTTTAATCTTTCAACTTCTTGCAAATCAAAACCAATCATTGTTTTCTCCTATGTTTTCAAAAACTTCATTCGTTGCTCTTTGTGCCACAGAATAATCATACCCTTTATAAATCAAATGTGCAAGACATTTTTGCTTGTTTTTTGCATCTTTTTGACGATTTTTTACGAATTTTTCAGCCAAAATTTTTGCATTTTCAAATTCGCTTTCTTCTTCAATATTTTCAATCAGTGCATCGACAATATCTTTTGAAACGCCTTTCGCCCTCAATTTTTGAGCAATCGCGCGCTTGCCTTTTCCACTTGAAATACTCTCAAAATAATTTCTGGCAAACTTTTCATCATCAATCATTCCATATTCTCGAAGTTTGTCCATTGTTTTTGAAATAGTTTCAAAATCAAAACCCTTTTTCTTCAAGTAATCTCGCATGCCTTTTTCGCTGACAACATATCTTTCAACATATCCAACAGCCATATCAAAGGCAACCTTCTCATCGTTTTCCGCCTTGATTGTTTTGTATTCATCTTCTTGCACACTTGTGCCCATTTTGAATTGATATTTCACCAGAATTTCGTCAAGAAAAACACCTGCCCATTCGTCGTCGATATAGACATGAAACCGATTTGTGCTTCCAATTCGTTTTATTTTTGTGATTGTCATCTTTGCCCCTTAAATTTTCATCAAACAAAACCAATATTTATTTATGATACTTCAATTTATAAATTAATTTATTAAGTTAAGTTCCCAAATAATTTTAAATCACCCCAAAAATCAGTTGCAATATAATCTAAGATTTCAAAACTTCGCTCGTCACTTTTGTGTATGCCCGCACAAGTCCGCCTGCACCAAGTTTGACGCCACCAAAATATCTCACCACAAACACACATACATCAAAAACTCCGCGCTTTTGCATTACAGACAAAATTGGTCGACCCGCAGTGCCATTTGGTTCACCATCGTCCACCGCCTTTTCAAGAAAAGGTGATTTCAAAGAATATGCATAGCAAATGTGCGTGGCTTTTTTATGTTCTTTTTTCAAAAATCCAATGGCTTCATTCACTTCTTCAATGGTATGGCAAGGCAAAAGATAGCCCAAAAATCTGGACTTCTTCTCGACATACTCAACTTGCTTTGAGAATTTGACCATTCAAACTCCTTGTTTCAATCTTTTTATTTCAAAACAACTTTGATAAAATTCTTCTTGCCTTTCTTCAAGAGTGCACCGTCGCCGATTTCATCCGCCGAAACAGACAAATCAAAGCGTTCCACTTTTTCGCCCTTAAAGGTCACCGCTCCGCCTTGAATAAGACGCCTTGCTTCGCTCTTTGAAGGTGCAAGCCCACACTTAAACAAAAGGTCACAAATCCCAATCGGACAATTTGCTTTATCAATTTCCACAATCGGCGCGTCATCTCCCCCTTGCGAGAAAAGATTTTCACTCATATTTTGCGCTTTGACTGCATCCTCTTCGCCTCGAATAAATTTTGTCACTTCAAAAGAGAGAATTTTCTTTGCATGAACAATATCTTCCGAAATCATTTTTTTAATTTCTGACATTGGAATGTCAGTGAATAAGGCAAACATCATCTCAACGCAAGCATCAGGAGTTTGATATACACCTTGATAAAAATCATACGCGGAGATTTTGTTCTTATCAATCCAAATTGCTCCCTTTTCTGTTTTTCCCATTTTTTTACCTTCTGGAGTGACCAAAAGCGGATTTGTTGCACCAACCAACTCAATGTTTGTTCCATTTTGAAAATTCAATTTCCTTTGAAGTTCCACCCCTGCTGCAATATTTCCCCATTGATCTTGTCCACCATATTGCAAAACACAGCCATATTCTTGATTCAAACGAACAAAATCATATGCTTGCATCAACTGATATCCCATTTCAAAGAAAGTAAGTCCCCCGTTCTCAATTCGCGCACGATAAATTTCATTTGACAACATTTTGTTGACATTGAAATGAACACCTATATCTCGCATAAAATCAACAAAATTTAATTTATCAAACCACTCTGCATTATTGACAATCACAGCCGGATTATCTCCGTCAAAATCCAAAAAAACTTTCAAAGTGTCTTGAATTTTTTCTATATTATTTGCTATCTCTTTTTTAGATAACATTTGACGAAGCTCAGTCTTTCCGCTTGGATCTCCAATTCCAGCAGTTGCACCACCCATCAAAAGTATAACTTTGTGACCAGCTTTCTGAAAACGTCTCAAAATGCAGTATGGAACACAATGCCCAATGTGCAAACTATCAGCCGTTGGATCGGTCCCTTCATATAAAGTCACAGGTTCTCCGCTTTGCAACATTTCCTTTAAAGCATCTTTATTTGTGCACTGATATAAAAGACCTCTCTCTTCCAATATGTCAAATAATTTTACATCAACTTTTTCCATTTTTCTTCTCCTTTTTTTTATTTTTTTTGAATTTTTTTGTTGTTTTTTCTTGTTTTTTTTGTTATTTTTTATGTTTTTTTGATAATTTCAACTTTTTTTGTTAATTTAGTTTTTCACTTCCTTATTTTTAAATCATATCGATTGAAAACTTCGCCGTTCACATCAACTTCATCGCGTTTCACTCCGCCGTTTGCACCAATCACTTTTGCGCTTGCAAGATTGGTCTTTTTGCAAGATATCATGGCATTCGTTATCCCCAACTTCGCACATTCAGCCATCGCAAGTTTCAGCATTTGTGTGGCAAGCCCTTTTCCGCGTTCGCTGGGTCTGACGCCATAGCCAATGTGTCCGCCAACTTTTCGCAAAAATTCGTCGTCAATGGAGTGCCTGATTGAACAATGTCCCAAAATTCTGTCATCGCCGACATATTTCAAAAAATAGACGGATGCCCGCACGCGACCTTTCTGCAAATTAACTCCCTTTCGCTCGTCTTCAATTTTTTTAAACCAATCTTCAAACTTCTGTCCAAAGCAAAAATCAAGCGGTTTATAATTCGGGTCGTCCTCATGAAACTCATCCACACATCTGAGCCAATCTTCCATGTCCGATTCTCTCGGCTCAACCAAAACCAAATTCTTTATTTCTTTATCTTTCATTTTCATTCCTTTCATTTAATTATTTGCATTCACTTGTTCTTTATTTCCAACAATAATAAGTGGTAAAATCATTTCGCGTTTTGTCAATCCTGTGTGATGACCTTTAAATCTTACTGACTTTTCTCCAAATAAAATCATCTTGTGGCAATTTTTCACAACACCAATATAATCGCCCAAATATTTCAATTTTTCGGTATATTCACCAAAATAATCTTTCTCAATCAGCCATGACGACTTGAAAAGTTTGATATCTTTTTTATATTTCTTCATTTCTTGCAAGAATCTTTCTTCCTGTCCTTCTTTAATCTGAAAAGCAAATGCTCTCGGCTCCAAATATATAGGAGTTTTCAAAGTTTCAAAAAGCGGTTTATCTTTATATATCTCAATATATTCGTCTATATCCGTTTGCCCATGGTCTGGAGTTATGATCACAAGTGTATCCGCATTGTTTTTAACAAAACTTTCAATTCTATCATTGAAATAATTTATAATTTCTTTCGCCCGATTACTTGTCACACCAAATTTATGCATTGTCGCGTCTGGTTCTTCATTATAACAATAGATAAACTGCTTGCCTTTGCGTTTACAAATTTTTGACAACTGCTCAAACATCTCGTCGTTTGAATTATAATGAAAATTATTTCCTTCTTTTAGTGTGATGAATGGCGGAGAAACACTGTTGATTTGATAATCCGTGCTTGTTGCATCTGTGTATGGGGAAATTTTTATTATATCTTCAATCTTGCTCATATCCACAGGTTCGCCCGTATATTCATCTTTCCCTAAATACACAGCCACAGCACGATCAAGTTCTTTAAAATATATGCTCCAACCGAACATGACATGGCGCGAAGGATAAGTGGCACATCTCAAAACCGTCGTTGCGTTGGTTGTCGTTGACGGAAAAACTGATGTAATCTTCTTTTTGATATTTTTATAAAAAAACTTATCTTTCCCCAAATTTGTTTCAAGCGGAAACATTCCAAGCCCGTCGAGATTTATATAAACAACATTTTTATATTGTTTTGAAAGATATTTCTCCAAAATTTTCACTCTTTTCACATTTTCCAAATTTTTACAACCCAAAAATTCAGCAATCGTTGTGCTGACATTCAAAATTGAGTTATCGAAATTTGGCTTTATAAATTTGCTCATACACTTTCTCCCTAATAAAAAAGCACGCCTAGCCTAAAGTTTTAGGACGAAGCGTGCGTTTCGTGGTACCACCTAAATTTAATTTTATTGAAATTTTCAACTCTTTCCTAAAAAATTCCACTCATTCGAAATTCAACTGTCTTGAAAACAAACTTTGCCTAGACAGAAGCGAAACTTTTCGGCATTCATTGAACAATTCAACAAAACTCTCGTTAGTTCATTCGCAGAACTTGCGCAAGACTTGATGTGAGTGTAATTCGTTCTTTGCCACCGTCAAGGTTTTTCACCTGCCAACCCTTCTCTGTGCACTTAATGGCAACCCTACTGCTTCTCACCCCGCCATCTTGATTAAGTTACAACCAAATTGTATCAATCTTTTCAACATTTGTCAAGCAATTTGCCGTCTTTATCTCCATGTTTTTCGTTATAAGTTTTTTGACATATTCGATTTTTTACATATTTTTTTTGAAAAATCGCGGTTAAATTTGAATAAAAATCTTTGTCCTGTGCACAATAAGAATAGAAAGTGGGCACACTTTCAAAAGGAGGAAAAAATATGCAAAAATATAGACCTGGGGAACAAGTCCCTGAAACAGGAGAGTATTTGGCTCATGACAAAAAGGGCAATACTGACGGAAAAGCGACCTATTTGGAAGAGGGGAAAAGATTTCCAGCAACACAACACGAAGGCAGTTACTACACAAAGGAAATGGAAAGATAAAACAAGATTTGAAATAAAATTATCTGAAATTTCATAAATTTTGCAAAAAAAAGAGCGTTTTCGCTCTTTTTTTATTATTTTTCTGTTTGTTTTGTTATTCATTTGAAAGAAGACAGCAAAAATTGATTTTAATAAATCTATTTCTATTTTTTTCTTTGAGATTTTTGATTTTAATTGAAAAAATCAAATCAACCTTTGTTATTTTTGTCGTAAATCTCACAGAAGTCGAAAGTTTTTTCTTTGTGTTTCAATCCCACAAGAGTGTCAATGTTGACATTGTGTATGCTTTTGAAAATATGTTCGTCCACCGCTGGAATTGATTTTTTAAGTTCCTTGATAAGTTCTTTGGTCTTCTTGCGAGCAGAAATCTCCTGATAGTTTTCACTTTCGGTGAAACGGCAAGCACAATTCAAAAACTGCAATTTGTTATAGTTCACCCACGCAATAACATCTTCTTCATGCACGCAGTAAAGCGGTCTGATAAGTTCCATCCCTTCAAAATTTTTTGAGCGCAACTTTGGTGGCATCGCCTGAATTTGCGCGCCATAGAGCATTCCCATAAGCGTGGTTTCAATCACATCGTCAAAGTGGTGTGCCAAAGCAATTTTGTTGCAACCGTATTTTTGCGCTTCACTGTATAAATGTCCCCTTCTCATGCGAGCGCAGATATAGCACGGCGAACCACCCATATCCGCAACGGTCTCAAAAATGTTTGTTTCAAAAAATTTGATTGGAATTTCCAAAATTTGCGCATTTTCTTCGATTTTTTGACGATTTTTTGCATTATATCCCGGGTCCATGCAAAGAAACATAACATCAAATTCAACTTCGGTTATTCTTTTGAGCATTTGAAAAAGTTTTGCCATAAGCATGCTGTCTTTTCCGCCCGAAACGCAGACAGCAATCTTATCCCCCTTTTCAACCAAGCCATAGCGCTTGATTGCAAGGATAAATTTTGTCCAAATTTCCTTTCGAAATTTTTTATTCAAACTTCTTTCAATTTCTTGAACTCTTGACAATTCTTTCATGCAATCATTTTACAACATTTACGCGCAAAAAACAAGAATTTTTTAAACTTTAAGCCACTTCGTCAAACAGTTCGTCATCAAATGTTCCAGCGCCTTCAACAATCTTCTCGGTCAAATAGCCACCTTCACCTGTGTGCGCTCTTGTTGCGTCAACATAATTGCTGTCAAAGGCAACATCACCAACCAAACTTGTGCAGTTATAGAACATATTTGTGCTGTCAGTCACTCTTGCAGTTGACCAGCCTGAGCCAACATAGATGGTTACAAGGTTTGTGCAAGAAGCGAACAACCTACCCATATTTGTCACTCTGCTGGTGTTCCAACTTGAAAGATCCAATTCTGTAAAAGTTCGACAGTTATAGAACATATAACCCATGTTTGTCACATTTCTGGTGTTCCAATTTGAAACATCAACATTTGTCAAACTTCTGCAATTGTAAAATAAACACTCCATATAAATAGCACTGCTGGTATCCCAATTTGAAACATCAAGTGTCGTCAAGTTAATGCAACCATAAAACATACTTACAAAATGTGTCACATTGCTCACATCCCAATTTGAAACATCAAGCATTGTCAATGACTCACAACCCTCAAACATAGATTGCGCGTTTGTCAATTCGCCTACATTCCACTTTGAAACATCAAGTGTTTCTAATAAAGTGCAGTTATAGAACATCCAACTCATGTTTGTCACATTACTTACATCCCATTCTGCAACATCAAGTGTTGTCAGCAACCCACAGTTATAGAACATTCTCCGCATATCTGTCACATTGCTTGTATCAAAGCCAGAAACATCAAGCGTTGCCAAAAAGTCGCAACCATAGAACATAAAACTCATGTTCGTCACATTCTTTGTGTTGAAATTGTTCAGAACAATTTCTTCAACGGATGCAAAATTATAGAATGCATATGACATGTCAGCATTCACAACAATATCTTTGGTTGAAAGGATATAGATTGTTGTTTCGTCATTGTCTGTAACGCGGTATAACCCAATTTGTGCGCCGTTCCAAACATAACTTTCCGCTTCTTGCCCTTCCAAAACATTCACTCCGTTTTCGGTGTATGTGTATTCGCCGTCTTCGGTTTGGGTATACTCACCACTTTCGTCTTTGTCATAATAATCAAAGACAATTCTTGTCACTGTTTCGTTTTCTTCTTGATAATTCTCGTTATTTTTCAGCAATGTGTTCAAGTCTTGTCCGCTTGTTATGTCTGTTTTCTCCCCGCTTGAAAGATAAATTGGAAGAAAGATTGCCAGAAACAGAACTGCCACCACTGCCACAACCGACGCCGTGATGATCGCCACCTTTTTCTTTTTGTTTGTTTCATTTTCAGCCATTTTTTTAATAACCTCCCTTTAATATTTTTTCTTTTTTTGGCTTTTTGTTTTTGAAGTTTTTCCAAACTCAGTGACATTATAGCATGCGGGGGGGGGAACGCAAGCATTTTTAAAAATTTTCAGAAAAATTTTTAAAAATCTTGCTTATTTTTGCAAAATCAGCCCAAAATTGACCAAAATCGCCCCATTTTAGCCTAAAAATCATTCCAAAAATCAACAAATTTTCGCTCGCTTATTAAAAAATTAGGTTCAAAAAAACATTTTAAGTTTTCTTAACATTTTCTTAAAACGCATCTTGGGCTTATTTCCGTCATTGATTTCAACAAAAAAAAGCGAACATTTTTTCAAATGTCGCCTTTAAACCAAAATATTTAGCCCAATCAGCCCGCCCTGTTGCTTCAATCAGTCCACTTTGCCGTCATTGATAAACAAAATGCCAAGCGTATGCTCTCCGCAGTGACTGGAAATTGTTCCACCTGCGCGTGTTTCATAGATTTCTTCAAAGCCACGCTCTTCAAGTGCCTTGCGTGCCCCAGCAACCATACCTTCTGTGGCTGTGGTGTATGTCAAAAATGCGCGCTTTAAGTCTGGGGTTTTAAATTCCGCCAAAACATCTTTGCAATAGTTCTCCACAACCTTGTCCATGTTGCCACGATATTTGTGATATGCACCCATTTTGCCGTCTTTAACCAAAATTTGTGGGCGGATTTTCATTAGGTTTGCACCAAAATAAGCCAGCGCACTGCATCTTCCACCTTTATATAAATAGTCCAATCGTTCAAGCACAAAACTTGCTTGCACATTTGGCACGCGCGCCGAAACTTTTTCATGGACTTCTTTCGCCGAAAGCCCGCTGTTCGCAAGTTCGCGCGCATATATGGCGAGAAGCGCAATCCCCGTTGAGAGAGAAAGGCTGTCCACCACAAAAACATTTTCAAATTCTTTGGACGCATCAATCGCATTTTGACAAGAACTTGAAATTTGACTCGACAAAGATATATGCACCACAGCGTCGGAAGTTTTCAGTTGCTTTTCAAAAAATGCCTGATATTGCTCCTTGTTGATTGCCGATGTCTTTGGCAAAATTTTGTTTTCTTCAACAAATTTGAAGATGTCGGTGGAAGTGATTTCTCCGTCTTTAAATTCTTTATCCCCCAAAATAACCATGAAAGGAATGGTCGCAATTTTATACTTTGAAAGCAATTCTGGCGTCAAATCAATCGTGCTTTCCGCAGTTATTGAAATTTTCATATCCCCTCCCATATAATGAAAATTTTTATGCACAGTCATTGATATAATACAATATTATAATACAACATTTTTATAAAAAAACAAAAAAATTTGATATGTTTAAAAAAAATCACAAACAAATTGTGATTTTTTCGATAGTTTTTTTTGATATTTACATTGTTTTGTCAACTGCGACTTCTTTTGTTTTGACTTGTTTTTAACTATGAACATTATTTCGTCAATCTCAAATTATTTTTTGTCGACAGAAACTTTGTAGCAAGTTGCAACATCGTCGTCAACTCTCACCTTTTCGCTGATTTCCACACCTGCAATGACATACACTTCATTTCCGCTGGCAAGCACAGGAATGTAGTCGCGCACACGAACAGGAACTTTTTTGTCAATCAAAAACGATTTCAATTTCTTCGTTCCGCCACCAAACTTTTCGAATATATCTCCATCTTCGCGATAGCGCCAGC
Source organism: uncultured Lachnospiraceae bacterium (assembly GCA_964400145.1). Classification (GTDB taxonomy): domain Bacteria; phylum Bacillota; class Clostridia; order Christensenellales; family UBA1242; genus Caccovivens. The sequence continues at coordinate 29,382 of CAYNTF010000007.1, read as the reverse complement.
GTGCATCCTTCGGAACTTTTCGATAGTCAAAATACAGCGAGCCGTCATCCTTCATATTCTTGACATTTGTGCGCTTCACGCTCACTTTGCCATATCCTTGCGCCTCAAATTCTTCGCATTTAAGTGTTCTTGAAAGTGTTGGCTTTTCAACATAGTTGTTCACAAAAGTCAAAAAGTCATATTCCTTGCTGACAATAATGTCGTATGGCAACTTGATTTTTTTGCCATTCTCGGCAAATGCAAGATTTTTGATCATCTCAATGTGTTTTCGCTCAATATCTTTCTTCACTCCAATGAGTGCAAGCGTTTTGAAAACAAGTCGGCTGTATATCGCACTGCTGGAATTGAAACAACTGCAAGGCATTTGCACAAGTTTATCATCCACCATAAGCGCGTTTGTGTCAACCAGTGATTCGATGTAATCGTCATCGTCGCAAACTGCAAGTGCAAAGTTATTGATTGCTTCCACAGCGTTTGGCCACCTTTTGAGAATATCTTTCATCACAACATAACGAATGTAATTGCGAGTGTAAGAAGTGTCATGATTGCTTTCATCTTCCACGAAATCAATGGCGTTAAGCGAAGCATATTCTTCAATCTCCGACTTTGAAACAAGAAGCATTGGACGGATGTAAATCTTGTCACGAATAGGGTCCATTCCTCTTGCACCAGCAAGCCCACTTCCACGGAAGATATGCATCAAAATGGTTTCCGCTTGGTCGCTTTGATGATGCGCCAACGCAATCTTGTCCACAATATCTTTTCTGACAAGCGCTTCAAAAACGCCATATCTGCCTTCGCGAGCCGCCGTTTCCACACTTATTTTTTTCTCGCGTGCAATCTTTGTAGCATCAATCGAAAATTTATAAACTCTCACGCCCATTTCTTTGCACTTGTTAATCACAAAACGCGCATCTTCTTCGCTTTCTTCACGAATTCCATGATTGATATGTATGGCAACAACTTCGATGTCAAGTTTTTCGCGATTGCTGTGCAAAAAATGCAGAAGAGACATGCTGTCAATTCCGCCACTAACTCCAACGCCGACAACTTCTCCCGCCTTGATTAATTGGTGTTTTTTGATATAATCCAAAATTTTTTCCATAGTATCCTCACCTTTTCAGAGTTATTATATAACAAAAAAAACATAATTTCAATATTTTTTTGAAAAAAAGTGTTGTTTTTATTAAAAAAACATAAAAAATATCGAAAAAACAACACAATTTTCACTAAAATATTGAAAAAATGCATAAAAATCTCATTACATCTAAAAAAATACATTCATTTCTTGCTAATTTTTATTAAAAAATTGTTTTTTTGTTTGTTTATTTTTTAATTTTGATATCTTAATTTGATATCCTTAACTTAATGCTTTTTGTTTTAATGCTTTCCATTTGATTTTTTAATCCATTTGATTTTTAAAATTGAAATATTATTTTATGTTTTTTATTTAATTTTAAAAAGTTAAAAATCTAATATTTTGATTGCAATGACGGTCATGTCATCAACGGCATAACCATTGTTGCACGCCAATGCGCGCTCCAAAAGTTCGTCAGCAAATTCTTGTGGATTTTTGGTCTTAATGGACTTTATGCAAGATTGAAGTTCATCATCGTTTTCAAAACTGTCACTTATTCCATCCGAAATCAAAATGACAAAATCTTTCACCGAAAGAACATTTTGCGTGATAAGCGGTTTGCTGTCATCAACAATGCCGATTGGAAGTGCGCCCGCTTCAATCTCTTTGCACTGTTCATCATTCAAGATGTAAGATTTAGGCGATGCCATTTTGATGAAATCGGCAAAGCCATTCTTTTCATCAACAACACATATATCAAGCGCGCTGAAAATTTCTTCTTTATGCAAATTCAACAACTTATTGACCGTGGAAAGAATGAGTTCGTTATCAAACCCCGCTTTATAAAAATTCTCGACAAGCGTGATGGATAGTTCACTTGTTTCTTCCGCCTTTTCTCCGCTTCCCATTCCGTCTGATATGGCAAACAAAATTCGTTCACTGTCAAGTTTGACAATACTGTATGTGTCGCCACTGACTTTTGAACCATTTTTTGTGCGCTGGCTGACGCCAAACAAACAGTCGTATTTCGGCGCCGTCTTCAAATTGACAACTGAATAGCCTGGTCGCGTGGATGAAAAAATTTCCGTGACTGTCATCTTACATCCACAAACCTTGCTGACAACATCGGCAATTCTTGGTTTTTCACTGTCTTCATTGCGAACAACAACAGTGGTTGAAAGAGTGTGGATGTCTTTTTCGAAAACAACAGCGTCAATGCAGATGATGTTAAAGTAGGTCAACTCGTCCAAAATTTTGTTTTCGCGTGCGGTGTCGAAAGAAATATTCGTTTCGACTTCTTTGGAAAGTTCACCCATAACTTTGGAAACGCCCAAAAGTTGTTCGGCGATGATAAGTTTGCTGGTGTCGACATCATGCGTCATGCTCATATACTTTTTATATTGCGCAGTCAATGCGTTCACCGACCCCAAGATTGCGCTCGTCTGCCTGCATCGTGAAGTTAAATATGAAGGAATATCCAAAAGAGTGGCTTTCCCTTTTTCGTATGAGATTTTGATAAGTTCGTCAAAGACCTGCTTGGTGCTTTCAGCGTGCGCGCGATGACAATGATTTCTCTCTGGGCAAAAAGAACATATTTTTTCAGAAATCTCCTGCTCCAAAAGTTTTTGCACTTCATCAAAAGTCATTGTCTTTTTGATAAGTCGACGATAGATTGCATTCATATCATTGAAAACTTCGGACAAGTTGCCAAGTCGCTGATGCAAAATCTCACGATTTCGGTTGACAACATTTTTCATCGCCAATCTGTCTTTCGATAAGTTGAAAATCACCGCAACTTCATTACACAAACTTTTTGGCAAAAGCAAAAAAATGACAGACGAAATCAGAATTGGCAAAATTTCAACGACACCAAAAGATGTGTAAAGTTGAAAATAGAAGCCGATAATCAATTCCACGCAAACAAGAGAAATAACCATAAAAATTCGCAATCGTTTTTTGAAAAGCAACATAACAAGCGCCCAAATGATGAACGGCGCGATGAAAGTTGCATTATTTGTGGCAATCAATGCTCCAAGCCCACCGATTGAAGCCACCAGCAGAGTGAGAATTGGAGTGGAACAAAAAGAAAACAAAAGCAGAACAAAACTCATAAAAAGTTTCAAAAAACTGAAAGAATTGATGTTTAAAACCACCAAACCACTGCAAATCCCAGCAATAATCGAGAACAGCGAAACAATTTCCAATATGGTCAGTTTGTTTGAAAAACCTCTGATGATAATCGCCTCAAATACGATTATGCATGCCACCATAAAAAGCACACCAATCACAACACTGACAACTGCCAGCACCCAAATTTTACCACTCAAAACATCAAAAACGATGTTTGCTGTCTGACTTAAAATGGCAAAAATGATAAATTCCCATTTTCTCATATTTTTCTTGCATACAATGTGAATGAAATATGGCACAATCAAACAAAAAACCGTGACAACCATGCAAATGGCAAATTGCAAAGTCGGTTGATAGAGCACCCCTGCAACTATGTAAGCAGGCACCAAAAGCCAAACTTTTTGATTTGCCCAAGTCAAAGCAAACAGCATGCCAAAAGCAAATGGAAAAATCACCATGTTTATGCTGGCATTAAAAAGAATGTAAAAAACACCAAAAAAAACAAAAAATTGCAGAAGAAAAAGCATATATTTGTTGATTTTAAGCACGCCCACATTCAACGAACTTTTGCTCGAAGATAATTTTTGAACACTCATAAACCCCTCTCGCTTCAAGTTTAAAGCAGAAAGTTATTTAAAGCGAAATCATTATTTGTCACAAACTGTCAAAAATTGTTTTTGATTGTCAAAAAAATAAAAGATATATAACCAAAAATATTATTATTTTGTTTTCACTTCTCAATTTTTTTAGTTTGTTTTAATTTTGTTTTTGATTTTCTTTTATTTTTTTAAATTTTGTTTATAATTCAATAAATTCTTCAAAAATTGGATAAAAAATACGAAAATATCATGAAAAATCATGAAAAAATTAAAAAAAATCTAAAAAAAACTATAATTTACGACAACGAACAATAAAAAATCAAATTTATTTAAAATTGAAATATAACAAAATTCCGCAAAAAAGATGATAGCAAAATTCTTGCATATATTCTTCATCTTGCAACAAAAGTTCTTCGTCTGGATTGGATAAATAGCCACATTCCACCAAAATGCTTGGACTGTCGGTGCAATTTAAAACATAAAAGTCGCCCACTTTTGCCGTCGCTTTTGCATATTCCACTTTTTTGTTGAGATTTGTTTGAACAGAATCTGCCAGCGCCTGCCCACTTTCGCTTCCTTCGGCATAATAAACCTGCGCCCCGCGAACCGAACTTAAAGAAAAAGAATTCATGTGTATGCTCACAACAACATCAGCGTTGGCACTTTCAATGATTGACTGACGCTTTTCCATTTCGCTCCGTTTTTTGTTTGTCGCAAAAGGCGAATAAAGCCCATTCATATCCGAACGCGTCAGAACAACATCGAATCCATAACTTTCGCAAATCTTTTGAAGCGTGAGCGCATATTGCAAATTGAGATAACTTTCTGTAACACCCGTTTGAGAGCCCACCGCCCCGCCGTCCTTTCCGCCGTGCCCTGCGTCAATGACAATGGTATATAATGCTTTCGGCGAACTCGTCGCCTGAACCGCATAAAAAACGCCAACCACAGAGCAAATCAAAATTAAACTCGCCAAAACAATGCACAATGTCCGCCGTCTTATTGTTAAGAATTTCATATTGTATTTTATTAATTCACAATAAAATTTATGTTATGGTATTGAATAATAAAAAAAACTATGCTATAATGTGAACATGAGAAAAGTTGATTTTAAAAATATGCCTTTAAGCGAACTGTTTAATCTTCTTTCGGATGAAGATAAACAGATTGTGTCTTTATATGAAAATATTTATAATATTGATATAATTGATTTACCAATATTAAAAAAATATGAATGCTATGCTTTCATAACTATTAGCGAAACTTTAAAAAGCATTCGTTCAAATTTGGTTACAAAAGCAAAAAGTTCAAGAACCGATTTAAAAAAAGACATATCGCACATAAAAAATCTGCAGAATCCTATTGTCAAAGCAATAAGAAGCAACAATCAACCTTTGGCGTGGTATTTAGTCAAAAAAAAATTATACAGTCCTGTGAAACCTGATGAGATTTTTCCTTCACTTATCAATAACGCAAGCGATTTCATAGAAATAATTTTATATATGCCCTTAAAGAAAACAAAACAAAATGAACTTGCTATATATAGAATTTTAAAGCGAATGATAAATAAGCCAGAAGATGAAACGATGTTATTGCAAGTATATGAAAAATTGAAAAAGACAAAATATTGTGACATCAATCAATACTCTTCTTTTAACTGGATAAATTATCTTTCTTCAAAAAGTGCCAATAAAGTTCATTTCCGAAAAGGCACCGTTTATCTTCATGTGCCACAAGAAACTTATATGTTGCACGAAAGCATATTGACCTATCCCACAATCGTTCCATACCTATTAAAATTCAAAGATTTAGATGTTAACATAAAAAATAAGAGCAATATTGAAGAACCTTCAGAATTTTCAAAATTAGAAAATCCTTCTCCTACAAATGGCAACTTGCCGATCATGCAACTTTTTAGATGGGCAGATTTAATTCATATACTCAAACAAGATCCTAGTTATAAGCGTGGACTTACTAGTATTTCTGATTTTAATATATATGATTTAAAAGCAATCTCAGAAAAGTATGATATAACAAAATCAAATGAATATATTGATGAATTTATCAAACGCGGTACTATACTAGACTATAAAAATGCAAATGGTGAAAGTGTTGTTATGACAGCGATTCACCACTACCATGTGCATGGAGTTGAAGTGTGCAAGCACCTTTTATACCCTGAAATTCTTCATGATATGGAAAAACTTAATGGGCATAGTTTATGGGCTGAACTTCCAGTAAAAATTTGTGAAATTTTATCTACAAAATTTCCATCAATGACAGATTCGTTGAACATCACATATTCTGAATATCTGTCAAACAAAACTGAGTATGATAGTCACCTCCCAAAAGACAAAATTCTTCATCAAGACTTTTTAATTGATTTAATTGACAAAATTCCTAAACTTAATCCGCTTTTAGACCGTGCGTCATATATATCTTATTATTATGAAAGAAAATTCGGAGAAGAAAGCCCTGAATATATAGGGTTTAATAACAAAAAACAAGCAATATTAGAAAAATATGGAATAGATGATCATTATTATTTTGCGGCAGGCGAGATTATAAATGCTGCAAGAAATAAATATCAAATCCAATCGCAAGGCATAGCAGAATATGAGAAATTTATCGAAATTGAAGAAGAAAAAATGTTCAAAGATCCTTACTATAAAAACACCATAAAAAAAGCAGAAGAAGAGCACCGAGTTAAGGATATTCCTTTTTAAAAATTTTTAAATTAAAATTAATTTTAAAAAGCATATCAAACGATATGCTTTTTTCTTATCCCTATAAAATTATGTATGTCTTTCCTCTTAAAATTTAAAAATATACTGCCCTTACTTGACATCTAGCCCGCCGTGCCCGGCGTCAATGACAATGGTGTATAACGCTTTTGGCGAACTTATCGCCTGCACCGCATAGCAAATGCCAGCAACAGAACAAATCGTAACCAAAATCACCAAAAGAATTGCACAATGCGCCTTTTTATTGTTAAGAACTTCATCAAAATATTTTTATGGTATTTAGATGATAAAAAGATAAAAATAAAATATAACACCGCCGGACTATTCACAACCGAACTAAAAATAAAAAATTTGATAGGCAAGAAATTAAAGTCCAAACTTTTTGGCATAGGCGGAGAAATTATGTCTAAAAATTTTGAACTTTTGTCACAGGAGGTGCTATAATGGGAATGTGTAAACCAAGTGGTGGAGTAAAATCACAAATCGGTAGAATAGGTGAGCTAAAAGCTTATGGAGACCCTAATTCAAGAATTGATTTGTATAACATTGAAAATCCAAATGAATTATTACAACAAAGATGGTACGATTCAAATGGAAGAGCCGAAATGAATAGAGATTGGAAACATTCCAATAAAGGTGGAGAACACAAATTCCCTCATGATCATCCATGGGATTGGACTAAAAATAATCCGAGATTAGATTACGACCCAAATAGAGAAATTAATAATCATTATTGTTAAAAGGAGATATTATGGAAAATAAAAATATTTATGAAGAAATTTTTGACAAACCTTGTTCAGTTTGCGGTAAAATTATTAAAAAGGATATCTATGAACAAGGTAATTGTCCATATTGTAAATGGAAAAACAACTTTTTAGCTGATGAAAATCCAGATAGAGTTATCTACCCAAATCTTATCTCACTAAATAAAGCAAAAAAACTTTATAGCGAGAGCATGCCTTTTGAACCTAACCTTGATGATTTTGTTGAAGCATTATTCTTTTATAGTGAAATGCAATTTAAATATAATGGCATATATTATGCCGTTGAACTGGTCGCTAAAAACAAAGATGAACATGATATCGAACTTTGTAATTCAAAAACAGATGAAACATACATTTTTAAAACAAAAGAAGATTTTATAAATAATGCACAAATCGATAATAACCTTTTAAAAGATATATGGGAAGAAACAACCGAAAGAAATTGGTTGCAATAAACCAAAAGAGCACAACGACTCCCATCATAATCACACCTTTCCACATGACCATTATTGGGATTGGACTAAGCCACCAGGAAAGCAAAGACCTCAATATAAAGGTCCAAATGGAGAAGATACAAACAATTCGTATTGTTAAAAGGAGTAAAGATGAAAAATAAAAATATATATGATAAAATATTTGAAAAAAAGTGTGCAGTTTGTGGACATAAATATATGGCTGACATCTATGAACAAGGAGAATGCTCAAATTGTGGATGGTATAATGGCAAAATATATAGCGAATTTCCTGACAATGTCATATTTTCAAACCTAATTTCACTAAAAAAAGCAAAAAAGCTTTATATTGAAGGCAAACCTTTGAGTCCTGACTTGAATGACTTCCTTGAAGCGTTTGAACATTATGGAGAAACAGGATTTGACTATAAAAATGTTGGTTTTTCCTTATTTAGAAATGGCGAGAATGGCATTGAATTAGGCTGGGGTCCAAATGATGATGAAGTTGCTTATTTCAAAGATAAAGAAGACTTTATGCAAAACGCAAAGATAGGTGATGAATATGTAAGAGAGATTTGGGACAAAATTGAAAACCCTTGTTATTTATAAAATTTAAGCATATCAAACGATATGCTTTTTCTTTTTATATCCAATCCACAAAAAATAAATTACTTTTTTTACATATAAAAACATATCATCCTTACTTGACATCTCGCCCGCCGTGTCCTGCGTCAATGACAATGGTATATAATGCTTTCGGCGAAGAAGTTGTTTGAACGGCAAAAATCGTCACAACTGCCACGATGCAGATTATCATACTCAAACAAATCAAGAACGTTCTTTTACTTATTATTAAGAACAAATTTTTCATAAAATATTTTATTATTAAAAATAACGATTTAAGACAAAATATACATAAAAAATATATTAACTAAAATGTTAAAACTATAATAAATTAGAATTCTTTAAATAATTAAAAAAACATCTTGACATCCCTCTCATAGTATATTATAATTTATTTGGTAAATTTAAAAGGAGATTTAATTATGACAATTTTAGAAAAAATGCTTTACGATCGGGCTAGTTTAGCCAAATTCGATAAAACCAGAAAATTTTATCCATGGAAACATACCGACGATTACGAACAACCTTTAATTCAACAAAAATTTAAACAATTTATGATTGAAATTAAAAATGAAAAAAACAAAACAATCGCAAATCTTTACTCTCTTGTGAAAAATAGTGAAAAACAACAATTAGCTTTGACAGAATGCATAGATCAGTTGTTTGAGGCTAGTAAAAGCAGTTTAAACTATAATCTAGTTGAAAACAAAATTGACCCTAAAAGCACAATTATCACACCAATTCATACAAGTATTGCAATGAAATTTGTTTCAGACTTAAAAGACCTTGAGGTTATATTAGCACTTGTTAAAAGTGAGAAAATGAGAACCCCATACAGCGACGAAAATCGTGATAAGGTTTTTAAAATCATCAACCCAAATTATAAAGAATATCCAGATGAAGATCCAATTACACAAAAACAATTTGGAATCTTTGTGAATGCAGTTAGAATTGCAAATGCAGAATCTTTAAATCAAAATTACGAAAAAGATGGTAATTATGGAAAATGATTCAAGAGGAAAAAGGCATATTAAGTTGATATGCCTTTTTGTTTTACAAATAATTTTCACTTTTATCTGAGAATTCACTGTTCTTACTTGACATCTAGCCCGCCGTGCCCTGCGTCGATGACAATGGTGTATAACGCTTTCGGCGAACTCGTCGCCTGCACCGCATATTAAATGCCAAGAGATAATCCAACAAAGATAAGCCCAGCAAGCACAAAGTATATTTTCCGTCGTCTTATTGTTAAGAATTTCATGATATATTCTATTTTTTATATCATCCTTTTAGCACAAATATTTTCACACCCCTAAAAATCAAACCAACAGAAATTTTCTAGAAAAAAACAAATAATCTCACTTTTTATCAAAAAACTAAAAAAAATTTAAAAAAAGTATTGACAAACTCCCCCCCCGTGCTATAATGCTGACATGGAGGTTGATATGGATAATAAATCTTTACAAGATTGGTTAAACAAGGAACTTTTTAAAAGGCTTTCAAGAGGAGATGAAAAAGACGTTGAGGCTCTCATTCAATTAGGTGCTGATATAAAAAGTTTTTCACCTGATAGTATAGTAGAAGAATATGCTAATAAAAAGATGTCTTTATTATCTGTTGCTTGTAATCGTGGAAGTCTTAAACTTGTTGAACTATTGGTAAAAGCTGGTGCAAATGTAAATAAATATGAAGAAAATTTACTGAGAAGTGAAGGTGGTTTGTATATGCTAACTCCAATTGCACATGCAGTCTGCGATGTTGATGGCTGTTGTCATCATGATATTGTTGCTTATCTTGCAAATAATGGCGCAGATTTAAATTGGGTTGGACTACCTAAAGAAGATTGCAATCCTAATGATAAGGAAATAGACACACTCATAAAAAGAGCGATACGTTTTGGAAATTATGAAACTGTGAAATTACTAATTGAAAAAGGTGCTCCTTTGAATATTGGTGACCCTTTAAACTATGCAAAAGAACGATTAGAATATGAAAAATCCTTTACTCTCTACAGAGATACTTCAAAATATGAAAAAACAGTTGAAGTTATAGAAAACGCATTAAAAAAATCAGATGAGAAATCTAAATAATCAATAAAAAGCATATCAACTGATATGCTTTTTTATTTTTATATCCAATCCACAAAAAATAAATTACTTTTTTTACATATAAAAACATACTGTCCTTACTTGACATCTACTCCGCCGTGCCCTGCGTCGATGACAATGGTGCACCCAATAAAAAATTTAACCAACATAAACTTCCAAAAAAAACTTCACTTTTTATCAAAAAACTGAAAAATTTTAAAAAAAGTATTGACAAACTCCCCCCCCGTGCTATTATGTGATTAACATAAATAAAAAGGAGAAAAAACATGAGAAAGTTTGAAGAAATTAAAAAAGAATATGAGAAATTAAATGAATACCAAGAAGAATTAATTGAAATTGAATATTCAAATTACGAAAAAAAACTAAAAAAGTTACAAAAAGACGAGAGCGGTGAATTTGCATATAACCAATGTAAAGATTATATCCCAATTGTGCTCAATATGAGAAATCTTTCAATTACAAATCTTTATTCTATGATTAAAACAGAAAAAGGACAACTTAAACTGGCAGATAGTTTAAGAGCTTGGACTGAGTTTGGCGACCCAACCAATTGTGATACTAATAAATTCGAAATTGAAAGTTTTTGTGCTTATTTATCTGATATTGCAAATTATTTAGAAATTGAAGCAACACTCTCTGCTTATATGTCAAATGACCCTAATTATGAAAAAACACCTAAAAAACTCAGAGGTTTCGGAGGTTTCGGAAATAATACTCATGATAACCATCTTATAATTACTGCTGAAAATATTGCAAAAGCCGATGGTTTCACATTTAATGGCTCTGCAAATAGAGAAAAATAAAAAAAAGTATATCAGTTGATATACTTTTTTGATTTTGTGATGTGAATTTATTTGACATTTAAATGAAAATGTTGTTTAATGTTACTATGAAGAAATCATCTTTTTTGAAGAAAATTTTGATATTTTCTGTAATCTTGCTGGCTTTTTGTTGTTTTTTTGTCCTGTTTTCGCCAATCTCTGATGTTTACACCAATGAAGAAGAAATTTCAGTTGTCGAAGAAAGCGAAGTTTCTTGCGAATATATCGTTTCAGCAAATTCCGCAGCGCTTTTTTCTCAACCTGATTTAACTTCCGAAAAACTTGCCACACTATCTCACAAAGATGAAGTTTTGCTGGAAGTTTCTGGCGGTAAAATTGCAGTCTATTCTGGAACATCTGGCTATAACTTCTATAAACTACAAAAACAATATTCAAATTCAGAAGGCACATTAGTGGACGCCTACATACTTTGTGACCTTGTCACACCAAAAACTGAAATTATTGTTTCCATTCCAAACTTCAACGCACAGACAAACGCAAACTGCGAAGTTTATTTGAAAGAAAGCGCCGAATATGTTGAAAGCGGAACAACTTTGGAAAAAGGAACTCGAATTTTTCTGTATGAAGGGTATGACAGTTCAAATGAATACACAGCGATAAGTTATGTCCTTGACGGCAATGTTCTTTATGGCTATCTCAAAACTGAAAACATATCGCCAGACGGACTTAACCCGTTGATTATCGTCTGCTTGACAATCATTTTGGCACTTCTGGGAATTATCTTTGCTTGGCTCTTTATAAAGCGGAGAAAAGTGAAATTAAAACAGCAAAAAGCAGAGAAAAGTGAAATTAAGACAACAAAAAACTGAAACAGATTGTTTCAGTTTTTTTTGTTAAGAATGTGTTTTATGACCAACTTTTATATTTTTTGTTTAATATTTTTTATTTTTTTTAACGATTTTTGCTATTTTTTATTAATTTTTATTCTTTTTTACTCAATTTTTATTTAATCCATTTTTGTTCTCTTTTTCAAAAAATCTCGAATTTTCTTTTCATATTCCGCCCCAGCAACAGGATACGAAAGAGCATGCTTGGCATCCGCAACAAGATATTTTTCTCGAAGATTGGTCGGCGTGGAATTATATAGTCTTGTCAAATTGTCCACAGGCACAAAGTCGTCTGCCAAACCGTGAATAAATAAGATTGGCACTTTTGTGTTTTTGACCTGTTTTATGGCGTCCGCTTGTTTGACATCAAAACCATGCACCCTTTTGACATAACTATACACATGAAGTCGCAAGATTTTGAAATTTAACTTTTTTCGCTTCATAACATGCGTAATTTCTCTGTCAGCATTGTCGAACGCACAGTCGGAAATTATTCCTTCAATATTTTTCAAATCTTTATTTCCAGAAGCCATACAAACTGACGCTGCACCCATTGAAAGCCCGAAAAGCAAAATCTTATCGTTCTGCCACTTTTGATGAACAAAATCAACCCACGCAACAATGTCCTTACTGTCCAACCAACCAAAGCCCACGCAAGAACCTTCGCTTTGCCCATGAGCGCGCATGTCAACCGCCAACACATTGAAGTTGCAGTCGTGAAAAAACTTGCAATACTGTTGCATCTCGCGGTAGTCCTGACCAAAGCCATGGCAAACTATAACCGTATTTTCGGAATTTGTTCGGTTGATATGCCCAACAAGATTAAGCCCGTCAAAACTTCTTATGCTGACTTTTTCAAACTTAACTTTCTCCCACCAGCACAAATCGACTTTATATCGTTTAAGTTTTTCTTCCAAGTTCTTTTGTAATGCTCGCGCAGTGAAACTTCGTCTTGCAAAAATGGCTTTGAACAAAATTGCACCGACAACAAGATAGTATATCATCGCCAAAATCACAGCCAACACAACGCCAAGCACAACCCATGCTAATATTTTCATTTTCCCCCACTGTTTAATCAAGAATTGCTTTGACAGGCTCGCCGGTCACAGCGTCTTGATAAGTCAGCCAATATCCAAACCCTTTTTTGTCGTTCAACGGAAGCCAAATTGGATATCCCGCAAGTTCCTTTGGTGGTTCTTCGTCAAACACCGCTGGAACACCATAGCAAACATATCTCACTTCATTATCGCTGTCATACAAAAGTCCGAAAACATAGAAATCTCCATCGTTTTCATATTCCACCTTAACCCACTTGGAATCAGGAATGATATGTCCAAGATTGTTTTCGGCAGGATTGTTTTCAAAAAGTTTGTCAATTTGCGGTTTGAGCCTGTCAAAAAAGATTTTTTCTGTATTTTCATTTCTGTCAACTTTCTCTTCATCTTCAGCATTATTTTCTTTTTCTTCGTTTTTTATCGTGGCAAAAGTTTCATCCTCCAACTGTGCCGTTTTCGTTTTGTTTTCATAAAAATATTTTTTATAAACACATTCAGCACAATTTTCAGCACAAAGCGCTTCGTCAATTTCTTTCTCCACAATCTTCTTTTCTTCATCGTCAAAGTCCACTCCAAAACGATTTAACACTTGTTCAGTGTTTTTGAAAGAAGAATTTGAAGCAATTTCGCTGATTATGCTTCCATAAATCTCATCTCCACTGCCTTCGCTTGAACCATAGAGAATTGGTGATGCCACCGCATTCTGAAAGTTGACCACACCAACGGTAAATTTTGATGGAATATGTTTAAGGTTCAAATAGAAGTCATACAACATGTTGGCTTTGAGTGTCAAGCCCGCTTTATGCACTTTTTTGTCGACATAAAGCCCAAGCGAACAAACTCCGCCAAGCTCGTGCGGAAAGTTATATAATCTCAATTTGCCTATGATGCCTTCGCCGTCTTCTTCCAGCGAAAGCACTGCTTTTTTGTTTGATTTTTCATTAACATCGGACAGGACAATACTTTTTTTATTCAACATAACAACCTCTTTATATCTTATTTTACAAAGAATGAAATTATGTTGAAAGTTTAATATTGTCAAAATTTGGTTAAATTTGCCTTAAAATCGCGATTATTTTGATTTTTTACGCATTTTAAGCCTATTTTCCACAAATTTTACTATATTCTTGACATTAAAGCCTGCTTTGTCATAGACTTCGTCGCCCTTTCCACTTTGTTGATATTCATTCACTCCAAAAAACGCACCGTTTTCACCGACAACACCAAGCCACTTGCAATCGTTTGATGCTTCAATGGCCACAGCAAATGCGGAATCTTTGCTTAAAACTTTGTTTTTGTAGGACAAAGGTTGTTTTTCGAAAATTTCAATCGATGGCACTGAAACAACATTGACAGTATGTTTCTTCCTGAGTTCTGTTGCCACTTGAACTGCAAGCGAAACTTCCGCCCCGCTTGCCACAAGCACGATGTCTGGCTTTGTGGAAGTGTTTTGCAAAACATATCCGCCCAAAAGAGCTCCGTCGTATGAAGTTCCATCGATATGCGGAATGTCTTGTCTGGAAAGTATGAAAGACACAGGAAGATATTCTTTCACACAGACATTATATCCTGCCACAAGTTCGTTATAGTCGCATGGACGGAAAACTGTGTTTCCAATGATGGCGCGAAGTTGTGAGATTTGTTCAATCGGCTGATGCGAAGGTCCATCCTGCCCCACTGATATGCTGTCGTGCGTGAAAAACGACATGACAGGAAGTTTCATCATGGAACGAAGGCGTATTGCCGGCAAAGCATAATTTGCAAACGCCAAAAAGGTCGCATCAAAAGTTAGAAAGTCTTCATAAAGAGCAATTCCGTTTACAATCGCCGACATAGCATGCTCGCGCACCCCAAAATGAATGTTCTTTCCGCGCTTGTAACCTGCCGAAAAATTGCCCGCGTTGTCCACGAATGCCATTGTTGAAGGTGCAAGGTCGGCAGTTCCGCCAATAAGTTGCGGACATTGATAAGCAAGTTCACAAAGAGCATAGTGGTTGATTTTTCGCGTGCTGAGCCCGTCATATTTGGCAACATTCTTTTTCATACGCTCAAAATTTATTTTCTTTCTGTCAAAGAATGCCATGAGCGATTTATAAAGTTCTGGATGTGTGCTGGAATACATAGCCAAATTTTGATTCCACTCTTCATGTCTAAGTTTTCCCCTTCTGGTGCTTGCCATACAGAGTTCTCTCACATCAGTTGAGATATAAAAACTTTCTTTAACACCCAAATTTGCCTTGAAATCAGCGAGTTCTTCCTGTGAAAGCACACTTGAATGAACAGCGGAAGTGCCTTCTTTTTGCGTGCCAATTCCTATGGTTGTTCTGAAAATGATGAGAGTCGGCTTTGAACTTTTCTTTGCTTTTGCAATCGCATGAGTGCAAAAATAATATGAATTCCCACGCGGAACAACGATAACATTCCAACCCATTGCCTTAAATTTCTTTGCCACATTTTCTTTGTTGGACAAACTGAGCGAACCGTCAATGGTCACATCGTTGCTGTCATAGAGAAGAATAAGTTTGTTGAGTTTCAAATTTCCTGCAAGGCTGACCGCTTCCATGGCAACGCCTTCCATAAGGTCACCGTCGCCAACCAAACAATAGGTGCGATTGTTGATGATGTCAAAACCAACTGTGTTGAAGCGCTCTTCCATAACGCTTTCAGCAATCGCCATTCCAACTGCGTTTGCAACACCCTGCCCAAGTGGACCTGTGGTGACTTCAACACCTTCCGTCACCCTATATTCAGGATGCCCAGGAGTTTTTGAACCAAGTTTTCTGAAATCTTTTAAGTCTTGCAAAGAGATGTTGAAGCCAAACATTGACAAAATGGAATAGTAGAGCGCACTTGCATGCCCTGCTGAAATCACAAGTCTATCGCGGTTCAGATAATCAGTGTCTGACACATCAAAATTCAAGTGGTCTTTGAAAAGCGCGAACAAGATTGAAGATGCGCCCAAGCAAATGCCCAGATGACCAGACTTGGCATTTGTGATTGTTTCCGCCGAAAGTGCTTTGAGATAATTTATGGCTTTTGTGGTTAATTTCATAACACGCCTCCAAGTGTATCGATAATCTTATCGCAGGCATTTTCGTCAGTCTTACTTAAATCTATTGTCAAAAATGCCATTTTATCAAGATTTTTTGTCCTTTTTGCAAAAGATATGGAATTTATTGGATCAACAATTTCGCTTTTTGGCAATTTCAGAAAGATAATCAAACTGTTTTTACTCAAAAGTTTATACTTGCGAGAGAGATTGTCATAATTCATTGCCACAACAACATTCTCGAACGATGCAATTCGTCTGAACACAGAATTTTCGGCATCTTCAAGATATTTTTTTGTGCAAAACTTTTCGATTGCGTCTTTGTCTATAAGGTCATATTCCAGCAAATCTTCAAAATCGCAAAAGAGCATATCCAATTTTTGCGACAAAACTCTGCCTATTTCACAAGAAAAGTGATAGTCCAAAGAAACTATAACCATTTTGTTGAAATCTCTTTCCATGTGTTTATTTTATCACAAACTTCTCATATTACAAAATTTTTTTTAAAATGTTCTGTAAAAGTTTGATATTTTTAAATTCAAATCATCAAATATTGCAACCTTTTTCTCAATATTTTCGATAATTAACAAATCTTTTGATTTTTCTATGCCACTTGTTTGTCTGATTTTTGAAACATTTTTATTCTGTATCTTCTTCCATCCCTGAATGACGGATTGTTTTTTGAATTGTCGATTATATAAATTATCACAAAACACACGCAGAAAAGCACAACAACAATGCAAGGCAAGTCGAACAAACTGCTTGAAGTAAAAATAAAGAATTCACCATTGGCATTCACAGCCACACCGATTGTTCCGTCTTCTTTTGTGACATAAATGTTTTCAACATCGCAGTCAGTCAAGCGCTTTATCACTGTTTGAGAAGGATGCGTGCTGTCGCCTGCGCTCACGATTGCATAGCGTGGACTTATCGCCGACAAGAATTCTTCGGTGTTGGAATATTTTGAGCCATGATGTGCCACAAGCAAAAAGTCAACATCAATGGTCATGTTGTTGTCGCTTAACATATTCAAAAATTCTTTTTCTCTTGTTGAATTTGCATCACCTGTGAACATAAATGTGATGTCGGAATATGTCAAGAGTATGTATGGCGAATAAGCATTCGTTTCGCTGTAATAATCTTTTTCACATGCATAAATGTTGATTGTCAAATCAGAGCCAATCTCAATGCAATCGTCTTCCACAAAACTGACAACACAGTTTTCTTCGTTATAAATCGCTTCGATTGTGTCTTTGTATGTGCTGGTGTATGAAATGGTGAAATTATCATATAGTTCAGAAAATTCGTTAATATATTCCTCTTCAATATAGGACAAAATTTTTGGTCTAAACACATTTGCAACTTCATATTTTTCAAGCAATGCCACAGCTCCGCCAACATGATCTTCATCACTATGCGACAAGATGAGATAATCCAACTTTTCAAGATTGTTGTTTTCCATAATCCACGCCACTTCTTCCAGCAAATCGCTTTCGCTGTCTTCGCTTCCCGTGTCAATCATCAATGATGTGCGGTCTGGCAAAATTATGAAAGTTGCATTTGCCTGCCCGACATCAAGATAATAAACTTGAAGTTCGCTTTTTGTCATCTTCAAAAAGCCGTTGGAGAGAAAATCGATTGCCGTTTGATTTATGAGAAGCAAAATAAATATGATGGCAAAAATTGCCACAAGCATAATCTTTATCACCATATTCATATTCAAATTTTTAACTTTATTTAAAAACTTTTTCATTAGATAAATTCCATGTCATCTTTGTCAAAATCTTTCAATTTTTTCTTGGGAAATTTACCCTGAAAAATTTGCATAATTTGTGGCATCAAATCGACTGCGTTTTTGTATCCGTGCTCAACCATTTCGTCAATTCCTTCAAGTTTGGTCGATTTAAAACGCTTATTGTCCGTCGCGATTGTCAGATCGGCAACCATATATCCTTTCACTGAATTACTTTTCATGAGCGTGCGAAGAGCACAACTTAGAACATCCAAAACTTTTGTGCTTTCAGTGCCATAAACTCGTGTGCTGTTGCAATCGACAGCAATAACATAGTCACAGCCAAAATAACGCGGAATATTGGCAGGGATGTTGTTCTGCAAACCACCATCGCACAGAAGTTTGTCGCCAAATTCGACAGGTTGAAAAATGCCAGGAACACAACAACTGCCCGCCACCGCTTTTGAAAGATTGCCATGACTTATGCAAACTTCTTTTGTTGTTTTAATGTCCACCGCCACCGCTGAAAATGGTTTTTTCAAGTCTTCAATATTGATGTCACCAAGTGAGTCAATCATAAGTTTTTCAATGCCTTCGGTTTTTGACGGAACAAAGAAAAGTTTGCTTGTGCGAATGTCTTTTGTTTTAAGTTTTTTTGCAATTTCATAAAGTTCATTGCTTGTCATGCCACTTGCATAAGCCGCGCCAAAAATACTCCCGACACTTGTGCCAGCAATGTAATCAAACTCCAACCCAAATTCTTCAAAAGCCTTTATGACGCCAATGTGCGACATACCACGCGCACCACCGCCACCAAAAGCGAGCCCAACTTTTGGGCGTCTTCTCATGAAACGAAAAATATTTCTCATGAGATAAGTATATCA
This sequence comes from uncultured Lachnospiraceae bacterium, assembly GCA_964400145.1. Classification (GTDB taxonomy): domain Bacteria; phylum Bacillota; class Clostridia; order Christensenellales; family UBA1242; genus Caccovivens. The sequence continues at coordinate 10,494 of CAYNTF010000007.1, read as the reverse complement.
AAAAAGATTAAAATTTAAAAATAAATCAGCAAAATTGCAACAATCATTTTACTATTTTTTTAAAAATAAAAAATTAATTTAAAAATGGAATGAAAAATAAAAATAAAATAATATAAAAATTAACGATTTAATTATTGAAACAATTAAATAAATAAAAGTGAAAAATCAAGAAAAATATCAAAAAATGTAAAAAAAATACAAAAATTTTGCAAAAAAATGATAATTTTTAATAAAAAAATATCAAATTCTTGATATTTTTAATATTTTTTAATTCGGAAAAATAAGAATTAAAACCTGCGAAATCGCATAAAGCAAAAAACTGAAAAATAATATATCTCATGAAAAAATTCTCTTTTCTCTCTTTTGCCATGGTCATTGTTGGATTTTGTATGTGTGTTTCGTGCGGATATCTAATCTCAACAATGCTTGTTTCAACAGGGTTGTTTTCAACATATTCAGTCAACTTTGAAGCGCAAACGGTTTATGCCATTTCCATGATGTCCAGCCAAGAGAAAACAGAAATTGAAAGTCAAAAAGTTTTGTTGCAAGCACAAAACGGTGCGGGATATATCTATGAAAAAGATGAGTGTTTCTATCTTCTGGCAAGTATATACGAAAACAAAACCGACGCAGAACTTGTCAAAAACAATCTCGCTTCGCAAGGAGTTGATTGCGAAATTTTGGAAATACAAATTTCGGCAAACAGTGTTGACGGAGATTTTTCTGCCGACGAAAAAGAAGTTTTGAGCGAATGTTTGAAAGCCAATTTTGAAATTTTTAAGAAGCTTTACGATGTTTCAGTAAGCCTTGACACAGAAGTGTTCGACAAAGTGAAAGCAAAACTCGAATGCAACACAATCTACTCTTCTCTCATTTCAACAAGAACGAATTTTGAAACACTTTTTTCTGATGACGATTTGTCCGACATCGCCGACAACCTTGAAAATATTGAAGAACAGTTGTCCAATCTTATAAGTGAAAATGTTGAAAATGAAAGTCAAACATTTTCTTCTTTGATTAAATTGACTTACTGCAAAATTCTTCTTGAATGACAAATTTAAAAATCTTTTTTTGATTTCTTGTTCTTAAAATTTTTTTACAACCGTTTTATAATTTTCATCTGCCAAAATGCTGACGCCAAAAACTTTGTTCTTTATGCAATTTATGCTCTCTTTTGCAAATTTTTTTGACATCAAAAGTTCTTCCCTTGTCGGACTGCCACCGCGTTGCGTTCTGCCCACAATTTGAGTTTTCACAATTTCCATTCCAACCATTTCGTTGATTTTTTTGCTAATTTTTTCAACATCCATGATGTTTTCACGCACAATTATGCAAGCACTTTGCAACTTTATGAATTTGTCCAAAACAATTTGTTTGATTTTTTCAAAATCTAAATCTTCTTTACTTGCAACAACATGGTCTGCATTGACAATCTTTCCAACAGCGTCAGCAATAGCGCCACAGTGCCTACCCATCACTTCAAACAAGCAAGCGTTCCCCATTGTTTCAATGCTCGGCATGGAGTTTTCCACAGCATATACCCCTTCTTTGACAGCCGTTGAAAAGCCGATACTATACGAGCAATCGTCAACATCATTGTCGATGGTGGCGGGAACAAAAATTGTGTTGACACCATTTTCATGCAACTCTTTTGCCCCTTTTTGCGAACCATTACCGCCCAAAATTATGACCACATCAAAATTTTTGGCATTCTCCAACCCTTTTTGAAAATACATTTTTTCTTTGAATTTTGGATATCGCGAAGACCTAATCACCGCCCCAGCCTTATTGCGCAATTTTTTGTTTATGCAACTCGACAGCGGAAAAATCATTCCGTCAACAAGCCCCGCAAAACCACTTTGCGCAAAATAAACTTCATTTTTGAAAGACGAATATATCTCCCAAATGAATCTGTTTGTGCCAGAAGCATCACCACCACTTGCCAAAAGCAAAATTTTCATAATCTACCCCTGATTTTTTTAAAAAAAACTAAAATTATTTGTTTTTATGTATTTTTTGTAATATTTTTGCAATTTTTTATCAATTTTTTGTTGATTTTTAAGTTTATTGCACGACAATATTTTCTCTTCCAATTATTCCTGACAATTCATTGATAAGATAGTTGTTGATTGTCACCTTTTGCTGATACACAAACGCCTTTCCGCTTGACGAACATTTCATGATGACCTGCGTCTGTCCCGGATATGAAGAAATTGACTTCTTAACTTTGGAATATATGTCTGGATTTTTTGTGTCTAGTTTAAGGCACAGTCGGTCTTTGCTCTTTTCATTGTTGACATTTTCTTCTTCGTCTTTCCACAGCAAAACAACTTCTCCAATAACCGACGGTGCCATTCCGTCGCGCAAACTGATTCTTCCTTTGACTGTCACCATGTTATCTTCTTCCAAAATGTTACGATATTTCGCATATGCATTTGAAAACATTGTAATTTCAAGCGTGCCTTTCAAATCTTCCAATTTCAAGTAGCACATCTCCTTGCCACTTTTTGAACGCTTTCGACTCACTTCGGTTATTATTCCACCACAAATTATCAGTTGCCCATCTTCAAAATTGAAAGATTGTTCTTCCATGCCGTCAATATCATCACCCTCTTCAACGATATCGTCCGACTCATCCGACACCAGCATATCCGATGTCAAGTTAAAGTCGTTATATTTCTTGGCATAATCTTGAAGCGGATGACCTGACATATATATCCCCATAATTTCACGCTCGTTTTTGAGATAGGTCTTTTTGTTGAACTCTTTGATGTCAGGATATTCCACAGAATCTGCAATTTTCATCTCTGAAAAGAAAGAAATCTGCCCAAAAGAACTGCTTTTTTTGTCTTTTTGTGCACGGTCGACAAGGTTTTCATACACCGCCATATACTGCGAACGATATTTCCCAAAACTGTCAAATGCTCCTGTCAAAATCAAGCACTCGATGCATCTTTTGTTCACTCCGCCTGTTTCAACTGCTCTTGTTATGAAGTCTTCAAAACTCTTATATTCGCCATTTTCTTCTCTTTCTTTGTCAATACATTCAGTCACCCCCACGCCGACATGTTTCAAACCGCCAAGTCCAAAACGAATGGCGTTTCCTTCCACGCGAAAGTATGTTCTTGACTTGTTGATGTCAGGCGGAAGAACTTCAATTCCTTCGTTTCTTGCAAGTGTGACATATTTTCTGATTTCGTCTGCGTTTGTGATTCGGTTGTTTATCACCGCTGTTATCAATTCTTTTTCATAATAGCACTTCAAATATGCCGTTTGATAGGCAATATATGCATACGCTGCCGCGTGCGATTTGTTGAAAGCGTATTTCGCAAACTCTTTCATCTCGTCAAAAATATGTTCCGCCACCGCTCTGTCGTGCCCAAGTTTGACAGCGCCCGGAATACTCTTCTTTCCTTCTGGGTCAGTCCAGCCATTTATGAATTTTTCACGCTCTTGGTCAATTTTGTCCACCTGCTTTTTGCCCATGATACGACGAATGTTGTCCGCTTGTCCAAGGCTATATCCCGCCATGACCTGCACGATTTTCATAACCTGCTCTTGATAGACAATGCAACCATATGTGACATCCAAAATGTTTTCAAGACATGGGTCGTCATAAGTCACTTTGGAAGGGTCTTGTTTGTTTTGAACGAACTTCGGGATGGAGTCCATTGGTCCTGGACGATAGAGCGACACTCCCGCGATGATATCTTCCAAACAGTTCGGTTTAAGTTCCTTCATGAACTTTTTCATTCCCGCCCCTTCAAGTTGGAAAACAGCGTCCGTCTGCCCGCTGGAAATGAGATTGTAAACATTCTCATCATTATATTCCATGTTATAGAAATCAATCTTCACACCATGATTTTCATAGATATAATCACATGCTTTCTTTATATCTGTGAGTGTCACAAGCCCCAAAAAGTCCATTTTGAGAAGCCCCAAATGTTCAAGTTCAATCATGCTGTATTGAGTGACGCGCTCACTGTCCGTTTTCGCCACAGGAACATAATTGGAAACCGACTCTGGCGCAATCAAAACACCGCAAGCGTGTTGCGACACATTTCTTGGCACACCTTCAAGTTTGATGGCGTTGTCAATGACTTTTTTTATGTTCTCGTCGTTATCATAGATTTCCCTTAATTCAGGGATGATATATTTTTCATTTTCTGGCTTGCCTGTCGTTCCGAAATAATATTTCAAAACAGGTGGTTTTTTGATGCCGTCTGGAAGTTTGTTTGGAATAAGTTTGGTGATTTTCATCACTTCTGGAATTGGAATTTTCATAACTCGCGCCACATCGCGTATGGCGTTTTTTGCCTGCATACAACCAAAAGTGCCAATGCCGGCAACATGGTCTTCGCCGTATCTGCGCTTGACATATTCAATCACTTCGCCACGCCTATCTTTGCAGAAATCGACATCAAAGTCTGGCATGGAAACACGCTCGCGATTGATGAAGCGCTCGAAGAACAAATTATATCGCATAGGGTCAACCTTTGTGATGCCAGAAGTGTAAGCCACCAAACTTCCTGCACCGCTTCCGCGCCCCGGCCCCACAGGTATGCCTTGACTTTCAGCATGGTTGATATAATCCCACACAATCAAAAAGTATTCCACAAACCCTTGTTCGTGAATGATTTCAAGTTCCATTTCAAGTCGGTCTGTGAGTTCTTTTGTGATTTCTTTATATTTTTTGTGCAAACCTTCGTATGAAATTCTACGCAAAAATTCGTAAGGTTCTTCGCCTGTCGATGGACGATAAACAGGAATGAGATTTTCAGTGCTTGCAAGTTTATATTTTTCATCAACTCCGTATGTTTCGCCAAGAGATTTGGTTCTGATTATCACATCGCACTTGTTGGCAATTTCCAGCGTTGTGTCAAGCGCTTCTTCATAGCCTTGCATTGCCTGTGCCATTTCTTCGTATGTTTTGAGATAGAATTCGTCAGTCGAAAATTTCATGCGGTCAGTGTCATCAACATTCTTTCCCATTTGAATGCACATCAAAACATCTTGAAGTTCTGCGTCTTCTTTGTTGAGATAGTGAACATCGTTTGTCGCCACCATTTTTATACCATATTTTTTTGAAATCTCCGCCAAATATTGATTGACAATTTTTTGCTCTGGAATGCCATGGTCTTGAAGTTCAAGATAGAAATCGCCTTCATCGAACATATTTTTCAAACGCAAAGCAAGTGCTTCGGCTTCGTCAAATCGTCTTTGAATAATGGCGCTTGGAATATGCCCCGCAAGGCACGCCGAAAGACATATCACTCCTTTTGAGTGCTTTTCAAGTGTGTCATAGTCAATTCTCGGTTTATAATAAAAGCCCTCGCAGAAGGCAATCTCGTTGAGTTTCATCAAATTGGCATAACCTTCATTGTTCTTTGCCAGCAAAATGATATGCCCAATGTCCGCTTTTCCTTGCTTGTTGTGAAGATTGTTGCAAATATAAAACTCACAGCCCAAAATTGGCTTAATGTTTGCCTTTATGCACTCTTCATAGAACTGCAACACGCCATACATGTTTCCGTGGTCAGTGATTGCCACTGCTGGATATCCGCGCTCCTTGGTCATCTTCACCAACTTGCTTATTCTGGCGATGCCGTCAAGAAGCGAATATTCTGTATGCACATGCAAATGGACAAATTCTTTCATCTATTCCTCCAAATTTTCTGCAATTTTAATCAATTTTCTCAGTCGGTGATTAAGCCCTGAGCGCGTGAGTTTGATTGTTGAAAGTTTCAAAAGTTCATCCAAACTTTCTTCGGGATTTGCCAATCTTAAAACCGCAACTTCTTGCAAATCTTCCGACAAACTTTCCAACCCCACCGTGTTTTCAATCGTGTTTATGGCATTGATTTGTTTCAAACTTGCTTCCACAGTTTTGTTTATGTTGGCATTTATACAATTCACTTGACGATTGACTTTGTTCCGAAGTTCTCTCGTGACAATCTCATTCGAAAGCGCAAGCACTGCATTGTTCGCACCCATAAGCGCCAAAAGGTCTTGGATGGTTTGCGCGTCCTTAACATACAGCACAAAAGAATTTTTACGCTCAAAAATCCTTCCAATGATGGAATACTCCGCCAAGATGTGTGAGAAGTCGGTCAAAAACTGATGGCTGACGGAAACGAATTCAAGATGATATCCCGAACCACAACTCTTTGCCGTGTCGCTTGAAAGTTTGATGCTTGAAGTGGAGCAACCGATGTATACACCTTTGATAAACGCTCGACGATTTTCATCTTCCAAAAGAAGATTTTTGTCAATGTCAAATTTCAAAGTTAGTTCTCTGTCATTCAAATCAAGCACACCCGCATCAATGAGCAAAGTTTTAAATTTTTCCAAATCAAAGGAGATTTCATAAAAAGTGTTTTTGTTGATGTTATAGTTCTCAGAAATCTCTGGAACAATTTCATCTCCGTAAAATTTTTTAATCAACTTCTGTAAATATGAAAACAAATTTTCAACATCAGAAACAATCTTTATGCAAATTTTGTTGCCATTTTTTTGAATCTGCCCTGCCGAATGAAAAAGCCCCGACAAAAACGCCAACGCATTTGTGTCGTCTTCAATCTCTTGTGTTAAAAGTTCTTCTTTGGTTTCTCTTGAAAAACTCATACTCTTTCCTTAATCTTATTTTTTACAATTTTTAATCTTTATTTTATTTTTAAAATTATTTTTATTTTTCACAATTTTTGCTATTTTTCTTAATTTTTTTGTGATTTTTCGTGTTTTTTTTATTTTTATTTTTTATTATTTTTTACGCATTTTTTCGCACTTTTATTTCATCTTAATATACCAAAAGTCAGCACTTTGACAATTAATATTTCTGATATTTTTTAGGATTTTTTTGAATTTTCTTTCAAAATATCAACCGCGTTTTTTATGAAATTTTGGAATTTTGTCAACATTAACCACTTGCGAAAGCGGAATGTTATGTTTATAAATCAAGTTCATGCCACGATTAACTTCCCCGACATTTTCTGGTTTATGCGCATCCGAATTGACAATAAATTTGACGCCCTCGCTGACCATGATTTCAATTTCTTCATCGGTGAAATTGATGCGCTTGCCGTTCAGTTCCACATACACGCCCTTTTGCTTCGCCATTTTTGCCACAGCAACGGTGTCAGTTTGAAAGCCATAATTCAAATGTGTGATGACATCGATTGGATATTTGTCTAGCGCCTTCATAATTGCCGTTGTGTTTCTGCTTATTCTCTCTTTGCTCGGACGAAATTTGCTTCCAAAATTATTTGCCATACACAAAAGCATTTTGTCTTTGAATGAATTTGTATGCACGCATTTGTGATATCCCATAAGAAAGATATCCAAAAATTCATAGTCTTCTTCGCGGACATCAACTTCTCCGTTGAGAGAAATCAAGTTGGCTTCCACCCCCAAAAGTATGTCCACGCCCGTGATTTCTTTCGCGTTTAAAATATCTTCATGAAGTTGAGGAATTTGCTTACGCTTGATGCCAAAAAATTCATGGTTAAAGCCATGGTCGGTTATAGCAATTTGTTTCAAACCTTTGTCCGCCGCCACAGAAGCATTTTCCAAAACCGTGCCTTTTCCATGGTTATGGTGTGAATAAATTGTGTGTGTGTGATAATCTCCATACAATAACATAACAAACTCCTGAAACTTTTAATCTCCCTGAAACTTATATAAAAAAACTTCTACACATATTGTAGCAGTTTTTTTAATTTTTTACAAGAGAATTTGATATCTTCGACCAATTAAAAATTAAATCTTTTTACATTTATTGCATTCATTTTTTTATCGTATCTCATCACAAATTGATTTTTGTTTTCTTCAATATGTTGCCGAATGCAAAAAAACTCATCGCCATCACAAATCACTGAATTTTGTCAGTTTGACGCCCGCTTCGTTCAAAATTTTAAGCGAAAATTCGTCTGGATAACCTTCTTTATATATCACTTCTTTGATGCCTGCATTGATTATCATCTTCGCACACACGACGCAAGGTTGATGAGTGCAATACAAAACACAACCTTTCAGCGAAATTCCTTCGCGCGCCGCCTGAATTATGGCGTTTTGCTCTGCATGAGCGGCATAACAAGTTTCGGCATGCGTTCCACTTGGAATATGCAATCTTTCACGCAAACACTCACCGCGCTCCACACAAGTTTTCACACCCGCTGGTGCACCATTATAGCCCGTTGTCATGATGCGTTTCTCTTTGACAATCACCGCGCCCACTTGACGCCTTAAACAACTTGACCATGTTGCCACAAGTTCGGTCATTTCCATAAATCTCTTATGCCATTTATCCATTTTTCTCTCCTTTGTGAAAATAAGTTCTATAAAGATGTTACTGTCGAAAATTCTAAAATTAAACAAATTCTAAAATTATTCAAACATTTATATGCAATCCTGCTTTCAGTAAACTTCATTCTTAAATGAAAAATGTTGTGAATATCAACAATTTATTTTTTAAGCACAACAATTTCTCTTTCCAGCGTCACACCAACTTTTGACACTTGACATTCCATAAATTCAATCAAAGCCAACACATCCGCGCTTGTTGCCCCGCCTGTGTTTATGATGAATCCAGCGTGTTTTTTTGAAATCTCTGCTTTCCCTATTCTAACACCTTTAAGCCCCATTTTGTCAAGCAATTTCGCAGGATAAACAATTTCTTCACCGCGTATTTGTTTAAAAACACTTCCAAGCGACGGAAATTCATAAGGTTGGCTTTCTTTTCTTTTGGCAAGAAAGAAGTTCATTTTTTCTAAAATATTTTCAGTTTTTTCGCAAGAAAGTTGTAAATTTGCGCCTAAAACAATATATTTTTGCAAATTTGAGTGACGATAAGAAAACTCCGCCTGCTCCGCATTTATCTCTCTAATTTTTCCGCCGTCCAAAACTTTAACTTCTTTCACAAACTCGCAAATTTCATGCCCAAAAGCACCACCATTCATCACCAAAAGTCCGCCCAGCGTCGCTGGAATTCCATAACTCCATTCCAATCCCGACAAACCGCGCTTTGCAAGTTTCTGATTGAGTTGAAAAAGATTTATTCCCGCCCCAACTTCAATTTCTCTCACATTTGGTTCAAGCCCTTTGCAAATCTTGATTTTGTTAAAGTGTTTAAGCGAGATAATCACGCCGTCAAAACCGTTATCATCGAAAAGGATGTTGCTTCCATTTCCCAAAATCAGTGTTTTTTCTCTATTTTTTTGACAAATTTTCAATATTTTCACAATTTCGCCGATATTTTTAGGAAAAACAATCACTTTTGCACAGCCACCCGTGCGCATGGTGGAATATTGTTTCAAATCAGCATTTTCAATTTTTTCAAAATTATCAAACATATTGAAGTATATGATTTTCTTAAACTTTTCGTTTTTTAAGTTGGTTTTCATTTCTATATTAAAATCAAAAAGTTTAGATTTGCCTAAAAATAAGAAAGTAATTTTCGTTCGCGTAAAAGCAGATGAAGTCAACTAACTAAAAAGTTTACAATAAAAAAACACGGGAATCCCCGCGTTTTTATTAATCTTTTATTGTCAAATAGCCATAAGCTTCCAACTCTTCGCTATATCCAGCATAAGCATATTTGGAAGTTGTATCACTTCCGTTTTCAGTGAAATATGGAAGAGATGTGCAACTATAGAACATTAATGAATCAGTTTCAACTGCATCTGTTGACCAGCCTTCACCAACATAGATTGTTGTAAGTTTTGAGTTGCCAGCAAACATAGAACCCATGTTTGTCACTTTGCTGGTGTTCCAACCCGACAAATCCAATTCACCAGTTTGATTCATCCAAGCTGACCAACCAAACATCATATACATATTTTCAGCGCTGCTGGTGTCCCATTTTGAAACATCAAAACTTGTCAATGACAATGACCTGCAACCATTGAACATTCCGCTCATATTCGTCACATTGCTCACATCCCAATCTGAAAATTTAATTTCTTGCAAAGAAGTGCAATTATTGAACATCCAACTCATATCCGTCACACTGCTGGTATCCCATTTTGAAAGATCAAGTGTTGTCAAAGAAGAGCAACTATTAAACACATTAAACATTTGAGTTACACTGCTGGTGTTCCAATTTGAAACATCAATGTTGATTAAAGAATAGCAGGAATTAAACAAAGAACCCATGTGGGTCACACTGCTGGTGTCCCAATCTGCAACATCAAGAGTTTGTAAAGCTTCGCAATGACTAAACATTGTCCACATGCTTGTCACATTGCTCACATCCCATTTTGAAACATCAATATTGGTCAAAGAAAGGCAACTACGAAACATAAAACTCATATCCGTCACATTACTTGTATTAAAATTGTTGAAAATGATCTCTTCAACAGCTGTTAAGTAGTAGAATGAATATGACATATCTTCATTTGCCACAATCTCTTCGGTTGAGAGAAAGTAGACTGTTGTGCCGTCGGCGTCTGAAACGCGATAGACATCAATTTGAACATCGTTCCAAACATAACTTTCCGC
>CAYNTF010000006.1:0-45184 GCA_964400145.1 uncultured Lachnospiraceae bacterium | reverse complement strand
AAACATAACTTTCCGCTTCTTGTTCTTCCAGAACATTCACACCGTTTTCGGTGTAAGTATAGTTGCCATCTTCGGTTTGAGTATACGCACCACTTTCGTCTTTGTCGTAATAATCAAAAACAATTCTCTTCACTGTGGTGTCTTCATCTCTATAATTGCTGTCACCGCCCTTAATCAACTCATTCAAAGTCGAACCACTTGGCAAATTTGAATTGTCCACTTCGCTTGAACGAGTGAGATAGATTGGAAGAAAAATTGCCAGAAACAGAACTGCCACCACACCCACAACCGACGCTGTGATGATCGCCACCTTTTTCTTTTTGCTCATACCATTTTCATTTTCAGCCATTTTTTAAATACCTCCCTTTAATATTTTTTCTTTTGGCTTTTTCATAGTTTGTGCAAAACCAACCATATATATAAGTTCAATTTCGCAAGTTTCAACTCGACGCGCAGATTTCAAACTTTGGTGGAATATATATGTCAGTTTTCGCAAACCCAATACCATTATAACTTGCGGGGGGGGGAAGGCAAGCATTTTTAAAAATTTTCAGAAAAATTTTAAAAAAGCTTGCTTATTTTTGCCAAAAACAGCACAAAATTGACCAAAATTCGCCCATTTTGCCAAAAATTCACAAAAAAAAACAACAAATTTTTGCTCATTCTAGCGCAAAAATCAGAAAAAAGTAAAAAACGAAAAAACAAAAAAGAGTATAATTTAAGATAAAACTTAATTTATACTCTTTTTATAAAAATGCCACCGATTTCAAAATTGACTGACTAAGACCCGCTATGAGATTTGTTCAATCTTTCACGAATTATTGCAAGTGTTTTTTCGATGTCAATATTCTCAATCACAAGGTCATATTTGTCTTTATATTCTCGCTCCATTTTTGCACGAGAAAGTCGCAGTTGCGCCTTTTCTTCACTCTCGCCACGATTTAATAACCGCTCATGAAGAACTTCATCTGGCGCGTCAAGAAAAATGGTTAAAAGTTCAATGTCTTTGTCTTTGAAAAAATTCGCAAGTTTTTGCGTGCCAATCACATCAATATCTTTGAAATAAATGTTCTGCGGATTGTCGATGATTTTTTGAAGTTCTTTAAACTGCGTGCCTGAGCGGTGAGTGTGAACATTGATAACTTCAAAAAACTCACCATTTGCTTCACGCTGTGAAAACTCTTCTTCGCTCATGAATTCATAGTTGTTGTCACTCTTCCCACGAGATGCGCGCGTGGTGGCTGATTTAATCAAAAATCGATTGCCCCCTTCGCTCAAAAGCCTGTTGATGACAGTGTTTTTTCCAACACCCGAAACACCAGAAAATATCACAAACATAAACGCCTCCTCAATTAGTCTTTCGTTAAGTCTACCACAAAATCATGAAAAATTGCAAATATTTTTGTATTTTTGATTATAAACGCAAAATTATTTGTCATTTTTCGCAAAATATGTTAAAGTGTTATCGAAGACAATGTGGGTCGCATCCCCTTTCTAAATACTTTTTTAAAGGAAATTGACAAAAACAGAAACTCGAAAAGTATTCTCCCATAGCGAACTCTCATTTGAACAAAAAAAAGGAGAAAAAGAAAATGAAATCATGTGAAGGAACAGGCAAAAACATTGAACAAGCCATTCAAAATGCTCTGCTTGAACTTAAAGCGTCCCGCGAAGATGTGGACATCAAAATTTTAAGCGAAGGCGGATTTTTAAAGAAAGCGAAAGTTTTGGTTAGCATTTCGCAAGACGCACTTGAAAAATATGAGAAGCGCGAAGAGTTGAAAAAATCTATATTGCAAGAAGAAAACAAGCAGAATAACGACGAAGATTTTGCAGAGAATTTTATCAACAAAAAAATTGAAAGCGCAGAAAAGGAACTCAAAAAAGCCGAAAAAGAAACCGAAAAAATTGCAAAGAAAAATGAAAAAGAAGAGATAAAATCTGAAAAGAAAATTGAAAAGGAAGAGAAAAAATCAAGAATTTATGCTGACGAAGAGATAAGCGAAAAACCTGAAAAGAAAGAAGAAAAAATTTCGAAAGAAAAAAAGTTGACGGGCGAAGAATTCTTGAAAGGCGTCCTTGATGCCATGAAAATTGAAGGCAACATTGAAGTGAGCGAAGACGAACGCTTTGTGCGCTATAACCTTTCTGGCGAAGGACTGAACGACCTTATCGGTCATCACGGCGAATGCATGCTGTCACTTTCGTATATAATGAATTTGGTTTGCAAGAGCGATTACAAAAAAAGAATTTCACTTGATGTTGAGAACTATCGACAAAAACGCGCTGAAAGTTTGACTGCACTTGCGCACCGCATTGCAAACAAAGTGGCAAAGAGTGGAAGATATTATAAACTTGAACCAATGGACGCCAGCGAACGCAAAATCATCCACACTGCTCTTCAAGATGACGACAGAGTGACAACAATGAGCAAAGGTGAAGAACCGCATCGCTATCTCATAGTCTTCCCACGCGAATATCGAGAAGACTGAACAAATAATTGTATAAACAAAAAAATAAATCATGGCAATCATGATTTATTTTTTTTAAAATTTGCGTCTAGTTCAAGACTGGTTCAAGAACTGAAATTTCCAACCTTCTGGAAAGATTTTGTGCAACACCTTGAACAAGATTTAGTTTTTGTTTTTTTGTTCTGCAATAAATCCTGAAAAAAGTCAAGGCTGGTGGTTGTTTCTTATTGATTTTTTGGTGCGCTTTTGATATAATTAAGACATGAAAAACGATGTTATTGCTTCAATTTCCACTCCGTTGGGGCGTGGGGCTATTGCTGTTGTTCGAATGAGCGGACAAGGTTGTTTGAAAATCGCGCTCAGCATTTTTCATTCGTCAAAGTTTGATGATAGAAAAGCAACCTTGCGCGAAAATGAGCAATCACAAAAAGGTCCGCAAGAAAAAAATGTTTTGCCAAGATTTATGTATTTTGGAAAACTTGACCTTGACGGTGTTTTTGAAGAATGTCTTATGGTATATTTCAAAGCACCTTTTTCTTACACAGGTGAAGATGTTGTGGAATTTCAAGTGCATGGTGGCGTGCTTTTGGCGCAGAAAGTTTTGGAAAAATGTCTTTCTTCTGGCGCTCGCCTTGCCGAAGCGGGCGAATTTTCAAAGCGTGCATTCTTGAACGGAAAAATTTCTTTGGATAAGGCAGAAGCAATAATTGGGGAAATCAACGCCGAAACAGAAGGAGAACTGCGAAGCAACCTGCAAGTGACAAACGGTCGTTTGGCGGAAGAAATTTTGCAAGAGCAAAATGAGTTGACAATTCTTCTTGCTGAGATTGAAGTGGGTATGGATTATCCCGACGAAACAGAAGAAACAGAATTAAAGACTGATGTTTTTGAAAAGTTGCGAGAAATTAAAAAACAAAACTTGAAAATTCTGCAAAATTCTGAAAGCGCAAAATATCTCAAAAACGGCATAAATGTTGCCCTTGTTGGTAAGACAAATGTTGGAAAAAGCAGTGTGATGAACGCTCTTTTGGGCGAAGACCGTGCGATTGTCACCGACATTCAAGGAACAACGCGTGACATCGTGACAGAAAGTTTTGTGTGGAATGGAATAAAAATCAACTTGATTGATACGGCAGGCATTCGCGAAACAAAAGATTTGGTTGAAAGTTTGGGAATTGAAAAAAGCAAAAAAAGTTTGACGACTGCCGACATTGTGCTTTTTGTGCTGGACGGCAGTGAAGTGGAAACAAATGAAGACCTGCAAATTGAGAAAATGCTGAAAGGCAAAACACACATTGTTGTCATAAACAAAAGCGACAAAAAGCGGGTTGCAAAAAAGCACAAAGATGAGATTGAAATCTCCGCACTGTCAGGAAAAAATATTGACAAACTGAAACAGCAAATTGTCGATTTTGTTTTGGGTGAAAAAATTGATGTCAACGCCCTGATGTTGACCAATGAAAGACAGTGTGAAATCTTGAAAGACGCCGATAAAATTTTGGAAGAAATTTTGCAAATGGACAATCCAACTCTTGACATTTTGTCGATGAAAATCAAACAACTTTGGCAAACGCTCGGAAAAATCACAGGCAACACTGAAAATGAAGATATAATCAACTTGATTTTTTCCAAATTTTGTTTAGGGAAATAAGGTTTTATTTAAAAATTGGAGTGCGCAATGGAATTGCATTTATAAGAAGAAAAACAAAACAAATATGGCGTTCTTGCAATTAAAATTGAATTAGAGGGTTAAGATGAAAGATAATATAGAAGATTTTGATTCAATCGTCATTGGCGCTGGGCATGCTGGTTGTGAAGCAGGTCTTGCTTTGGCACGCACGGGAAACAAAACTTTGCTTTTGACAATAAGTTTGGACTCAATCGCCTTTCTGGCGTGCAACCCTTCGATTGGCGGAACGGCAAAAGGGCAACTTGTTGCTGAAATTGACGCTTTGGGCGGAGAAATGGGAATCAATGCTGACAAAACCGCTATACAAATTCGTATGCTCAATCGCGGAAAAGGCGTTGCCGTTCAAAGTCTTCGCGCACAGGCCGATAAAAATGCTTATCACACTCAAATGAAAAAAACTCTGGAAAATGAGAAAAATTTATTCATCCGTCAAGGCGAAGTTGACAGTGTGGAAATCGAAAATGGTTATAAAATCATAACAACTCGCCTTAATCTCAAATATCGCGCGAAAAGCGTGGTCTTTGCAACCGGAGTTTATTTGAACAGTGATATAATCATCGGAAAAACTCGGGAATTTATGGGTCCAAACGGATTTAAGAACTCTTCTCGCCTTTCGGACAGTTTAAAAAAATTAGGAATAAAATTGTTGCGCTTCAAAACAGGAACGCCCGTTCGTCTGCACTCCCGAAGTGTCAACTTTGACAAAATGGAACTGCAACTTGGAGATGATGACATCATGTCTTTTTCCACAATGACAGAAGGAAAAGTGGAAAATAAAGCGGTTTGTTATCTGACTTACACCACCCCAAAAACACATGAAATCATCCGACAAAATTTGGATAAAGCGCCAGCAATTTCAGGAGAAATCAAAGGTGTTGGCCCCCGATATTGCCCATCAATCGAAACAAAAGTTGTCCGTTTTGCTGACAAAGAACGTCACCAACTCTTTTTGGAGCCCGAAGCGCTTGACACAAATGAAATGTATTTGCAAGGGTTTTCCACTTCCATGCCTGCCGATTTGCAGAAAGAGATGGTTCGTTCAGTTGTTGGTTTGGAAAATGCCGAAATCATGCGCGACGCCTATGCCATTGAATATGACTGCATCGACCCAACGCAACTCAACCCCACACTAGAATTAAAAACAATCAAAGGACTTTTCTTTGCTGGGCAGATAAACGGCACAAGCGGATATGAAGAAGCGGGCGCGCAAGGAATTATTGCCGGGATAAACGCCAATCTATATAACAAAGGAAAGGAACAAGTTGTGCTCAAACGAAGTGACGCCTACATCGGAGTTCTCATTGACGACATTGTCACAAAGGGCACAAACGAACCGTATCGCATGATGACTTCACGCGCGGAATATCGTCTTCTTTTAAGACAAGACAACGCCGACATGCGCTTGACAGAAATAGGGCGAAAAGTTGGGCTTGTGAGTGATGAAAGATATCAAAAATTTCAAGAAAAATGCAAAAAAATTGAAAAAATTGAGCAAATTTTGCGAAATAAAGTGAAAATTGATGAAAAATTAACCAAACTTTTCAATGATAACAATGAACCGCTTCCAAAGGAAAATATGCGGTTTTGGGATATCTTGAAAAGAAATAATATTGATATTTTCAAACTGAACGACGCCTTTCACATTCTTGATGAAGACAAGCACCTTTTGGAGATTGTCAACACAAAAATCAAATATGAAGGATATCTCAAACAGCAACAGGAAGATGTTGACCGAATGCTTGCAAACGAAAGCGTGCCAATCCCCGCCGATTTTGATTATCAATCTGCCAAAGGGCTTAGAGAAGAAGCCAAAGAAAAATTGGCACAAATACGCCCACTTAATTTGGGACAAGCCTCTCGAATTTCTGGTGTTTCACCAGCCGACATCTCAGTGCTGTCCATTCTGATAAAGAAACATAAATAACCACTAACAAAAACATTATCATCAATAAACTTAAACAGACAAATCAAACACAAAGCAAATAAAAAACAAGAAAAACAAAAAATATAAACAATCCGTTTAAAAATAAAAATTAGGGATTTTGATATGAAAAATTTGAAATCAGTTTTTGAGAAATACGGCATTCATGTCGATACAAATCAAGAAAATCAATTTGATATATTTTTTCGTTTTCTTATCCAAACGAATGAAAAGATGAATTTAACAGCATTGACCGAAGAAAGTGATGTGCTTATCAAACATTTTCTGGACAGCGTTCTGCCGTGCAATCTTTTTCCAAAAGACGCACATATCATTGATGTTGGAAGTGGTGCAGGATTTCCAGCAATTCCACTCAAAATCATACGCCCCGACCTTTCCGTTTGCATGATTGACAGTTTGAACAAACGCGTCAACTTTCTCAATGACACAATTCGCCTTCTCAATCTTCAAAATATTTCTGCAACCCACTCTCGCGCGGAAGATTTTGCAAAAAACAATCGTGAAGTGTTTGATGTTGCCACAGCACGCGCAGTTGCCCCTTTGAACACTCTTGTGGAATATCTGTTGCCTTTTGTCAAAGTTGGCGGAAGCGCGATAATTTATAAATCATCAAAACTCAATGAAGAACTGAAAGACGCTCAAAAAGCAATAAAAACATTGGGTGCAAAAGTGGAAAAAACCGAACTCTACCATATCACTGAAAGCGGAGTTGAACCCATTGAACGCGAAATTCTTGTTCTTCGAAAAATCTCTCCAACACCAAAAAAATATCCCCGCCCAGCAAATAAACCAAAACTCAAACCGATAAAATAACTTACAATATCTCTAAATTTCAATAACTTTCCATAAAAACAAGGAAAAATGTCGCATAAAATCGTTTTTTCTTTGTTTTTTCTTTATTTTTTTCTAAATTCTCTTTTTATTTTTTTAAATTTATTGTATAATCTATAATGAAAAATAGAAAAGGTTAAGCACGAAAACAAAAAAAGGAAAACTATCTATGGGAAAAATTATCGCTTTTGCAAATCAAAAAGGTGGAGTTGGAAAAACGACAACTTGCGTGAATGTTGCCACTTACATGGCTCTTATGGGCAAAAAGGTGTTAATTTTGGATGTGGATTCGCAAGGCAATGCCACAAGTGCTGTTGGCATCAACAAAACAAAAGAATTGAAAACAATATATGATTTAATCGACGGAGAATCTTCTTATGATGAAGTCATCCAGCCGACGATTGTGGACAATCTATACATCATTCCATCGACAATCGATTTGGCTGGCGCCGAAGTGGAGTTAATTCACATTCCACAGCGAGAAAAAGTTATCAAACGAATTTTAGACGAAATCAAAGGAAGTTATGATTTCATTCTGATTGACTGCCCGCCTTCGCTTGCGCTTATCACCGTAAACGCGTTGACCGCTGCGGACAGTGTGATCATTCCAATCACCTGCGAGTTCTTCCCTATGGAAGGAATTGCGCAACTTATGAACACAATTCGCCTTATCAAATATCACTTAAACCCAGACCTAGATATCGAAGGTGTGGTCATGACCATGAAAGACAAAAGATATAATCTCACCAATCAAGTCAGCAATGAAATCATCAAGGTCTTTAACAAAAAGGTCTACATCACCACAATTCCACGCAACATTCGTCTGGCAGAAGCACCAAGTCACGGACTTCCTGTTGCACTGTATGACGCCACTTCAAAAGGTGCGGAAGCATATTTAAGTTTAGCGGAAGAAATTTTGAAACGAGCAAAAGTTCCTTATAACAAAATATCAAAAGTGAGAAAAATCAAATTTAAAAACGAAAATCAAGGAGGTCAAGATGAGTAACAAAGGATTAGGAAGAGGTCTTAATGCGCTTTTTGGAATCTATGACGAAGAAGCACCAAAAAGTTCAAACACAACCAAAAAACAAGACAGTGGTGTTTTGGAAATTGATATCTCAAAAATCAAACCAAATCCAAACCAACCGCGTAAAAATTTTGACGAAGAAGCATTGCAAGAACTTGCCGCTTCCATCAAGGTTCACGGAATTGTTCAACCAATCGTTTTAAATCAAGAACCAAACGGTGAATATATGATTATTGCCGGCGAAAGAAGATGGCGCGCCGCAAATCTTTGCGGACTTAAAACTGTTCCTGCAATCATAAAGAACTATACCGACAAACAAGTCAAAGAAATAAGCATCATTGAAAACTTGCAAAGAGAAGATTTAAACCCAATCGAAGCAGCGCGCGCAATCAAACAACTTATGGATGAATACGGCTTGACACAAGAAGTTGTTTCTGAAAGAATTGGCAAAAGTCGTTCAAATATCGCCAACACCTTGCGTTTGTTGACGCTCTACCCTTCTGTCATCGACATGGTGGAAAAAGGACAAATATCCTCGGGACATGCAAGATGTTTGGTGGTGGTGGAAGAGCCAAAAGACCAAATGCGTTTGGCACAAATGGTTGTATCCAAAAAATTGAGCGTGCGCGACCTTGAAAAAGCGGTAAAAAATCTCACAAATCCAACAAAGAAAATTGTTGTTAAAGAAGAGCAATCTCTGGAACTTAGAGAACTCATCAACCAAATGCAAAAAACCTTTGCAACAAAAGTTTCCGCAATCGGAAATGACAATAAAGGAAGAATTTATATTGACTACTACACACGCGACGACCTAGATCGCATTGCCGAACTTTTGGAATTGTTAAACAAGAAAGAAATGACTCTGCAAGACCTTCAAAACTATAACAAAAGAAGCGGAAATAAGTAATCTTAACCGCAAATCAAGATATAAAGAAAAACTCAAATTTTGGACGACATCGACACTATTTTTGATTTTTTTTGTGAAAAAGTATTGACTTTTCTAATTCGAATACGCTATAATGTTCAAGACAAGTGAATTAACACTTGGTAAGCGGTATATAATTTTTTTATATACACCGGCCAATGGAATTTGGCAAAGTAGGCTCAATACCTACTTTTTTTTATTTTTGCTAGATTTTAATTCGTCGCGCTTTCTTCTAATCTCAGAAGATTGTTTGCTATGATTATATAACTCATTTTGAACATTTTCGATTTGTTCATTATTTAAATTGTTTTTCCAAGGATTTTCTTGTAATCGTATATCATCCGCTTTAATGGGAGAGCCGTCCTGAAAATGTATTTCTAAAAATGTTCTATAACGATTATATAACCGATGTTTAGGAATAAATGACCTTGTATTTTTTGTTGTTGTCCGAACTCCACCAAGCCTTTGACCGTTTTCTTCAATAGCAATAAAATTCACAATTTTATCTGTATCTTCATCAGTATGTGGTAAATCATTATCATTTACTCTATATGTTCTACCCACATAACTATTTTTATTAATTATCGATTTTTGCTTATTGAAGGCTTGTTTATTCAAATTGTTTTTCTTTTTCGTCAATAACTTTCTCCTTTTAATCAGATTTTTTGCATTGCACAAAACTGCAATAAATTGTTCATGTATTGTGGCTTTTTGTTATTTTTTTACACCATACCAAATATTCCTTCCATTCTTTCATTTTGTTTTTCCTTAATTTACTTATTTTGTTTTGCGCTTGTAATTTGGATGCTTTGATTTAAATGCTTTTCTAGCATCTTTTTGTGCTTGCAGATATCCACTTCTGTAAGCTTTTTGAGTATCGCTCAATTTGCGGGGTTTACCTTTACTATCTGTCTTAATCATTCCGTCGTTAGTCAAATGAACATTATTTTGCAACTCACAAAACATCTTTTGACCTTTCTCACTAGGATTAAGCAGTATAACATTTTGACCCCGTCTATCTTTCACAACAACTGCCATACAATCTCCTTTTAATAAAATTTTTCAACCTACTATCGACTTAAAGTAGGCATAAGGATGCACAAGAAAGCAAAAATAAAACTTCTATCCTTATGAATAGAAGTATAAAACTTAACAAAATAAAAAATGTTTTAAGAAAATTTCAAAAATCACTTGCAAAAATAAAAAAAATGTGTATAATTAATAGTGCAAAAAGAAAAAGACTCACTTCTCGCGTATTTCCTCTAACTTGCAAGCAAAAAGGGAGCCAAAAGACAATTCGGACTTTTAGACTTAAGATATTAATGTCGGTTACATCATCATTCCATTCAGTCTTTAAAGTTTTTGCAAAATATGAAAATATGGAGAGTTGGCTGAGCGGTCGAAAGCGGCGGTCTTGAAAACCGTTGAGGTGAAAGCCTCCTGGGGTTCGAATCCCTAACTCTCCGCCAACTTGTACCCAACTGAACACCCTAGTTTAGTTGGGATTTTTTATGAAGATTAGTAAGACTCCTTATTATCTTTGCCTTTCGCCGTGGTGGTTAGCAAAATTCTCGTATGAAGTCAACGGAATAAAATATTGCTTAAACAATTTAATATTTTAGAGTTTTAAGACTAGGTTTCTAACCTGGTCTTTTTTTATTGTCAGTTAAAATATTTCAATATCACACAATACTTTTACATAACCGAAAATCTTGGCAAATATATTGCCACTTCCTCCACTTATGATATCAGCAGGGGATGTATCAAAAAATGATTCGAAAGAACTTATCCTTGCTGAAAATGAAGGTGCCGAAAAAGTAATATCTCTCACATCTCATCGCCGAAGTGTTTAATGAACTAATAAATAAAAAAAGTATTGACTTTTCAAAGTTTTATTTGGTATAATCTTTTTATTAATGCTGATGAAAAGACTTATGGTAACACAAAAGGAGTGAGAGATGGAACACTACGAAAGAATTAGTTTGATGCAACATTATACGAGATTGCTGGCAGAAGATAAAGATAAGATTAAGAAAATATCATCACTTCAACTTGCACGGGATATTAAAAACTTTTTTACGCCAGGCCTTTATTCTAGCGTATCGGGCAGACGCGAAGCATCGTTGGGAAACACTACAGCCCTTTATGAGTTTTATGGTAAAAAAGATAAGGACGGTCGTTTTGGGGGCACTTTCTTTTGGATTCATTCAAACAACGCGGAATTTTATAACATAAGAATGGTCGAAGGTGAAGAGTTTTTGTTTTATGATAAAGTGGAAGAGTTATCATCTCAAGTTTTTGAAGCAATGTCTGACACGCAAAAATTTGAAGTGCTGGAAAATTTGTTTAAAAAGCAAGAATTATACCTAAACCAATATTCATATTTTATGTGGTGTTTGAAACAAGTTTGCCAGACTTCACCAAAAGCAGTAGAAGATTTTATGTGTAAAGTTTTGGATGAATTTGTTGAATGCAAAGATTGGTGTGAAAATCTTTCAGAAAAAGAAATGGGAAATGTTATTCTCAGTTTTAAGAGCATGATGCCTGTTTTAAATGCAAAAGGGACAAGTCGCGTTTTTCATAGAATGCTTGAAAGCAATCAAGATAATTTGCATAAACAAGAATTGATTTTTAGAGAATTTAAAAAAGCACTTGAAATTGCGTATGCTTCTGATAATGGTTATCACTATTACGACTACAAGCCTGATGAAACCCCTTATTTTAAACCCTCTTATTTGTGTCAATCTAATTTAACGCTTCTTGAGAATAAAAAATATAACAGAACACTTTTTGAATTTTTTAAGTATGACAATTCTCAACAAATGATAGCAAAAATCAATCCAATTTTGGCAGAAACTTTTGCTCCTTATGCTATCTCTAAAAGAGATGCCAGTGAAATTGCTTCATTTTTTAAAATGGTTGCAATGTCAGCAATTGATGTTGGACCAACAGATCGTCGCGATCGCAGTCGTATTCAATGCTCAGATTATACCGTTGATTTATTTAAGTTTTTGATGGATGAAAACAGGACGGATGCCTTAGATGCTATTTGTTCGATTGAAAATATTGAAGAAATTTTTCCGCTGTTTTCAATGAAAGGTTTTATTTTTCAAGATTATATGGAAAGTAGTAAGAAAATTAGAAACCAAGAAGAAATTAAACAACAAAATAGAGTGAAGAAAAATGAAACGCCAAATGAAACAAAAGTGACTCGAAATCCAAAAGAAAAAGAAGAACGCGAACTATAAAAGTCACATCCAGTGACTTTTTTTAAATATAGTGCGGTTATTTAGGTAAAAGTATAAAATAAATCCATCTTATTTTCTTTGGTATGGTATAATTTGACTTATGCAACCAAAAATGGCTACCTTACGCCAATAGAAAGTTAAGACAAATTGCTATATAAAAGGGCAACATGATGTTGCATCCAATATTAACAATTATATTTTAAGGAATAAAAATATGAATAATAACCAATTTTATAGAATAACAGCATATTATCCACAAGATGATTTTAGTTTTATCATCGACTCAAATGGTAAGTTTGAAAAATTATGGCAATTCAGTTCATATCTTGTAAGCAAAGGTTTGCAAATCATTGAAGTGTCAAAAGAAGAACAAATACTTGATATAAACATAGCAAAGCCACAAATAGATAATGAAAATCTAATCTTACGAGCAACTGCTGATTGCAAACCAGAATACATAGAACAAACAATAAATGGCACAACATATAAAGCAATCAAAGTTGCAGATAAAATCTATATACCAAATAACAATTAAATAAAAAACAATTAAAATAGCCAAGAGTCAAAAACTCTTGGCTATTTTTGTGTTTTGAAATTTACAAGTTATGACGACACTTTTTATAATTTTTTCATCTTAGTCGGTTTTAAAATGGTATATATTCTTTTTCTTGCAAATTAATCATCATAAGTATAATAGTCAACACCGAAAATCCAAAAACTTTCCATTTGTCAACACTTTTTGGAATTCAATCCAAAAACTTTCTAATAGAGTATTTTTCTTTGTTTGCGCAAAAGTAGGTCGATTTCTTCACTATTAAAGTTTGTAGGGCGAAAAGAATTTAATCTATAAAAACTTATTTATGCATTGACACAGAATTAAAAAGTTATATTTATTTAATGTAAATATGGAAACAAATTTATAATCTCCTTAATTATCACATAAAAAGGACTAAACTTTTTTCTTTTTAAATTAAATATCCTTAGGGATTACCCCTAAGGATTGAGTTTAACCCCTATTATTATCTAGGACCTCCCGGACCTTTTGGATGTCTTCTGCAAGGCTTTCTTGGTGGCAGCGGTAAAATTGGTTCTTTTCTAGGATGTGGTGCCGGTGATTTATGATGTAGAGCAATTATTTCACAAACACTACCACACGCAATTGGATATTTTAACATAATAACCTCCTTTAATTTAGTTGCAATGATTAATATTACAATTTAAGATTATTATAATGAAATAAAGAATTAAATGTCAAGTTAATTTACAATAGCAATTCATAGTTCTAAAATATAAAAAATGAAATTTTAACTTTTTCGAACGATTTATTGTAATTTTTAAGAGAGTGTTTACTTTCCAATTTTTTGCTGTTCGCGTAATACAACATCTTCAATCTAATTTAAATATAATAGGAAAGGTTAAAAAACACAATCTCTAAAAAAATCTAAATATAGATATCTTTCTACCAAATTTTAGTTTGCATATATAGATAACTTTATAAAAAAGACATCGTTTAGTCAAGCAATTTTGAAACTAGCGGTATTTTTTGAGAAAGAAAAGAGTATAACTTAAGTTTTATCTTAAGATATACTCTTTTTCTTTGTTATATCACTACATACACATCATAAGTTTCGGTGTAAGTTCTTATTGTTCCGCCTTTGAAAGTACGTTGAGTGGTTAAAGTTTCGGTGAAAAGCATTTTATATGTTTGCTCTGTGATTTGTGGCTGATTTATGGAGTAATTGAGATAGATTTCTATTTTATCGTCATATACTCTAACTTGCTTTATAAAAAGTTCAATTGCTCTTTCGGGGCATTTTTTCATTGTGTATTTAAAGAAGTTTTGAATATCTTCTTTTGTTAGTTCGAAGCGTTCTTTAGATTGCTCTATAACTAACTTTTCTTGCAAATCTTTCTTTTGTTTTTCAAGTTCTTCAAGGCGAGATTTTGTTGTTTCAGTTAACATGCCTTTTTCTATTGCAATCATAATATTTGAAATAGCGGTATTAGTTCTTTGTAATTCGCTTTTTAGTGCATTGAGAGAATTATTATTTCCAACCCTCTTTTTATGAAGTTCATAGATTTTGGTAGAAAGTTCTTCTAAATTTTCTGGAATGTTGAACTGAGATATTAAGAATTTATCTATCACACTCTCAATAAAGGATTTATTTATATTCCCAACTAAGCAATTTCTTTTCTTAGTTGTAATACATTTGTAATATCGTATAGTTTGTCCGTTTGAAGAAATTGCAGATACAGGATACATTTTTATATTACAACACCCACAATAAATTCTATCTTTTAATCTGAATGTTTCGCGGTTATCTTTTCTACATCCATATCGGTTTGCGTCAAGTCTTTCCTTAATATTATTGAACAACTCTTTTGAAATAATTGGCGGATAGATTTTATCGTAAACTTTACCGTTCAATCTATATATTTCTGTATAAAACTCATTCTTTAAATAGTGCCTTATGGTTTCTGGAATAAACTTTCTGCCTTTGTTGGTTATGTTTTCTTGTGCAAAGTCTCTACAAATTTGCAAGATTGTTTTGCCACTTGCATAATCTTTAAATATTCGTTTAACGATACTTGCTTCATCTTCGTTTATTTTTAGCATTTTGTTTTCTTTTACATATCCAAACGGAACTGAACCAATGCAATACCCTTTCATTCGTGATTCGTGTAGACCACGACTTACTTTTTGTGCTAATTCTTCGCTAAAGTATTGGTTCATACCTTCAAGCAAACTTTCAAGCAATACGCCTTCTGGTGTTTCAGGTATGTTTTCCATAGCGGATAAAAGTTTTATTCCATTATCTTTTAGATGTTTCCTATGAATTGCTGACTCATATTTATTTCTAGCAAATCTATCTAATTTATAGACTAACACATAGTCCCACTTTTTGTTGTTGCTGTCTTTTAACATTCTCTGAAACGCATCTCGTTCGTCAGTTGTTCCAGAAATTGCTCGGTCTATATATGAATCTACAATAACTATATCATTTCGTTTAGCAAAGTCTTGGCAAACATGAACTTGACCTTCGATTGACTGCTCTGTTTGGTTGTTGCTGCTGTATCTAGCGTATATTACTGCTGTTTTCATTTTTATTTTCTCCTTTAATTCTATTTTTCTGTCTTTCGACAGGGGCGAAAAAAACGGAAACGAATTTATATTTTTATCTTTGCAATTTTTATGCTATTGTCAAAGGTTGTGAAACAATGCACTTTACCTTTGACAATAGTGAGTTTTCGTTTAAACTTCGCACCCGAAAGACTAATTACTTTTTGGCATTTCACTGATAACTTCTGGGCTTACTTTGCCCATAACAACACCTTCATCTATGCAAAGAAAATCGTCAAAGAGAAGTAGTTTTCTATCTTCTTGTCCTATGGTACAAACGATATCTCTTTCTAAAATATCTGAAATGAAATATGTGTGTAGGTGTTTGGAATAGACGACTTTTTCGCCAGTTTTTCTAATATATTTGAGAATGTATGATATTGCTTGATAGACAAGTGAACTATGTTCAATCTCTTTAAAATCGTTTCTACCAAATCTATCTAAAAAGAAAGTATTTTGATGTGTTATCTGCATTTTATGATTCTTTGTAGAATAGTCTTTGGTTTCAATTATTTCGCCAATCATTTTTGGAATTACAAATATTCCGTGAAAGTGAAGCCTTTGATTTATGGGGCTTCGTTCCCAAACTCCAATATATTTCCAACCTTTTCGGCTAGATAGATGCCTTAAACAATTTAATAGTTTCTTTCTAAATTCTTCTTCGGTTAATTTCTTTTCATCATAGGTAAAGGTGCAGAAGTGTGTCCATTGTTGCAAGTTTACTTTTCTATATAGCCTTGTCAATCTAACTATTTGATTCCGCTTTTCTTTATCTAAAACTTTCTTCACTATCTCTTTTGACTTTTCAATGTCTTTAATTTCTTTATCTAAAACTTTCTTCCACTGTTTCTTTAATTTTTTCACTCTTAACTTTATCTTTTTTACTATCTAAAATTTCCTTAACTTTCTCTTCGTTCTTATCTTTCTTAACTTTTCCTTTCTTACTTTTCCACGGTTGTGTGGTATGAGGAATAGCGATGTAATGACTTCCGTCAAAATATACCTTACTTTTTGGATAGTGCATTTTCTTCCTCCTTTGCTTTTGTAATTAGATTTAAGATTTCTAAGAAAAAATCTTCTTTAAGAAGTGATAAATCTATCACATTTTCGACTTTTAATGTTTGCATTTTCTTTAACTCCTTTTATGTGAAATTTGGAATTAAAAAAGACATAGAAAAATTTTTCTACGCCCATAAAATGCAACCACTGACTCTTAAATTTTGGCTAAGAGCATACCAATAAAACTAACTTCTCGGCTTGCCATTTTGCGTTGCCTAATTTAATTTCAATGAGAGAATAGCACAAATGTGGTTGTATTGTAAGGAACAAAACTGGTAGTAAACTAGTACTTTTCACATACTTTTTGCAAACAAAGTTGTAGTTTTTGGTAAAAAGTTGCACAATTTTTACTATTCTTCTATTTATAGCCACGAGAATGTGTGAAAGTTAAGGCAATATTCAAAAAATATTCCACTTTTTATTGTGGAATACTAGAAATTTTTACATATAAAGCATTGCGTATCTATCTTTGAACCTTCTTCTTTGTCTGTAAACTCTATCAACACTTATTCCTAAAAATTCGGCAATAAGTTTTGGCTCAACTCCGTTGTAATAGTATTCTAATATTTGGTATTCGAGCCTGTTTTGTATGATTTTAAATAATACTTCTTTAACTTTTGTATAGTCCGGTTTTTCTTTTATTATTGGTCTATCGTCAATAACTTCAAAACATTCATTTTCATCTACGATGTTGTTGTGAAATTTAAGTTCTTTTCGCAAGTATACTTGCAATACTCTAATACAAGCATTTTTAAGATTGTCTATCTTGCCAGATTTAGATTTTGAATCTTTGCAAAGTTCACCAAGTTTGTGTCCTATGAATTTACAAAGAAACAAACTTGCTTCTTGCACTAAATCGTATGCATCTGAAAAGTTATCTAATTTTTTGTGATAGCAAATATCTTGCTTTAACAGACTTTGCAATTTTTCGACTTTTGGTGTTGCGCTATATGCATACTTTTTTAATGCTTTTGAGCGCACTTAGTGCAAAACATTGAGATAACTTTTCAATGTTTCCTAGGGTAATAACTGTGTTTTCATCTAAAATTTCTTCTTTCTTTTTTACTTCTTTCATATTTAACTCCTTTTATTTGCCTTTTGGCACAAACAAAAAGAAGCATAGTTTGAATAAAAATTAGAAAACATTAAAATTCCATATACAACAAGTCAAGGAAGAAGAAATATATATTTTGTGTAAAGAAAAAGACTAAGGTAAAACCTTAATCTTAAACAAAAATATATATTTCCCTTGAATTGTTGTGAGAACTATGCCACAACCACCAGCCAAAAGGCGAAGAAAAGGAGAAAATACAAAAAACGGCATCAAAAAAAATGAGGAGGATTGGGGCAATATGGGTTCACCCATTGCCAGCCTCTCATTTTAGATGCCGTTTTTTGTTTGCGGAAATATATTTTGAGTTTTTGTTTAATTAATTTCATTTTGTGTGCGTGTGCTTGTCTTTCGGTGGAGCGGAGCGAAACCGACTTGTATCAAGACAAGCACATGTTTAACAGCCAAATTAATTATAATTGAGCTAATAAAAAATCAATTGATTTTTTTAATTCTTTATCTGTAAAATAATAATTCTTCCCTGTATTCGGATCTTTGGCTTCAGGATGATCTATTTTATTCCTAATAAATGTTGGTAAAGTTTCATATATAGTTTTCGAACCATTCTTATTTAAATGCTCCCACTGTTTGTAATGAATATTATTTAAACCAGCTAAATAAGTATCAAATTGTTTAACAGAAGATTCAAACAAATTGTTTATGTTGTTAAATTTTTGTTGTAATAATCCATATAACAAAATATGAAGTTCTGGAGTAACGATGTCAAAAGATCGATAGATAATTTCCAAATAAGAATTAGTTTTGAATTCATTACCTCTAAATTTAGATAATGAAGTATAGCCACTTTCATCTTTTTTTGTAACAAAAATATTTGTATCATTTTTATTATATTCGACAGTGCTTTTTATTATATACTCACTGTGTGTTTCAATAATTATTTGACAAAAATATTTACAAAAACTAAAAAATCTCATTAACTTTTTTTGAGCTTCAGGATGTAAAAAGATTTCCGGATTCTCTATTATAATTGTGGAATTTTCTTCTAATAACACCGCTCCTAAACATGTAATAACTACAGGAAGTAAAAAGCTATATCCAGAACCTGTATTTATAGGTCTTATCCTAGAATTCCCATATAAAAGAACATATTGATTTGTCCTATCAACAGATGAAATAGATATATTTTCTTTTGTAATATACTCCATCCAAAATCTTACATGTTCAATAAATTTCCTATTTTCGGATATGGTAGATTTTTTTAAGTTTTTATTAAAAAGGTTCATATATTTAGAACTTAACAAATCATCTTGATGATTGTAAAGAAACGAAATTGTCTCAGCACCATCAGGGCCAAACAGATAATTACCTTTTTGATAAGTATCCATAACCCCTGTTCGAATTGAAGATAGATAAAAGATAGATTTTTCAAATTCAAAGTCTTCTTCATTTTTAGCATTAACAATTAATAAATTGTCTTGATTTAATGAAGGATTATTATTTCTTTTGTAAATGATTGTCTTCTTTGTACCATCTCCATATAAAGAAATCTTAATTTCGCCATTTTGGTTGCTATTCTTCAATTCTTCATAATTACCAATTTTAATTATCTCTCCATCAGCATCTTTCCCATTCGTATCATTTTGAGAACATAGAAGAATAGAGTGAATAATTGAAGTTTTTCCACTTGCATTTTCACCACATAAAATATTAAGTTTTTTTAATTTTATATCTAACTTACTAATAGATTTAAAATTATTAATCTTTAGTTGTTTTATCACTTTATTCTCCTATTAAACTTTTTACAAATTTCAAGCGATCCTCTATATTCTCCTTAGAATCTCTATGATATTTTATATTTTTCTCAAATGTTGTTTCTCTATCTACATTGTCCATCTTGTTCCAATGTAGATATTTATTATAAATCTCTTGTATCTCTTGATCTGATTTGTTTTTAGCTGCGTCTACAATTACTAATGTCATTTCAAAAAGAATCATATTTATAGGTAGTTTGCTAGTTAATCTAAAAGCATTATCTTTAAAAATCATTTTAGCTCGATTATAAGTTTCAATAAAATTATTCTTCATCACTTCAATAGTACTATCATTAAACGAATTTATCATAACCATGGTTTTTGATAAATAATCAGATATAGATTTGAATTCTACTGGGTTATTTCTGCATAAGCAATCATAATAATATCTCATAGCAAAAAATCTTAAAATGATATATTTGTCTTTCATCCTTTTTTTATCTATTATTTTATTGTCTCCGCTGTAGAAATCTGATATTTCATTTAAAAGTTCTGTGGATTTTCCATGATGAATTGCATTTCTTATTTCTTGAGCATTTAATTTTGCTCCTTTCGTATTTACTCTTTCAAAAGTTTCAATTATAAATGTTTCATCTGTACCATATCTTAGCTTAGCAATATGAAGGCTTCTATCCTCAATTTTAGATCTATATTTTTCCTTTTCTCCAATTAGTTTTGAAAATTTATAACCATTTAATTCTTTTAAAAGTGATAAACCTTGCAACTTAAATCCTTTCTTCTCATCCATAAATTCAAATAGAGTAGATAGTCTTTGTCTACCATCTATAACAATTAAATTCCCTTTACTATCTTCAGACAAATAAATACTTGGTATTGGTATATTTAAAATTATACTTTCAATAAAAAGACTTTTATCTTTTTTACTCCATATGTCATCATATCTTTGATAATACGGGCTTAAAATTAGTGCATTTTCCATGTTGCCATTTTGAGCTCTGTCAAACTTTCTTTTTAAATCTGAGACAGATAAATAAATATTATCTGGTTCTGCATTTTTAAAATTTAAGTCTTCTATATAATTTTCTTCTCTAAAATCATCATTATTCTCTATATTTGAAGAATACATATCAGGCTGGTCATTTGTTTCTTCTGATAGATAATTTAACCCATTATTATTAATTACTAATTTACCATTAATGTTATCAACATACTTGTCTATACTCTTATGGGATATCAAATTCCGAACTTTTTGTGAAAAGACATCATCATTTCTACCTTTTAAAATTTCAATATCTCTGCCTGTTGGTTTTAACTCCTGTCTTAATAAGGAAATTAATTCAGTTGTTGACAATCCTTTTGATTGTTCGGCAACCAATTTTAATGCAGGTATTATCAATTCTTTTTCTGTTATAGGTTTGTTCATATTGCTCCTCCTTAATAATTCATTATAATGAGATGTTTTACATCTTTTTTATTCCTATTTTTAAAACTAACAAAATAAGTTTTATCTTCTTCTATAATTCGCAATCCTTTATTCTTATATAAAGCTTCAATAAATGGTGTTTTCTTAATAATTAACATAAACTTACATTTGCACTCATTTATTAAATAATTTGCCAACCTCTTTTGGTCGTTGCTATTAAAAGAATTCTTATCATATTCACTAAATGTTGTATCATATGGGGGATCCAAAAACATAAAATCATTCTCATTTATTGAAATCATATTTACAAAATCATAAAAGTCTTCTGTAAATAATTCTGTATGTTTTAATAATCCCCTCACACTTTTTGATTTATAGTATGATACTTTAGATTCTAATGATTTTTTGTTATATGAAACTCCACCATATGGAACATTAAACTCTCCATTTCTATTAAACCTAAACATAGACGAATAACAATATTCTCTAATGAATAAATATATTGCAACTTTTCTTGGCTTTGATAATCTATCATACTCATCAGGTTTATTATAAACATCTCTTAAATATGTGTAATAAGCCGCTTTAATTCCAGCTTCTAAATTGTCTAACAATTGCTTGTTATCTAACCGTTCTTTTTTATTTATCTCATTTTTTTTAATTAACAAAAATTTAGAATATAAACATTTGGTTAAAAAGTCTTCAAATTTAACATTTCTCCTCAAAGTAAACATTGGAACTTTATCTATATTGATAATTTTTTCTAATTCAGAATACATATTTATTTCTTCATCATTCCTAAAACTTATATAAAGATTCAATATTCTTTTATCTAAGGCAATATTACTTAACTTATTCCAATTTGATATAATAATATCTAGTTCCTTATAAAAAGTAATATTTTTTTCTTTAACATACTTATACAATAACATTAGTTCTTCTGATTTATCATTAATATAATTTACACCATTATTTAAGTAAAAATAAACGGCACCACCGCCAACAAATGGTTCAATATAATTATTAAATTGTTCGGGTAAATTTTTTACGATAATTTTTAATTCAGATGTTTTACCACCAGGATACTTTATTAGTGGTTTTAATTTAACTTGCTCCATAAAAACCTCAAAATTATTTTATAAATATAAATATATACTCATGTGCTAAAAGCAAAAAGTTGTATTTTTGGCTATTTGTCTTCCAAAATCCTGTCGCCTTGCAGTTGTGTTGTTCTTTGATGATGATTTCTTTTAACTTAAAACCAGCATTTATAAATCTTTGCATAACTTCAAAACCTAATGGTTGAACCATTCCATTTTTGCGAGTATCACCCATAACTATTGCACAAAATTTATCTTTCTTCAAAACTCTAAAACACTCACCTGCAACTTTTTCAATTGCAACAAGAAAGTCTTTATATTTTAAATGAGATAAATCACCTTTAATATTTTCGCTATATTTAATAATATCAGCATAAGGTGGGTGCGTACAAATTAAATCAATGCTATCATCTTCTACATCTTGCAAATTACAGGCATCGCCAAGTTTTACTTCTATTTTGTTTTGTAATTCAGTTTCAAAATTTAATTTATTTTTGGTTATCTCAACCGCTTTTGAATTTATATCAATACCAATAGCATTGCGATTGTTTAATTTACACTCAATTAGAGTTGTTCCGCCACCAACAAATTGATCTAAAACTAAGTCATTTGGTCTTGAATAACGCAAAATGATGTTCTTTGCAACATAGGGTGAAAAATTTCCACGATATTTGGCATCATGTGTTGCCCATTTCCCACGACTAGGAAAACTCCAAATAGTATTTGTTTCTAATTCAAATTTTTCCACCATTACATTAACCCATCTTTTTCAAGAGATTCTTTTAACATATTTCTACCTGACCAATTCCAATATGTTATATCTTGTTCTATAAACAGCCATTTAATCGCCAATAATACAATATAGACAGGATGTTGGTTGGTTAAATAATCTGCAAAATACATATTTTCAAATTCAGTTAAATCTATATCTTCTAAATTAAATAACTTTAATAGTGCATTTTTAACTTTTGAATAGTCATCAGGGTATTTTATCTTTACTTGATTTAATATATCAAAAATATCACTATGACTAGGAATATGAAAACCATTGTTATGTTTATTTTTAAATTTAATACCCTCTATGTCT
This sequence comes from uncultured Lachnospiraceae bacterium, assembly GCA_964400145.1. GTDB lineage: Bacteria > Bacillota > Clostridia > Christensenellales > UBA1242 > Caccovivens. The sequence goes on along the minus strand of CAYNTF010000006.1, from coordinate 22,416 downwards.
ACGCCAAAATCAAATCCTTTATTCAATAAACCGGGTCGTCTAATAATTATTTTATATTGCAAATATGTTTCGACTATATAATTATATTTTGATGTATTATTTCCATTCCCAGTACCAGCAACTTCATCTAAAAATAAAGTTACCATTTCTTTACGAACAGATGTACGGTCATTTGATAATAATGTATGTAAAATTTCTCTTAAAGCCATAAATTCTCCTAATTTAAAATTTTCTTTAACTTACCTTCTGAAAGTTCCTTAATGTTATAGATATTTTCCATAACATCAAATGTTTCTTCAAGGTTATTTTTTGCTCCAACCCAACCAAGACCATCCGTTACCCAAACAAAAGCAAACCCTTTAATATTTTTACTTTCTTCTGCAAGCATTTTATAACTTCTAGCAGTTTCATTTAATTTTGAGCCAGAACTAGAATAAAAATTTGTTTCAAAAGCATAAATACAGTCTTTTGTCTTAACAACATAATCAAATCTTTTTGCAACTTTTCCAAGGTTAGATAAAGAAGATAAATCAATATTCCATTTATGCTCAATATCTTTTAAGTACATTTCTTTAAAATATGTTTTATCTAACACAAAACCTTCTTTCTCAATAAAACCTTGCAAAACATTCTCCATTAAATGCCCACCACGATTTTTCCTTCCATTAGAACCAAGTCCTACTTCAACACCAGTCGCATAATCTACAATGTTATTTATTAAATGATTTGAGATTAAGTCAAAAAGCCCTGTTTTTCTCATAAACTTTTTTAAGAGTTTAATATCATTAATATTAGTAAAATTATATTTTAATTTTTCACCATTATCTAAAACTTTTATTTCTTTTTCTCTAACCGCAATAAGTAGTGGCAAACACTTTCTAATCTCAGGATATCTTTTAAATAAACTATCAAAATCGCTTTCAATATTTTTAGAACCAACAAGCGAATTCATAATATTCAATTCAACTTTAATTTTTTCAATATTTTTATAAACAATATTAAAATCTGTATAATATTCATAGGTAGCAATACTATCTGTAAAAGTATTAAACCATTCTTTGAAATCTCTTTCCATTTATGCTCTCCATCCCATTTCTTTATAAATTTTTTTGATTTGCAAAACAAACGAATCATCTTTTCTCTCTGAGTTTTTTATAGTTTTTAAATCAGTAGTTGCCCATCTAAAAATTTGTTCAATACTTCCATAACCACGTTTAAATGCTCTTGCCAAAAGTAAACAATTTTCTTTCGTTGGTACAAATGAAAGTATTACCCGTAATTCATCATCAGTCCATGGCTTACCTTTATTTGACTGATCAAAATCCTCATTTTTTTCTTTTTCAAAAATATAATCTTTTATAATCTTGTTTTTATTTTCTATTGAGAGTTTATCTAATTCTTCAAAAAATTCATTTCTTTTCATCTTTTTCTCCTTTTGTAATTCATAACAACTATTTCTGTGATATTTCCACGCTTGCATGCCTGACAATTTATCATTCTTTTTGCATAAACTCTTTCAATGTTAAAGCCTTTATATAGATCATCAAAAAAGTTATCATTTCCATTTGTGTTTTTAGGGTCTGAATTTGAAAGCATGAGTAAGCAGTTTTCTTTATCTAAATTTTTATAGTTCTGTGATAATTCAATTTGGTCATTATCATCAAATCCAGACTTATCATAACTTACAAACGAATTTTTCTCTATAAGGGGTCTATAAGGTGGGTCGAAATATACAAAACTATCTTTATCTGCATTTGACAAAACTTGTCTATAATCTCCAAAACTGATTTCAACCTTTTGCAACAACTGAGAGCAAAGTCTTAAATTATCTTTATCACAAATTAAAGGTTTTTTATATTTTCCATGTGGGACATTGAATTTTCCTTCCTTATTAACTCTATAAAGTCCATTAAAGCAGGTATGGTTTAAAAAAATAAAATCTGCACATTTTTCATAGTCGTAATGACCATTCAAGTGGATTTGATTATAACGTTCTCTCACATTATAGAAAAATTTAGCTCTTTCACCACTAATCAAATATTCATTCTCTAAAACGCTTAACAGCTTTATAACTTCTTCAACATCAGCTTTAATACAACGATAACAATTTATAAGTTCTTTATTTATATCGTTTACGTAAGCTTTTTCAATTTGGTAATTTTGCAATATATGAAACAAAACGGCACCACCACCGACAAAAGGTTCAATATATATTTTAATTTTTCCATCAATGAGTTCTTGCGGAAACATTTTATTAAATGTATCAATGAGTTGACCTTTCCCACCAGCCCATTTTAAAAATGGTTTAGCAACACATTTACACATCTTGCACCTCTTTTACTTCAACAATATCAGACAAACCGCAATTCAGTGTTTTACAAATTTTTAATAGAACTTCCATACTTACTTGTTCATTTTTACTAAGTTTGGCAAGTGTTGATGTACCTATATCCGCTTTTAATCTTAATTCCGTTTTAGTCATTCCTTTATCAATAAGTAATTTCCAGAGTTTATTATATGAAATAGACATTCAAATCTCCTTAAATAATTAGTTGATAATATTATACGTATTTTATTTATAATTTGCAAATATTTTATTTGTAAAATGAAATAATTTATTTTAATAAAAAACGCCTTATCATTGTGATAAAGCATTTATTATTCTGTTAGTTTCAAAATTTACTAACCTTAGATGCCTTCTTTTTTTATTCAAAATCAGATAAATTAACTAACAACCCACCTATATAGTTGTTTTCTTCAATTCTTTTACCATCCACAGCAACTAAAGTTCTCCGTCCTATTGAATCTGTTTCAAAGGTGTAGCGGTCTTTATTCTGCTTAAACTCTTCAATATCCCTTGCTGTTACATCACAGAGCTTATCCCAATCAAGTTGTGGATGTACCGCACTCATTTCTTCAAGATAACTATCAATCGCCTTTTCATCTGCTTTGTCAGTTAGCTTTTTCCGTCCAGCACGCGGATCCTCATACCAAAAGTCAAAATTTTGATAAAAATATGGAACAATTCGTAACATTTATTTTTCCTCCTTATTCAAAAACTCTCTCATAGCCTGCACAAGCGGTTTATTTGTTGTATGTAAATTTGTTTCTGCAATTTTTTTTATTTTTCAAAAAGAAAGAACTTATTCAATTTATAAAAAACTACATCCATTAAAAAACATAACCATTATTCAATGTCAAAAAACAATGTTATATATAACAGTATAATCTTCGCCGTCCACAGTGATATTGACAACCAAAGCACAATTTTCATACGAAACTGCTTCAAGTTGACTTGTATATGAATTAAAATAAATCACACATCCTGAAAGAATTTGTATAGAATAGCTTTCATCTCCTATTATTAAATTTATTGAATTTAAAGAATAGGATCCATCTGGGTCGAACTTCAAAATAATCATATTTTGATTATAAACATGAATTTCGTTATCGATAATTTCACATAAGTTTGTATTTTGAGAAATGATATTCACAATGTCATAAGCATTTGTTTGTTCAGTTTCATCATCCGAAGAGTCATCAACATCTTCACCATCCTGCTCACCGTTTGAATCTCCACCATTTTCCAAATCATTGTCTTCTGCTGAGCCGTCTATTTTCTCATCACCTTCACCGTAATTTTCATCGTCATAATCATTCTCATAGTCATATTCGCTGTCACCTTCAATATTTTCCACTATATTATCATTATCTTCGCTGACACCTTCATTGTCATCTTTCGCATTATCCGTATCAAGTTCATCGTCTGAATTTGAATAAATCACTATCACCGAAATAGTCGCAGAACACGCTTCATCGTCAGCGCTTTTCAAAACAAGGCTGGCCGTTTTACTTTCCACCTGTTCATCACTCTCAAAAGCAGTGATAACAACCGTGCCATCACCTATCTCGCATTGAAATATCGACTCTCCAACAATTTCATAATCAACGGATAAAGTTGTCGGATTTGTCGAATAAGAAACCGTCTTGTTTTCTCCCGCAAGCAAAGTTATTTCGTTTTCTGAAACAGCGATTGCCCCTTCTGTCGAAACTTTTGTTGAGCTGTCACAACCAAACACAGCAAAACCTGTCGCTATAACAATAGCGATAAAAACCAAATATATCCCAAATCTTTTTAATGTAGTCATCATGACAACTATCATAGCACTTTACAATAATTTCGTCAAAGCATTTTTCGACATTTTTCGAAAAATTCTGAAAAATTTTTTAAAAATACGATCTTTTGCCGTCACTAAGCCACCAAAGCATTATAATAATACAAATAAAATTTCAAACAATACCATAAAAACATTTTGTAAAATTTTAAAAATATGATATAATTTAAGCATGAATTCATAATCAAAACAAAGTCATTAAGTCATACAAAAAAGTTTGTCAGTCTTGACTCGAAGCTTTGTTTAAATTTTTAGTATCATTTAGACATAAGAGAACCATTAATAAAAAATGAAAAACTACTATACCTATTACTTATACTTATTAAGTAAATAGGATTAATAATACAATATATATTGGTTATAAATATAAGATATGTAAGCAAAATAAATTATATTAATATAACTATATTGTCGAAAATTAAGATTTAATAAAGATTAAAAATATTTTTTGTGTAATATTGTAAATTTGTTTGATTTTTTGTTTTAAATATGATATAATATACCTATCCTTGAAAAAGGAAATATATATTAATCTTTGTGTATACAGAATCTTACCAATAAGCGCATTATTTAAGATTTTAATATATTTAGGCAATATATTTTTTTCATTACATAGATTTTGTCTATTATGTTTTTTCATTGCCTTTCACAAAGATTTTAAAAGGAGTCGTTATGAATAATCTTAATTCTTTTGAAGAAATCTTATTTAAACAAATTTTAGATTATTATCTATACAAAAGTCTTGTCGAAAATAACAAGCAATTAAACAAACTATATTTTTAAACTAAATTATAATTTTGATAAAGGAGAATAAAAAATGAATGATAATGAATTAAAGAACATGCGTAAAATTGTCAAATTGACTTTGCTACGCATTGGAATTAGATGCGATTTAGTAGGTTTTTCATATCTTTGTTACGGAGTTGAACTCGCTATACTTCAACCAGAGTTGTTGAGAAGAATGTGCAATGGATTATATACAGAGATATCTAATCATTTTCATCTCGACAGTTATGAAAATGTTGAAAGAAGTATACGACATGCAATAAACACAACTTGCGAAACCAAAAGTTTTATGGAATTAAATAGACTTCTCGGTATGGACCTTATTTACTATCGATGACAAACCTACTGCTGGCGAATTAATTCGATTAATAGCAGAATATTATCTTCTTGAATTGTATAAAGATAAAAAATAATCCTGCAAAAGATATTTTTCTATTGCGCGCTATACAAAAGAATATTCAAATAAGTAAAAGCGCAAAATAGATTTAAAGATGTTATTCTAAGCAATACACCAATAATTTAAATAAATTATTTGAAAAGAACATGTTATGTTCTTTTTTATATTGCATATACCAATGAAAAACAAATAAATTGTTTCACGTGAAACAATTTAACTTGAAAACCGACATAATACCATAAAAATAATGTTTCACGTGAAACAATTGGCAATATTTTTGGCTTAAAATTGTAGAGCGCTAACTCAATTAACACCATTTTTAGCCAAAATTAAGGCTATTAGGATTAAAATTAAATAGTTTACAATAAATATCTTTAAAATTATCTTCATTGATAATGTTTGACTTTTTAAGACCGTTAAGATATAATGATAATGACTTTTAGATACATGGAGGTAAAAATGAAAAGTTTAAAAGGCACAAAAACAGAACAAAATTTATGGGAGGCATTTGCAGGTGAAAGTAAGGCTAGAAATAAATATACATTCTACGCTTCTCAGGCTAAAAAAGACGGTTACGAACAAATTGCAGAAATTTTTTCTGAAACCGCAGACAACGAAAAGGAGCATGCAAAACTTTGGTTTAAATACCTGCACGATGGTTCAATCCCAACCACCACAAAAAACCTTATAGATGCCGCTGCCGGTGAAAACGATGAATGGACAAATATGTATAAGCGTATGGCAGAAGAAGCAAGAGCAGAAGGCTTTACAGAAATCGCTTATAAATTCGAAGCTGTTGGCGTAATTGAAAAACGACACGAAGAAAGATATAAAAGATTATCCAAACTTATTGACGAAAATAAAGTCTTCAAAAAGTCTGAAAAGAAAATGTGGATTTGCAGAAACTGTGGACATATTCATGTTGGCGAATCCGCTCCAGAAGTTTGCCCTGTTTGCAATCATCCAAAGGCATACTTTGAAGTTTATAATGAAGAGTTTTAATAATAAAATTTCTTAATAAAATATATAAATATATTTGATTATATCAAAAACAATCAAAACAAAATTAAAATAGATAGTTATAACTTTATAATTATCTATTTTTTATATTGGAATTTAGTTATAAAACAATACCTATTATAAATAAGAATTCAATGTTAATAACCTTAACCTAAAACAAATTAAAAATATTTTCATTTGATATACCTCTTGCAAAAAGAGATTTATTTATGATGTCTTTTCGTATAGGAGAAAAGGAATTGTATATAGTTGAACAAGTGTTAAAAAAATATTAGTAAACAGTATTTTAGATTTTGATGTGATATCTTATCAAAATTTTGGAGAGGTTTTAAATATCTTTTATAGTGATATTAAATTACCTTTATATACACCAAACAAATATCTAATTCCGGATGATATACATCTTTCTTTATAATCAATTCAGATATACTTTACATAAAATTGTGAGTATTTGAAATGTTTTTAGTTATATTTATATAACTTTAATATTTAATTCTTGTTTATAAAAATGATATATAGAAAGATCAAGCATATAAATTTTAGACTTAACAAAAACTATTTTTTATTTCCAATTAAAAATGTTATAAAAAATAAACAATAGTTATTTTTTAATAATTAAATAACTATATAACGAGACACTTCAATCATATCCCTGTTCAGGTTGTAGCAACACACTGCCTTGAAGGAGTTCAAGTCGGAGATAAGGTCGGTGTAACAAATGGAAAAGTGCACTCTATTGGAGTTGGGTTGAAATATTTACCGGGAACGAAAGAACAACAAAACGACAGAGATGTAAACATTGCAGGAGAAACAATGAAAGTTTCTGAATATATGTTAACTTTCAGGACTCGCCAAGACAAAGATTGCTTAGTCAAAGCACTCAAAACAGTTTGATAGATGCAAGAAATAGATTATTGGGAGGTTGATGTAGTGAATTGGAATGAAAATGAACATCCACGAGATAGTGAAAGTTTACTGATAAGTATGGCGGAACACCAGCAGAGCAAAAAAGACTGCAAGAAATGAGGATTGGGAGTAAAGAGAATAAGATTAAACACACTTTACAAGAAAAACTTAAAGAAGAAGAAAAACTAAATAGTCAAATAGAAAGACTATCAAAACAAGTAGATTCTGTGCTTGATGGAACTTATAAAGATTACCATGTAACAATCTTGGATGAAACACCAAAGATTATGCAAGAGGTAGGAATTCCAAACAAACCACTTTTAATGACAACTAAGCATGCATATCTTGCCATAAATAAGGAAGGTAAATACACAGGAAATGAATATTATCATGATTTAGGTAAGGATGTTTTCTTGTTGATACCTGGATTATTACAATCACCAACAATGGTTCTACAAAACAATAAAAAGAAAGATGAGATTCTTGCGATATTAAATTGGTATGACAAAAATAAAAATATACTTATCGTTCCGATAAAATTAAATGGTAGGGGGAATAAAGATTATATTGAAATTGAAGCAAATATTGCAAAATCAGTATATGGAAAGAAAAATATTGAAAACTATATAAATAAAAATTATACTCAAAATGATATTTTATTATTTGGCAATAAAAAAATTCGCGACTTAAACCAATAAAGATTTAAGCCATTAGCACTGAGAGGGCCCAATGCCCGTCAATGCTAACCCCAGCGAATTTTCATTATTATTATACACAATTAAAAACAAAAAATCAACATTTTTTCACAAAAAAAGGAGAAAACATGAAAAAAACAGATATTCCGTTCTACAATGATCCGGAAGACTTTATTGACGGAACAAACAAGTTTCCGTGTGACACACAATATATGGTCTACAATCCGCTTTTACACAGATACCTTTATACTTAAAATTTTAGCACGCTTACGTCTGCATTATTTTTTGCAATTAAATAAGTTTTACAGAACAACCCTTTAATTTTTCTTGCATTTTATCCTTTTATTTTAATTTTTAACATTATTTTTGTAAAACATTGCGGCACTTTCTTTTATTTTTTAACAAAAATTTTAAGATTTTTTATATTTAATTTAAAAAATCTTGACAAAAACAGACTTTTTATGGTATCCTATGGAAGCATAAACAATCAACAATACGGAGAAGTACTCAAGAGGTCGAAGAGGACACCCTGCTAAGGTGTTAGGTCGGGAAACTGGCGCGAGGGTTCAAATCCCTCCTTCTCCGCCATCGTTTCTTTTGACGTACCAAATGCCTTTTGGTGCGTTTTTATTATAATAATTTATAAATACAAAAATTAAGTCTTAAAATATATTTAAATTATTGCTTTTCACATAAAAATGAGTTGTACTTTTTTTCATGTGGTAATAATGATTAAACCAGAAAGATTGAAGAAATGTGACAAAGTTGCGATTGTAAGTCTGTCAAGTGGAATGATTGGTGACAAGCAGTTTATTCATAAATATTATTTAGGCAAAAAGCAACTTGAAGAAGAGTTTGGATTGCAAGTGGGTTTTGTTTGATTTTTGGAAAGAAAACATAAGTTTTGAATTAGAAAAAGTAGTGCTTAAAGAATTAAAAAGGGTGGTTAAATGATAAAAATAAGTGATTTAAACTTAGAATATGATAAATTACAACAAAAATACGGAGCTAAAGAATTAACGTCAATATATAATGGTGGATGTTCAAATAATCCAGATATTTGTTTTGTGTTTATGAATCCAACAGGAAGAAATATTGCATCTAATCCCAACTGGAAAGGGAGAAGATCGCCGTGGATAGGGACTAAAAATATATGGAAACTTTTTTATAAAATTGGATTGCTAAGTGAAGCAATATATAAAGAAATTCAACAAAAACAACCACAGGAATGGGATGTAAAATTTGCCGATATAGTTTATGAGGATGTAGAAAAACATAAATATTTCATAACCAATCTTGGAAAATGCACTCAAGTTGACGCAAGGGTATTGCCAAATGCAGTTTATAGTCAGTATCTTGATTTGTTATGCAAGGAAATTGAAATAATTAATCCAAAGATAATTATAACTTTTGGCAATCAAGTTAGTTCTATACTATTAAACGAAAATATATCTGTATCACAATGTAGAAAACAAAGTTTTTTAAAAAATATTGCAGGAAAAAATTATAGCATATATCCTGTTTACTATCCTATTGGCAATGGAATGATGAATATAGATAAAGCAATTGAAGATTTAAGTTATATTATAAAGACAAATTTTGAAAGTTGAAAAAACACTAGAATGTGAGAATTGATAAAAAAGTTGTAAAAAGGATAAAATCTTTATTGTTTGTATAATAAATCTTTCAGAAAATTAATGTTTAGAATGTTAAATTTTTATAGTAAACACAACTAAAAATTAATCGTAAATTGCAAAAATTCAAAATTTAACATTCAAAAATAAAAAATTACTATATACTCTGTATATAGTAAAATAAAAAATTTTAGGTGTTCAGTTGAGATACAACGGTTCCCGCCATCGTTTCTTTTGACGTACCAAATGCCTTTTGGTGCGTTTTTTGTTTGATGTCAATAATGAAAAATGATGTAAAGTTTAAACCCTTTTAATAGTTTTTAATTTAAATTTATATCCTAAGTTTAATATTAAAGTTGCTGCATATTTTATTGAAACTTTACTAAAGTCAGCGTATTTGAAAAAAATTATAAAAATGTATTTGAATTTAGTTTTGAATATGATATAATAAAAAAAAGAATGGGGATTAATAAATGAAATTTGAAATAAAAGCAATTAAAACTAATGAAAAGGTTTTAACTGCAAGAAAAAAGCTGGAAATTGAATATAAAGAAGAATTAAAACGCATTTTGCAACTGTTAAGATGTGGTGAAAAGTTTATAACCAAACAAGAACAGATAAAAAGATTCTTTAACTGGTTTTCTGCAAATGTTAGTTATGATAATGATATTCTTAAAAATTATAATGGTAGAAATTTTGGCTCAATTGAATATCCTTATAAAGACTGTGTCATACTTTGTGGTGAAAAATATGCTCCTATACTTTTGAATAAAGGAGTTTGTCAATCTTTTTCAATTGTTTTTAAAGATTTTTGCGATTTAATAGGGATTAATTGCAAGATAATCCACGGAGAAGATGAAAATGTTGTTGATTTAAAAGGCAAACCACATGCGTGGAATGAAGTTTTTTTAAACGGCAAATGGTCAACAATTGACCTTACTCCTTGTTATAAATCTTATATGGGAAAACTTAGAACGCAACACAATAACAAATTCATAATTAACGAAGATAAAAGTGGGCTTGAAAGATGTTAAAATTGGGGGGATATGAAGGAATTTTAAATTTATTTGGAAAAATTTTGGAGAGATGAGATTAGGGTATGACATTGAATATTTTTCAATTGATATAAAGGATAATGAGTTTAATCCTACAATTACATTTTCCACAGGAGATAATCATGGTTTTACTGTTATCGACAAAACATACAAACTTGACAACAAAATTTTATTAAAAGAACTTGCAAAAATCAATATTCCAGAAACAAATACTTCAGAGAATGGTTGCGATGGAGATGCTTGGGAAATCGAAATTGATGGAAAAATCCTAAAAGGATATTTAGATAGACCACAATGGCTTGAACAAATTAGAAAAATAATCTATTTTAAAGATATTTTTCTTTATATTGATAGAAAAAGAAAGTTGTATTTAGAAATTAAATAATTATTCTATCTCTATATATTCGATTTTTAATGTAAAAAAGAGGTACTATATGAAATGTATTAAGGTTATTACGGATGAAGATTTAGGTTTGGGAGTTACCAAACTTAATAAGCCGAAAAAGAGAATAAGTGCCAGAGGAATTGTTTTGCGTGAGGACGGAAAAATTGCAATTTTAAACAAGGTACAAATGAACGAATATAAACTGCCTGGAGGTGGAAGTGAACCTCAAGAAAATCCAGTTGAAACATTTAAAAGAGAAGTTTTGGAAGAAACTGGATGCGATGTTGAAGTTATTTCTCAACTTGGCTACGCTGAAGAGAGAAAGAGTTTAAAAAATTTTAAACAAATTTCTTATGTTTTTGTTGGCAAGGTTGTTGATGACCATGGATTTTTAAAGCTTACTGAAAAAGAGAAGGCGGAAGGTGCAAAGTTGATTTGGGTCACTGCAAATAAGGCTCTTGAATTAGTCACAAAATGTATGAAAGAATTGAAAGGTTCTTCGTACGATGCTAATGAAGATGTTTATAGCACAAAATTCGTCGTGTTTAGAGATATTTAGAATATTATATTAATTATAATAATCATTAATTTTATTTATATAAAATTACCAAATCCAAATTGGTTGGTTTGGTGTTTTTTTGTTTTATTTTTTGCGTTTCTTTTATTTAATTGAAATGAGTTAGGTTTTTGTTTCTTTTCTTTTGGAAATTTTTTCTTCTTACCTACAATTAAAAACCTTTGCCAAAACAAATAGCAACTTTTCACCCCTATCGGCAAATTTAGTTTATACGCATTTGCAAAACAATCAATAAAACGAAAGAGAAGAAGTTAGAAAAACTTCTTCTTTTTTTTGACAAATTAACAAAAAATCCGTGGCATTTAACCTTGATTATAAAAAATTTATGATAAATAATATAATAAGCTTTTAAAATTTATTTATTTATGTTATAATGGAGAATATTGATGAGGAAAATAAAAATGAGATTAGAAAAACTTATATTAAAAAATTTTAAATCAATTAAAAACGCAGAAATAGGATTTAAAAATAAATCTATTATTTTAGGAGCAAATGCTTCAGGCAAGTCAAATCTTATTTCGGCTTTTAAGTTTATAAATTATATATTAATGTACGGAATAGACGATGCTATATCTTTATTAGGCGGTTTTGATAATTTAATAAACTTAAATGCGTTAAAAGATGATACAATTAACATTTATTTTTCTTTATTGTTAGAGAACGATAATTGGTATAGAACTTTCAATAAACTATATACATTAAGACCATCTAAATTTAGTTATAATTTGGATTTGGGAAGGCGTGGGCGTAATCAATATAAAATTCTTTTAGACGAATTTACCGTTACATTTATATTAAGCGAAAGAAAAACAAAGAAAAGAGTATTAAAAAATGATATCAATGAAATTGGTTCATTCACTATAAAATTTACTAAAAATGGTAAGTCTGTAAAGTCATATATTATTGAAAATAATACAACTTTATCAGATAAAGATATAGAAAATGAAGGTTCTATTAACTTTTATAAAATGATTATTAAAGAAGATAAGAAAGAACTCATTTTAAACAGTATTAGATATTTTTTGCCACCTATATATATCAACAATAATGAAATATTTAAAATATATGATTTTGACCCCAAACTGTTGAAAACGCCAAGTCAAATTACCTCTAAACAAAATTTAGAAGAAGATGGCGCAAATATAGGAGTGGTACTCGAGAGATTGTTAAGAGACAAGACAAGTAAAAAGACTTTACTGAATTTACTTACCACAAGCCTTCCAAATATTGGTCATATTGAAATAAAAAAGAATATTGATAAATCGGTAGCCTATCAAATGGTTGAAAAATTTTCTACAAAACCATTATATTCACAATTTTTATCAGATGGAACAGTTTCCATGCTTGCATTAGTAATAGCTTTATATTTTAATGAAGATGAAAACATTATAGTTTTAGAAGAACCAGAAAGAAATCTGCACCCACAAGTAATAAGAAAATTAGTTGAAATGATTAATGAAGTGTCGAAAGATAAACAAATTATTATAACAACACATAATTCTGAAATAATTAGAAATTCTGGATTAGAAGAATTAATTTGTATTAAAAGAACAGGGGATGGCGCATCTCAAATTTATAGCCCACAAGACAAACCTATGATACAAACATTCTTAAAAAACGATTTGGGTTTAGATGATTTATTTCTTGATGGTATTTTATAATCGGAGAAAACTAATGATATATTTTTTTGTGGAAGGAACATTTGATAAATTGTTTGTTTCAAAATTAATAAACTGTGATCAAATAGTTGAATATAGTTCAATGAAACATAAAAAATTAAATAGTTATATTTCAAGTTTGAAACAACAGGGCATTGACTATGTTTTTCTTTTTGATACAGACAGAAAAAATATAGATGAAAAATTACAACAAAAATTAAGGCAGTATAATCAACTTCAAAAAGAAAAATGTTATGCTGTCGTATTAGAAATTGAAAGTTGGTTTATGGCAGGCTGTTGTGATGATATAATAAAAAAATATAAGATCAAACCATATAATGATACGAATAACTATGACAAAGAACATATGATGAGCGACTTTAAAACACTTAAATTAATCAGTTATTATCAAGAGATATTAGAAAGTTTCTCAATAAACGACGCTATTTTAAAAAACAGAAGTTTTAGAGATTTTTACAAAAAACATAAATCAATTTTTAAGTAATAAAGTAAGTTTAATCCACCCCATTCCAACATATTTTTTATTGTTAGAATTGGTATCGCACTCTCCGCCAAGTGAAAACAATCCGGGTCTTTATGGACTAAGGGTTGTTTTTTGTTTATTTTATTTTCAAAAATTTCGCCATCTTCTGCCACTTTCTTTAAATATTTCCAAAAAACAAAAAAAGTCAGCATGTTTGACCAAAAATTTACGAAAATGTATTTAAATATAGTTTCGAATATGATATAATAAAAAGAGGTTAATCAATAAATGGAATTTACTTTTTGTTGCTTCGAAAAAACATTAACTAAATTCAGATATTAATCTTTTTTATAACATTTCATTTGACAAGAAAAGAATAAACAAATATAATGAAAGCATGTATATACTTTCACAAATTGCTGTTGGAATTGGAATGGTCATTGACCTTGTTGGCAAACTTATGAAATCAAAAAAACTTTTGCTTATATTCATGGCAATAAGTTCAATTTTTTATTCAATTTCATACATTTTATTGTCAAGTTATTTGCCAGCATCAATGCAAATCTTACTCTTAATTCGAGCAATTTGGTATATGGTTTTAGATGAAAAACAAAAACCAATTAAAAATTATTTTCTGGCATTTTCTTTGATAAACACAATTTTTGTTTTTATGGTTGTTTTGTTCTGGGAAAACTCACTGACTGTTGTGCTTATATTTGCCATGTTTATATTGACTTTTTGTTTAATCTTCAAAAATCTCATCTTTATCAAAGTGTCACTTATAACAAACTCTATGCTTTGGTGTGTTTACAATTTCACTATAAAGGGGTATGTCAACATGGTTTGTGATATAAGTTCAATTATATTGTTACTTATATCTCTTTACATATACGACATTTTGCCAAATATAAAGAAAAAGAATTGTCTTGAAAATAACTATGACATCAAAACAATAATAAACATTTGCAAAAGCAACTGTCTTTAAAAAAGAATTTAACCTTTTCATTTATTAATCTTTTCACATTTTTTTTCGTTTTGCCATATTAAATTATGTATTCAATTTTTAAGGAGAAAATATGTCAAACGAAATTTATTACATAGGTGGAAACGATGAGCATGGCATCAATCCACCAACTGCCGGCAAAAGAACTCCTGTTGTTCCAGGACTAAATCGCCAAATATATGAGAATGAGTTCAACAATGCCGCGAAAAATTATTTTCTTGAAGCATGTCTAAGGCAAGGTTTTTCGGTTTATGATGTCAAGCCAGAAGACAGTGATGTCAGCATTTCCACGCGTGTGGCAAGAATTAATCGTCAAAATCTCACCGCGCTTGTCACTTTTGCCTACAATGCTTACGGCGAAACTTTCAGCAACACTTCTGGGGTGGAAGTATATTATTCTCTCACCAATCCCGAAGTGACGCAAAGTCGAAATCTTGCAAATGACATTTATCAATACATCATTCAAGGAACAACTCAAACGGGACGCGGGGTTAAAACTCTGGATGTTGGAGTTTTGTCTTCTGTGAACTGTCCGTCGGCACTTATTGAAGCAGGGTTTATGACCAATCTTCGTGAAGCGCAGTTGATGATTAATCCACTTTTCCAAACCGAAGTCGGCGAAGAAGCGTGCGAAGGGGTATGCGAGTTTTTGGGCGTTGAATATGTTGGACGCGATGATTTGTCGGTCTATCCAACAATAAGTAACGGCTCATCCAACAATTTTGTCTTTCTTTTGCAGTTTATTTTAAATCACCAATACGGAACAAGTCTTGATGTTGACGGAATTTTTGGAAGTAACACCAAAAGCGCCGTGCAAACTTTCCAACAAAACAACGGGTTGACTGTCGACGGAATTGTTGGTCAAAACACATGGCGAACGCTTTTAAATCTGCCAACTTATCCAACTTTAAGGCAGGGAAATTCGGGGGCTTATGTCACTTTCATGCAACAACTTCTTGAAAGTTTTCTCATCCCTGTGGGGACGATTGACGGAATTTTCGGCACTAAAACACTTTCCGCCGTTGAACAATTCCAAGAAGAACAAGGGCTCACTGTTGATGGCATCGTCGGCACTAACACATGGAACGCACTCACTCAAACTCCTTAACAAATTTTTTTTGATAAATAAACCACTTCATATAAATAAAAAACTATTAGATTTATTTCTAATAGTTTTTTTATTTTTTCTCTAAATTTATTTATCAGATTTTATTTCTCCATATTTGTTTTTTCAAACTTGTTTTCAATTATGTTTTTAATCCAATCTGCACGAGTGTTTATGTATGTCTTAAACATACTTGCGTCTTCTTTTGTTAAAAGCGGTTTACCGTCAATCGTCATTTCGGTGTAACTATCAACAATATCGTCTATTTTCTTTGACTTGATGACTTTGTTTAATCCGTCCAAAAATTCTTTGGCGTCATCTGGAAAATTGTTGACAATGTATTCAAGATTTTTGTCACTCACCAAACTTGAATATCTTTTTGCAAGTTCTTCGACAGGAATTTTGCTCTGCTCTTGTTTTTTGCGTATAAAGTCTTTATCAAACTTCATAATCACTTCCAATTCTTTGGCAGGTGGGAGAAAGTCCAACTTTGTCCTTATCAAAGAATTGAAACTTTCGCCATAATCAAAGTTTGGAGCATAGTTCAAATATTTCTTTTCATAATTCACAACAATTCCACTGTTTATATCTGTGAAATCACAATCTCCCAAAAATTCTCTCAAAAGAAATGAGCGCGCCACACGGCTTTTCACTCTCTTCATGCGTCCATTTTCTGAAAGGTCAAAAGAGCCCTGTGCACATTTGCTCGCTAAAAACTCCACACTTCTGATCCAATTTTTCGCCAATAAACTTTCACCGCTGACACTCTCTTTTTCTTTCATTCGGTTGATGTTTTCTTCAAACGAAACAAGAACCTCGCCGGTGTGGTTTCTGTCAGTTTCAATCCATTCAAATTTGCCGTCTATCTTTATTCTCTTTTCTTCTTTCACAGGAGTGTCAAGTTCTTCTGCTTTCAAAAAGTCTATCGAAACAACTCCCACAGGCTTCAAATTCTCCGCAATTCCAGAGATTTTGAAGTTGTTGATAATTTCTGGATATTTTTTTGCATCAAACTTAACCAAATAATTATACGATGTTGGCATTCCAAGCACCATGGCAATTCTCATCGCCATATTTTCCGCAACTGCCGAATATTTTGTGAATGTCGGCTTGAAAGTTGCCGAAATTGTTTTTGGCAAATTTTTGATATCAGGTTCAATTAATTTCCCCGTGCTGTCTTTTTTGTATATACCTTCATCATAACAAGTCAAAATACAAGATTTTCTTCCTTTCCGAACAGCCTTTTTAAACTCATCAAAAGGAAGATTTTCTGTCGGCACTTGACCCCAAACATTTTGACTTTTTCCGCCAGAAACTTCCCAGCCATCAACACCCAAATAATTTATTTCCAAACCTTTTACTTCTTCCATTTTTTTACATCCTTTTTTTGAACTTGATTTATTATATCACTTATTCAAAATTAATTCAATAGTTTATGCTAAAAAATAAAAAAAAGACAGAACAATTTCTGTCTTTTTTATTTTCAAATATCTTTTCTGCGGTAGTCCACTTCAATAACATTTTTATCTTGTTTTTTCTTCATGTCATGGTCGTTCCACTTTCTAACAATAAGTGTTGTGAGCGGGGTCAGCAACATCATAATCAGTTGCCCAACAATCAAGTAGATTGCAAACAAACTTGTATACATAAAAGTGAAAATTCCATAAATCAGTGCCATGACAACATACATAATCCAAGATTGTTTTTGTGGCGGAGCATTTTTGTTTCTCATAAGTCTGTTTGAAAGCCACATCGACAGCACACAAACCAGCACAGCAATTATGGTGAGAATATAATATCCATTCTTTTGATTTTCGATATCTTCAAGTTGTGAGTTGTTTCCGATAATGCAATCAAAAATTGCTTCTTCATAAGAATATTCATCTTCTGCCAACTGTTCTTCATCGCTGTAATAATCGGACATATAGTCAATAATTTCGCTCTTAGTGAACAATGGACTTGTCGGCGACTCAGACTTATATATGTTCTTTATCCACAAAAACCCTTCTTGTGTGTTGAGATAATATTCTCTCACTGCATCTTCTGCCAAAAGTTTAAGAACTTCGCTGTAAGCAGTTGGAGAATACACAATTTCTTCTTGAACTTCACCCAAATTATCTTCTTCCTGTGAAGTTAATTCTTCTTCGTTGTTGTTTTCTTCTTCACTTTCTTCAATCACATAGGTTGCAAGAAGTTTGTATACTTCTTCATTTGAAGACGCAAGTTCTTCGTCAAACAAAACCGCATCGCCAAGATTTTCAAATGTTTCGCCATTGTCTTTGCTTACTTTCAGTTGCATATATTGCAAGCCGTCCGTTTCATCGGTGTAAATCTGAATTGTCAGTTGGTCGCCATCTTCATATCCGCTTTCAAGCGCGCTCAAAATGTCACTGTTTTCATTCAAACTTATGACATTTGCATATATGTTCTTCATGTTCTGATATTGATTTACAATGTTATAACTTGCAACAGATTGCAATGAATTCCAAAGTGTCAAAAAGACAGTGAATTGCAACACCAACATAATAATCATCGGCAAGCAACTGCTCATCATGCTGAATTGATATTTTTTGTATATCTCATTTGTCTTTTGTTGCAACATTGCTGGGTCATTGCCATATTTTTGTTTTATGGCATCCAACTCTGGTTTCATTTTGGCATTTATTTCGCTGTTTTTCATAGTGACTTTTTTGTTGATTATGTCCACAAGCGAGAACAACACTCTGACAATCACCGCAATCATTATAACAGCCAAAATATATGTGCCCATACCATTTTTGAAAGCACTCAAAATGCTTTGCCAAAAACCTGTGGGTTCATTTAAAGTCACAAGGGTCGTGCCTATAAAATCCATACACTATCTCCTTTTATATTGATTGGAACGGGGTCATACCCTCTTTTCTTTTGCCATGGAACACATCTAAAAAGCCTTTTCAAACCAATCCAAAAACCTTTGAATACGCCAAATTCTTCCACTGCTTGAATCATATAATTTGAACATGAAGGCGTGAAAATGCATGAGTGCGGAAGAAGAGGCGATATGCACCATTTATAAAGATAAACAGGAAACAAAAAAACTCTTTTAAGTACGCTTTTTCTTTTCATATTTTTCAAACAGTTTTGTCAATTCTTTTTTCAAATCGTCAAAATCAAGTTGCGTGGCATTTTCTTTTGCCATAACCACATAATTGCAATATGAAGGCACATCCAATCTTCTGACAATCTCTCTCATGCGTCGTTTAAGTTTGTTTCTTTTGTTTGCCTTGCCAAGTTTCTTGCTGATTGAAAAACCAATCTTATAGAATTCAAACTTACTCTTAACGACAAAAAGGGTGAAATTTTCCGTGTGAACTCTCTCACCCTTTTTATAAATATAACTGAATTGACTGTTTTTCTTTAATCTGTGATCCATAAAAAACTCTTAGGCAGAAATTTTCTTTCTTCCTCTGTTTCTGCGTCTTTGCAAAACATTTCTTCCACCTTTAGTTCTCATTCTTTGACGAAAGCCATGAACTTTTTGTCTTTTTCTTTTCTTAGGTTGATAAGTTCTTTTCATAATTTTTCTCCTTAAAACTTAATTTGATAATGTTTACCGATTGATTATACAAAAATTTATGTAATTTGTCAAGACGATTAACCCAATTTTTCAAATAATTTACAATAATAAACAACTATATTTGTCGATTTTTTTTACACCGTAAATCTTAATCAAAAATTTAAAAAGGTTAGAAAAGGTTTATAAAAAATCTATATAAAATAAAGTTATATAGATTTTCATCTTGTAATAAAAATTTCCGTTATAAAAATTTTCAAAACTTTAAATCTTTTTCAAACTTTAAAATTCCTTTTTTCTTTATTAACCAATCATTCTGACAGGCAGGATGAGATACAAAAATTCGTCACCTTCAACAGGAACAATAACGCAAGGATTTGCAGGGGAGTTGAAACATATCTTCACAAACTCGTCGTTATTCACTCTCAAATTTTCAATGAAGTAGCGCGCATTGAAGGCAATCAAAAGTTCTTTTCCAGATGTGTTGACAGGCACATTTTCTTTGACATTTCCAAGTTCTGAATTTGATGTTATGCACAAATTCTTTTCTTTGATATCAAACTTAACACAATTTCCTTGTCCCACTTTTGAAAGAAGAGAAGCTCTTTCCAACGCGTCTTCAAATTGAACTTTGTTCACAACGCAAACAGTTTCATAATTTGCTGATATGATTTGTTTATAGTTGACAAAATCACCTTCCAACAATCTGGTTGTGAGTTTGGTATCTCCAAAATCCACCATCAAGGTGCTTCTGTCCACATAGACATTGATGATTTCGTCGCTATCGTCCAAAAGGCGAGAAATTTCGTTCAAACTCTTTGAAGGAATGACAATGCTCATTGTCAAATTTGAAGATATATTCTTCTTCACTTTTGCCAAACGATATCCATCAAGAGCAATGGCGTTGAGCGTGTTTCTGTCGATATCAAAAAGCACACCTTTAAGAATTGGGCGACTGTCATCAACTGCAACAGAAAAGATTGTCTTGTTTATGATTGTCTTTAAACCTTTTTTTGAAATTCCAAAATATTCCAAACTTTCCAATCTTTTGAATGAAGGATATTCCAAAACATTATAACATTGAATGATAGTTTGGCTGTCGTCATACTTGATTATCATTTGGTTTTTCTCATTGAGTTCAAGTTCAATCATTTCGTTTGTCAACTTTTTAACAAATTCCGTGATAAACTTGCCCGGGACAACTGCTTCTCCTTCCACTTTGATGTTTGCCTTAATTTTCTTTTCAATAGAAAGTTCTGTGTCAGTGGCACTGAGAGTTATCTTGTCATCTTCGGCAACAATCTTAATCCCTTCCAAAATTGGATTTGTAACTTTGTTTGAAATTGCCTTGCTGACACTGAGCAGTGCTTCAGAAAGGTCCACACCATGACATGAAACTAACATAATCAATCTCCTTAAAATAAGTTTTCGTCTAACGGTTCAATTATAGCACATTCAAAGATAAAGTCCAAATGAATTTGTCTTTTTTTCAAAATCATTTTTTTAAAGACGCGTGCGCGCATACACTCTTAAATTAAAATTTATTCAGGTAATAATAATATTTATAACGGGTGTGGAAATGTGGATAAAAATAAAAAACAAATCACAAATCACTATATATTGAGAAGAAATGAACAAAACAAACACAATATATTGTGAAAATAAATTGTTGGAAAATGTGGATAAATATGGGGATAAATAAAATTAAAAATCCACAAATTCACACAACAAATTATTTTAAAAATCTTATAATTTTTTAAAAACAAAAAAATAAAAAAATATTTTTTATAAAAATAAAAACGAAAATCAATTTTTGTCCGAAAAACCGAACAAAAAAATATTTATAAAAAATGATAAATAAAATATAAAAAATATAAAAAAATAATAAAAAATCACATTTTTTGCAAAAAAAACATTAAAAATATATATTTTTTTTAAAAAAAATAAAAAAATATAATAAAAATTATAAAAAAATTAATAAAAACAGAAAAAATATATAGACGATAATAAGGATAATAAAAAATATATCTTAACATCAAAGTTAAAATTGAAGTTAAGATATATTTTAAATCACAAATTATAAGAATTATTTTTTTATTCAGCGGTTTTCAAAGTCAAATAGCCATAAGCCTGCAAATCTTCGTCATATCCAGCATAAGCGTATGTTTTGCCAACATAACTTGAATTGTAGTTTGGAAGAGATGTGCAGTTATAGAACATGTTTGAGTCATTGTTATCTCCCAATGCATCTACTGACCAGCCTTCACCAACATAGATTTCTTCAAGGTTTGAACAACCACGGAACATATAACCCATATTTGTCACACCGCTGGTGTTCCAACTTGAAAGGTCAAGTTCTTCCAAAAGTTCACAATTACGGAACATTCCTTGCATTGTGGTCACATTGCTTGTGTTCCACCCAGAAAGATTAAGAGTTTTCAAAGAAGTGCAACCTGAAAACGTCCAACTCATATTTCTCACATTGCTGGTGTTCCAACTCGAAAGGTCAAGTTCTTCCAAAGATGAACAATTATAAAATGTTCCTGCTATGGTATTCACATTGCTTATGTTCCAATTTGATACATTGATGTTTTTCAAAGATGAGCAATCAGAAAATGCATAGGTAATGCTTGTGAAACTGCTGGTGTTCCAATTTGAAACTTCCAAATCAGTTAAAGAACTGTCATCACGAAATGTGTTAGTGAGAGAGAATACATTACTTACATCCCAATTTGAAAGATCAAGTTTTTGCAAAGAAGTGCATAGACGGAAACATGACCCCATGTCCGTGACATTGCTTGTGTTAAAGTTGTTGAAAACAATCTCTTCAACAGAGGTCAAATTATAGAATGAATATGTCATATCTGAATCTGCAACAATCTCTTCGGTTGAGAGAAAATAGACTGTTGTGCCGTCGGCTTCTGAAATGCGGTAGACATCAATTTGAACATCGTTCCAAACATAACTTTCCGCTTCTTGTTCT
>CAYNTF010000005.1:0-83220 GCA_964400145.1 uncultured Lachnospiraceae bacterium | reverse complement strand
TATGTTCTATAATTGCAGTTCTTTAACAACTCTTGACCTTTCAAGTTTTGATACCGCCAATATAACTACATTGGCAGCGATGTTCCAAGGTTGCACTGCCTTAACTGAACTCAACATTTCGAATTTTGATACAAGTAATGTGACAGACATGAATAATATGTTCCGTAATTGTGAACTTTTAACCGAACTTGACCTTTCAAGTTTCAACACAAGCAAGGTGACGAACATGAGTTATATGTTCCGTAATTGCTCAAAACTTACAACAATCTATGTTGGCGAAGGCTGGTCAACAGATGCGGTGGAAGAAGGCAATGACACAGATATGTTCTATAGATGCACATCTCTTACAAATTTCACTACAAACGAAAGTGATACAAGTTCCAAATACGCTTATGCTGGACATCGCGAAGATTTACAAGCCTATGGCTATTTGACTTTGAAAGTGAGTGAAGGTGAAAATGAATGATTTTCAATCTTGATCAGTTTTCATGATTTCATTTGGAAATAAAACAAAAAAAATAGTGGTAGTTTTGCCACTATTTTTTTGCTGATTTAAAAGTAAACTGACCTTAATATTTTTTACTTATCTTTAAATTTTATTATCTTGTTTTTATGTCTTCACTCTTGCCAAAGTGATGTTGTCTTCTTCGCGATTTTGAAGTTCTTTGACAGGGTTTGTTTTTGTTTCACAACGATAATCTTCTCCAAAATGGTTGATGTGTTCCACGATAACTTTGTGGCTGGCTTCTTCTTCCGGATTTTTTATCACTTTGTTTTGATATTTAAAGAAGTTGTCAGCGTCGTCAAGGTCGTCAATGTTGACATAGCCTTCGCGCTTCGCTGTGCGGGTGACAGTCTTCTTCAAAACTGTTCGGACATACTCGATGTTGGATTGCAGTTTGATAAGCTCTGGAAATTCGCCATTTGGAATGACTTCTTGCCACTCCTTTTTCTCATATTTCATCAAAAGGTCTTTTGCAGAATGAAGATGTGCAATCTCTTGCTCCAAAATCATTTCCCAAATCTTTTTGATATGCTTGTCGCTCTCGTCTTGCATCATGGAATAATATAGATAGCACTCGATATATTCGTGCATAAGGCACATCTCAAACCAACTTGCTGTCGGGTCAATCAAACTGCCATACTGCGAAACATGTTGCTCTTCCACCATGCCGATTTCGGTGTATAATTCTCGCCCCTTTTGATTTTTGTAGAACGAACCCAAGTTCATATAATAATTCATTGTCTGTTGTTCCGCCGCTGTGATTATGCTGACTGCGCATTTTGTGAAAGGGTCGGCAATTTTGTTTGAAATTGGCTCTTTAACTTCGTCATAAGGGTGGCGGTGATGAGCAATCGTTGGACGCCCTGGCGTGATTTCGGTGTATCCGCCCACATATTCTTCCGCTTTTGCACCCATGTCGCTTTCAAGCAGGTTTGAATAGCGATACAAATGGTCGAAGTCTTCCAACAGCGCAAAATCAAGCGCGTCTTTGACATGTTGGTCTTTTGTGTGTTGAGCCAAAAACGCCGTCAAATCGACAGCGAGTTGTTCATATCCAATCGTCGTTTCAAGCAAATTCTCGTCGACGGGTTTAAGCCCCGCAATAAGTTTTTGCTGTTGTTGCTCTTGGCGTCGAATCATAGCAATCGAGCGCCTTAAATCGTTGTCAGAAGAGTGTCTGTGAAAGGCATGTCCAAACCAAACTGCTTCATATTCCGTTCCATTCATCAAAATGCAACGCGTGCGCGTATAGGGGTTCACTTCGTTTTTGTCGTATGGTTTTGGCGCAAGATCTTTCCAACTCATGATACACGCTTCCAATTTTTTCGGCTTTTCCAAAAAAGGATTAAATTTCATATTCACCTCCAATTTATAATCTTTCCTAATTGCCAACTTTTTATTCTCTCAGTTTTTAAAGATTGTTCTGAGTCTTGATTGGTTTGATTTGAGATTTATTTTGAATTTTAATTTGGTGACAAATTGCTTTTGCTTTTCATATAAAAAAAGAGATGGAGGAAAAATGAAACAAAAATTTGTGGAAGGCGAAGGTTTTGCATATTCGCCACGCGTTTTTGCAGAAAATTTTATTATGGAAAAAGTCTTTGAAAATGAACCGCGCTTTTTGACGCGTTCAGGCAGAATGATTTTCAAACAAGGCGACGACAGTGTTGTCATGGCGCAAGCAGACAGATATCCAATCGTGAGCAATGTTGTGCCTTCACAAGCAACGGCAAACGCTTTAAAAAATTTGCTTTATGGTCAAGATGGAGTGCTCACGGCACATCTTTCCTATTTATATCAATCGTGGATAAACAGTCCGCAAGACAAGGTTTTTGGCGATTATCTTGCCAAACTTGCGCAGAATGATGGCGAAATTCTCAACGCACTTGGAAACATCGTGGTTGCTTTTGGCGGTGACCCAAGTTTTATGACTTCCAACAGCCGAAATTGGACGACGCAGAACTTGATTTTAACGCGCAACAGAGATATTTTCTTGCGTCATGCAATAAACATGGAGCGCAACGCCATAAAGAACTTGGAAAACACCATAAACATTGTTGAAAATGAAAGTTTAAAGACCTTGCTTTCTTCGATAAGGGAAGATAAAGAGAAGATAGTTGTTGATTTGGGTTCTTTTCTAAATCAATAGGGGCGATAAAAGGTGGAAGTTCCACCTTTTTTAATCAGCCATTTCGTAATATTACAATATCACATCTTTATTTCATATAATGCCACACTGTTGCATTGCATAATATATTGTATCACATGCATAACACAAAATTTTAGAGATAGGTTGCTGGATTTGGGCGATATTTTGCAAACAAGGACATCCAAAGTGCTTGTTTAAACACCGCATAAAAAGGCGTTCAAAAAGTTTTGCGAATAGTTTAAAAGAAATAGTGTCAAAAATTTTTGTTGCATTTTGTTATAAATTTATAACGGCTTTTCTTTGATTGCCGGCGATTTTTTGGCTTTGAAATTTTTAAAAAAGTTATGAAAGCAAAAAATTCAAAAAAAAATTTAAAAACACAACATCTTGTGATTTTTGTTTGACAAGACCACTATATATATTGTAGAATTTATCTTGTAAGTTAAAAAATATCGGCATATTGTGTGGCTGTGAAGGCGATTCCACAATATGTTGAGGTTGAACTTATAGGAGGATTAAAATGCAAGTAATCAAAAGAAATGGCTCGTTTGTGGACTTCGACCCGAACAAAATCAGGGTTGCCATAGAAAAAGCCAACAAAGAAGTTCAAGAGAATGAAAGAGCAACCAGTGCGGAAATCAAAGAAATTCTTTCATACATAGTCGGCTTAAAGAAGAAACGACTTTTGGTTGAAGACATTCAAGACATCATTGAACAAAGACTGATGTCGTATGGGCATTATGACCTTGCGAAAAAATACATAATATACAGATACACTCGCGAGTTGGTGCGCAAGAGCAACACCACAGACCTTGCAATCAAAGAGTTGATTGATGGTGAAAATGAATATTGGAACACCGAAAATTCCAATAAAAATGCCAAAGTTGTCACCACTCAGCGCGATTATATTGCTGGCATCACAAGCACTGATATAACAAGGCGCTTTTTGTTGCCTGCTGACATTGTTCAGGCGCACGATGAAGGCATAATTCACTTTCATGATGCGGACTATTTTGCTCAGAGCGCTTTACATAACTGCGATTTGATTAACTTGGAAGATATGCTTCAAAACGGCACGAACATCAACGGCGTTATGATCGAAAAACCACACAGATTTTTGACAGCAATGACCATTGCCACTCAACTTATCACTGCGGTTTCTTCCAGCCAATATGGCGGGGCAACAATCACACTCACACATCTTGCTCCGTTTGTTAGGGACAGTTACAAACGCCATTTGAAAAAATATCAAGACCGAAAATTGTCGGCTCAACAATGTGAAAAGTTTGCAAAGGAAGACTTGAAGAAAGAAATCACTGACGGTGTGCAGACTTTTCAATATCAAATAAATTCCATGACCACCACAAATGGACAAGCACCTTTTTTGAGTGTGTGCATGTATTTGGGTGAAACAGAAGAATATAAAGAAGAACTTGCAATGATAATTGAGGAAGTTCTCAAACAAAGAATTGAAGGAATGAAAAATGAGAAGGGTGTCTATATCACCCCAGCATTCCCAAAACTTTTGTATGTCTTGGAAGAAGATAACATTCGCGAAGACGGGAAATATTATTATCTCACCAAACTTGCTGCTGAATGCAGTGCAAAGCGTATGGTCCCTGATTATATTTCCGAAAAAGTTATGAAACAACTCAAAGTAGACAAAAACGGAAATGGGCAGTGTTATCCATGCATGGGTTGTCGCTCTTTCTTGACGCCGTATGTGGATGAAAACGGCAAGCCAAAATATTATGGCAGATTTAATCAAGGGGTTGTCACAATCAACTTGGTGGATGTGGCGCTCTCATCCGACAAAGATATGGATGATTTTTGGAAGATTTTTGATGAAAGATTGGATTTGTGTCACCGCGCCTTGCAAATCAGACATAAGCGTTTAAGCAAAGTGACATCCGATGTTGCGCCGATTTTGTGGCAACATGGTGCGCTTGCACGATTGAAAAAAGGTGAGAGCATTCACGAGTTGTTGCACCATGGTTATTCCACCATTTCGTTGGGATATGCTGGGCTTTATGAATGTGTGAAGTTCATGACAGGGCACAGCCACACCGACAACGGCGCAGGAAAAGAGTTTGCGCTGAAAGTTATGCAACATTTGAATGATAAGTGCAAAGAATGGAAAGAAGCGGAAGAAATTGATTACAGCGTTTATGGCACACCTATTGAGTCAACGACCTACAAATTTGCGAAAAATTTGCGTAAAAGATTTGGGAAAATTGAAGGCATCACAGACAGAGATTATATCACAAATTCATATCATGTTCCGGTCTTTGAAGAAATTGACGCTTTCAGCAAATTAAAACTTGAAAGCGAATTCCAGCGTTTAAGCCCAGGCGGAGCGATTTCTTACATTGAAACACCAAATCTGACAAACAATTTGGATGCGGTTATGGAAGTTATCAAATTCATTTATGACAACATCATGTATGCCGAACTTAACACAAAGAGCGATTATTGTCAGGCGTGCGGATATTCTGGCGAAATAAAGATTGACGACAACTTGGAATGGTATTGCCCAAATTGTGGCAATCGTGACCACGACAAAATGAATGTTGCAAGAAGAACTTGCGGATATATCGGCACAAATTTCTGGAACAAGGGAAGAACTCAGGAAATCAAGGAGCGCGTGCTTCACCTAGACAACAAAGATGACGACGAGTGACGCTTGCTGAGTTTTTCATCTATGTTTTGCACAAAACGACTTAAAAAAATTCAAAAATTTTTGTGTGAAGAGATAAAAAACATGAAAAAATGCAAAAAAACTATAAAAAAGTTTAAAAAATGATAACTACAACAAAAAATAAAAACAAAAAAATAAATTTGACAAAGCGAAGGACAAAATATGAGATATAACAAAATACGAAAAATGGATATATCAAATGGGCCGGGTGTGAGAGTGTCAATCTTCATGCAAGGATGTTGCTTTAATTGCAAAAACTGCTTCAACCCAGAAACGCACGATTTCGATGGAGGCAAGGAGTTTACGGAAAAAACCATACAACGCGTTTTGGAACTCGGAGAAAAAGATTATATTGAAGGATTGTCAATTTTAGGCGGAGAACCAATGCACCCAAATAATATAGACGGCTCTCTGGCGCTTGCCAAGGCATTTAAGAAGAAATATCCAAACAAGAGCGTTTGGGTTTGGACAGGCTTTCTATTTGACAATATAGAAAAAAAAGACGGATTGAAATATGTTGATGTTTTGGTGGATGGTCCTTATGTTGACGAGTGGTCAGACCCGCGTCTTAAATGGAAAGGTTCATCAAATCAACGAGTGATTGATGTGCAAAAATCTTTGGCAGAGAACAGAATTGTGGAGCTTGAAGGCTGTTGATTTGTTCATAACTGATGTGAATGAAACTTGATTTGGTTTATGTGGAATTGATTGAAAATGGAAGAAGATAGAGTTAGATAAAAAATTTAAAATAAAAAATAAAATGAATATATAATGAAAATATTTTTGTTTCAAAAACACAAAAAAAGGAAGAGAGAATGAAAAAAACAGTGGTAAAAATCAAAAAGTTGAATGAAAATGCAAAAATTCCAACATACGGAACAGAGTTTTCGGCGGGGGCGGATTTGTATGCCGTTCTTGATGGAGTGGTGACGATTAAGCCAGGAGAAACAAAATTTATTTCAACGGGCTTATCGCTTGAAATCCCTGACGGACTTGTTGGTCTTATCTATGCCAGAAGCGGATTGAGTTGCAAACAGGGGCTTGCGCCAGCAAATAAGGTTGGGGTCATTGATTCAGATTATCGTGGCGAAGTTATGGTTGCACTTCACAACCATTCAAACGAAGAACGGACGGTGAGCAATGGCGACAGAATTGCACAAATCGTCTTTGCGCCATACATTCAAGGTGCTTTTGAAGAAGTTGAAGAGTTGAATTCTTCGGTGCGTGGGGCTGGTGGATTTGGCTCGACAGGCAAGAGATAAAAAATAAAAAGGAGTTGATTACTCCTTTTTTTTTGTTTTAATTTTCTAAAAGACAATCTTTGTTTTATCATTTTGTGAACATCCTTCTTAACGAAAATTGCTTTATGCAAGATTGCAAAAAAGTTATATTTTTTTATTATTTTTTTATATTTTTCAAGATTTTTTATTAATTATTTTTATTTTTCAAAAAATATTAATTTAATTTGATAAAATAATAAAAAATATTCAAAAAAAATCAAATTAAAATTAATTTTTTATTAATTTTTTTGGAAATTAAATTAATTTTTTATTATTTTTTAACTATTTTAATCATTTTTTTAATTATTTTTCACCAAATTTTAATTTTTTTGGTATTTTTTGGTATTTTTTTTGCTAATTTTTTGCGATTTTTTATTAGTTTTTTATTTTTAATCTTTTTGTTTACTTTTCATTTATTTTTTTACACGGTTATGTCAGCCCGTTTGAAACTTTAAAACGGTGTCACAGGCATATATCCAAAAGCATCATAATCACAAAGCCAGCCACAAATGCCCAAGTTCCCCAAGATTTTCCACTGGAGTGCAGTTCGGGCATCATCTCTTCAACGATAACATAAATCATTGCGCCAGCAGAAAAAGACAAAAGCCACGGCAACAGAGAAGATATTGATGTTGCAAGAAAGAACCCTGCCAAAGCGGAGGTTGGCTCAACAATTCCGCTTATGGTTGCGAGTATAAAAGATTTTTTTCTGTTATGCAAGCAATTTTGGATTGGCAAAGCGGTTGCAAGACCTTCGGGGAAGTTTTGCAGAGCAATTCCGAGCGCAAACATAACGGCGGAAAGAATGGGCGAATTGACCGATACAGCCGTTCCAATAGCAAATCCGACCGACAACCCTTCTGGGATGTTGTGTATGGTGATTGCTGTGAAAAGTTTGAACGCTTTTCGGTGTTCAGCGGTGGTGTTTTTTCGAATAAGTCGCGCGGAAATAAAGTCCAAAAACACCATAAGAAGCGTGCCCAAAACAAAGCCCAGAGCAATCGGAATGAAGGACAGATTTCCCCACGCGTCTTCGGCGTCGTCAAGGGCTGGAATGAGCAATGACCAAATGGATGCTGAAAGCATAATTCCAGACGCCAGACCGATTGTGAGCATATTCAAAACCTTGGAAGTTTTGTCAAAAAAGAACACCAGCCCAGCGCCAAGAGTTGTCATAAGGCAGGGCAAAGTGAAACACAGAACGATTGCAACAGTTTGATTCATCTTTTGTATCCTTCTTTTTCAGTGTATGGAAAAGGCTAAAAAAGGGTGCAAATTGGAAGTAGCAAAAAATATTTTCAAAAACTTTTTTCAAAAAAAATGATAAAATTTAAAAAAATAATGAAAAATCTCAAAAAAACATGAAAAATTATCAAAAAAATGCAGAAAAATTAATAAAAAATGATTTTTTAATTCGATTTTCCACCAATAAAAAAATATTTTGGACTTGTGATATTTTTTTGGAATTAAATTGACATTTTTTGCGAAATATATTATAATAACAGCGAATGCAGAATTTATGCGGTTTGCAAATTTATTTGCAGAAAGAAAAAGATTACTGAAAGAAATTTTGTAACATGAGGTGTTTTATGTTAAGTGGAAAGAAATTGGGATTTCTGATTTGGGCTTGCTGCTGTTTGCTGGTGGTTGGTGTGAGCACAACAACACTGACACAGGTTTTTTCGACCAGCGTTTCGGTGCAGGACGAAATTGATGAAGACGATGACGATTATCAAGACGGCGACGAGGTCGACGATGATTTTTCCACAGATGAAAGCGACGGGTCTGAGGACGAGTCTGACAGTGAAGACGATGAAGATGAAGAAATCTCTGGTCAGACTATAAGTCGTTTGTATGCTCTTGCTCCTACTTACACCACCTCGACAACCGAGCCGTCTATAAACACACACACAACTCTCAGCGACGGATTATATAGCCTTAGAAGCACATCAATCGCAGGCTATTCGATAACTTACAACAATACTACATATAATTCCCCAACTTCAACATCTTCCACTCGAAGCATCACAATCTCTTCTTCGGTGACTTCAATCACAACAACATTGTCACAAACTTCATCTTATTCAGACTATGACAGTTATAAATTCTATGCGTGGGTGCTGGAAGCCGTAAATGAGGATTCCAGCGGTGAAAATTATGCCAGTTACTACATTCTAAGTTTTTCTCCATCTGGCACATTTACACTTGACACATCTCTTACTGCTGACTATTTCTATATTTATCCTCTCTTCTATTCAGTTGACTCTGGTGGAGCAACCAGTGGACTTTGGACAAGTTATTATGCCTCATCGTATGCTGGTGGAAGTGGAACTTCAACCAGTCCATACCAAATTGCAACGGCGGAGCAGTTGGCACGTATGGCATATCTATCAAACTTATCCACTAGCACTGCCCGAACACTCTATTATGAGCTTACCGCGGATATTGATCTTTCTGGACATTATTGGGTTCCAATTGGAACAAGTTCATCTCTTGCTTTCAGTGGGAATTTCAACGGTAATGGACATGTAATTTCAAACATGACATTGAGTTATTCTGGAAGCTATTCTACTTCCTCCTCTTACTATAACCTAGGTTTTTTTGGCAATGTGAGTGGTGCGACTATAACAGGCATTGTTTTTCGAAATGTGAATATAGTGGTAGATACGGTTATTTCTTCAGTGGCTGTTGGAACATTGGCTGGACTTGCTAGTGGCGCAAGTATAAGTCAAGTGGGTGTAGTTTCTGGAAGTATTAAAAGTCAATCAACTCTCAGCAACAACATAGGGGGGCTGGTTGGGTACATAGCATCTTCATCTGCAACAACCATTGAACAATGTTTCGTTAGTATAAATATGTTGACGACAACTAATCTTTCATATCTCGGCGAAAGTTCTCATGCTGGAGGATTGGTGGGTAGAAGTTATGGTGTTGATATTTCTGACTCATACTTTTTTGGGCATATTGACTTATATGGATATAGCATAGTTGGTGGAATTGTCGGTAGGACATACGGAGCTTACACTATTGAAAATTGTTACTTTTACGACACCAATGGACTAGCTTATTTTGGAACAGGGGCTTATGCTGGTGGAATAGTGGGATACAACGAAATCGGACTTATTTATGGCTGTTTTTCTGCTGCTACTATCTCATACAATTCAAATTCAAGTGTGACCACTCGTCGCATTGGAGGAATTGTTGGTTATAATATTACAACTTCTGGTTCTGGCGGTACTGTCGCTCAAAGTGCGACCAATGTTGCATGGTATAGTGGAAATTCTTCGGCAGTTGGCAGTGGAGATGCAATCAACAGCGGAACTTCATTTTCTTCTCTCACAATTCCAGCATCTAGTACTCTTTCATCCTTTTATACCAATGCGTCATATCTTAATAGCCGTTGGAGTATATCCACCAGCGCTTCAACTTCATACACATGGGCTCGTCTTGGCTCAGCGAGTACAACGTATACTTATATGAATGCAGGTTATCCTGTCTTGAACTGGTCACTTAAATACGTTCGTGTTTATCGTACATATGGAAGTTCAGCAGGGCTTAGTTCGTCGTATGTGCGGATTTCAACAGTTTCGGGTTCGCCAAGTGTGACGACGGCTGGTGGAACAAGTTATTATCGATATGCCTTGATTGGAACTGATGTGACATACACGGTGGTGACATCGTCTTTCACATCAAGCTCGACCACATATAATTTTAGCTATTGGGGATTTTCCGGCACAAGCAGTTCAGCTTCGTCGGTAACAAGTCTTGGGGTGTCAACGACACCTTACACCACATATGTCACTGGTGACACTGGAACTGGGTATTCCTATCATTCTGTTCATGCGGTGTATGAGGAAGAAGAGGAAGAAGCACCTTACACAGTCTATTTTCGCTATCGAAATTCAAGTGGCAGCACAACTTATGTGACTCAAAGCCATTCTGGCTCTTTCACCTATCCTACACAATCTTCTTTGGGAAGTTTTTATAGTTCAAACGGTTGGAGTCTTGCAGGTTGGACAGGAACTTCCTCAAGCACTTCGGCAACCTATACTCCAGGTGCTAGCGCCACAAGCACAAGCACAACATTGAATCGTTACGCTGTGGCATCTCGAACAATCACGATTGAATATGATTTAAATGGTGGAAGCGGATCGATTTCGGACACCTCGACCACGCAATATTGGAACATGTATTATACAGGGTATTACAGCACTACGTACTTGACCGTCACAACCACCACACCAACACGGTCGGGATATACTTTCGCTGGCTGGAACACGGCGGCAGACGGTTCGGGAACTTCGTATTCGGCAGGTGCTGCTGTATATTTCTATTACTACAGCTCGGAAACTGTGACGCTTTATGCTCAATGGGAAGAAGAGGTGGCTACATATCAGAACAGGTATTACTATCGAAATTCAAGCCTTAGTTTAACATATGAGATACAGACGAGATATTATGGTGAAGCTTTCAACACTCTTACACAGGACGATTTGACAGATTTTTATAATTTATACAGTTGGAGTCTTGCAGGTTGGACAAACGCTCAAACCAGCACAGAGGTACGTTATAGTCCAGGTGCTAGCATTACAAACACAAGCACAGCCACTTTGGGTTTTTACGCTGTGGCATCTCGAACAATCACAATCACTTACAATCTCAATGGCGCAAGTGGAACGATTTCGAGTACAACGGACACGCAATATTGGAATCCGTATGTCAGTAGTTTTAGCATCACAGGCTTGACTGCTGCTTCAACACCGACGCGCACGGGATATACTTTCACAGGTTGGAACACAGAGGCGGATGGCTCAGGAACTTCGTATTCGGCAGATGAAACTGTAACTTTCGATTACGACGACTCGGCAACTTTAACACTTTATGCTCAATGGGAAGTAGAGACATACGATGTGGTTTACACATACAGGTCATCTGCTAATAGTTCTTATGGAGCAGTTGCAACTACTACTGACACTGATGCAATATCTTCAGGGACGTCTTATACATTTTGGGATGAAGATGATTTAGATGATGAGTTGTTTGCCAAGGAATATGGTTGGGAGTTCATAGGATGGACAACGGTACTTAATTACACTAGTTTCTCGGTAACATACTATGCTGGGCAAAGATACACGATGTCTCGAACATCAGACTTGACTGTCTATGCAGTTATGCAGAGAACGCTCACTGTGATTTATGATGCAAATGGTGGTGATGTAAGTTCGCTGCCATCGGAGACAACGGGAACACAAACGAATCATTCGGGTAGTACTTATTCGTCGACAACATATGTTACAACATTGACTTTAGATACTTTAACAACACCAACGCGTGATGGATATACTTTTGTTGGCTGGGGGCTTTCGGAAGATGCAACAAGCACAGTAACAAGTGTTGAATTTTATCAGCTATGGACAACTAGCAACACTGTGACAGTCTATGCGATTTGGGAGCCGACGACATACACTGTCACCTTTGACACGGGTGGTGGAACATCTATTTCCAATATTTCTGCAACTTATGACGTAACTTATTCTGTTGCAGCACCAACACGCACGGGATACACTTTTGCTGGCTGGGAAATCACGGGTATGGACAGTGGCACAACGCACAACTATGGTTCAACATCTTCTGTGACAAGTTCCACAACTGCCACAACAGCGACATGGACTGGAACAGGCACTTTCTATTTCAAAAATTTGCGTTCAGGAAGCGGCACTGTGACGCTGACGGCTGTTTGGGATCCGATTGATTATTATAACTACTATTACTATCGAAATTCAAGCAATAATCAAACATCTGTGACTCAAACAAGAAATTATAACACGTCTTTCACATATCTTACACAATCTTCTTTGACAAGTTTTTATAGTTCAAATGGTTGGAGTCTTGCAGGTTGGACATCAACTTCCTCAAGCACTTCGGCAACTTACAGTCCAGGTGCTAGCGCCACAAGCACAGACACAAGCACTTTACCTTTTTACGCTGTGGCATCTCGAACAATCACAATCACCTACAATCTCAACTACAGCACAAGCTCCACGGTTTCAAGCACAACGGGCACACAATATTGGAACATGTATGGCAATGCTTACAGCATCACGGGCTTGACAACTGCTTCAACACCAACGCGCACGGGATACACTTTTGCTGGTTGGAACACGGCGGCTGATGGTTCAGGAACTTCGTATTCTGCAAGCACAGATGTAACTTTCGCTTATACGGACTCGGAAACATTGACGCTTTATGCTCAATGGACGGCGAACACATACATAATTTCGTTCTCTTTGCCAACGGGCTGGTCGGTGAGAATAACTGACAACTCAACGGGAACGGCAACAAGTGTAAGCAATGGCTCAACATTCAATGCAACTTATGACAAGGTTTATTATGTCACCTACACCACGCCTGATGGATATTCGTTCTCAAATTGGACAATCACAGGCATGGACAGCACAACTCACAACTATGGCTCATCATCTTCGGTGTCAAGTTCATCAGCTTCCACATCGTTGACATATTCATCATCGGGAACGCTCTATTTCGAGAATCTCAGGTCAACAAGCGGAACTGTGACTTTCACGCTAAATTACACGGCGATCACATACTCAATCACACTTAAACTTGACGGCGGATCCTTGAATGGTTCCAGCAACGACCAAACATTCTATTATAATATTGACGGAGATTCGACAATTTCTGGATACAGCAATGTTATCACCACTCTTCCAACGGCAACAAAAAGTGGTTATATCAACTATGCTTGGCAAGTTGAAACTGCGGTTGGAAATTGGGTCACAACCACCGCTTACAGCAGTGGATATAACAGCTCTGCACATTCTTTGGCGGGCATGTGGGGAAATGTCACTCTCACCGCGGTTTGGGAAGGAAACAACTACACTATTGTGTTTAATAACAACGGTGGTAACACAGGTTCGGGCTCAATCAGTGCAACTTATGGTGAAAGTTACACTATGCCAACTGCCACAGTGGCGAATGCGGCAGAAAGTTTTGTAAGTTTCACACGCACAGGTTACACACTTTCATCGTGGAACACGAATGCTGACGGCTCGGGCACCACATATGCTTTGGGCAGAGAGTATTCAAATTTGGTGACTTCGGGATCAATCACGCTTTATGCTCAATGGACGGCGAACACATACACAATTTCGTTCTCTTTGCCAACGGGTTGGTCAGCAACAATAACCGATGTTTCAGAAGGAAGGGCAACAAGTGTGAGCAGTGGCTCAACATACACTGCAACTTATGACAAAGTTTATTCTGTCACCTACACTGCGCCTACGGGATATTCATTCTCGAGTTGGTCAATCACAGGCATGGACAGCACAACTCACAACTATGGCTCATCTTCTTCGGTGTCAACTTCCATAACTTCCACATCGTTGACATATTCATCATCTGGGACATTCTATTTCAAGAATTTCAGGTCAACAAATGGCACTGTGACTTTCACGCTAAATCAAAGTGCAAATCAATATAAAGTGCAGTTCAATGCTGGCACGGGTTCGGGAACAATGTCAGAAATCACGGCAAGTTATGATACTTGGTATTCGGTGACAAACGGTTTCACAGCGCCAACGGGTTATTCATTCGCTGGCTGGGAAATCACGGGCATGGACGGTGTGACACACTATATCGGAACATCTTCAACAAGTTACTCAACAACCACAAGCACTTCATACACTTGGTCCGGCACAACCGCAATGTATTTCAGGAATTTGACTTCTGTTTCGGGTGGAACAGTCACCTTGACTGCACAGTGGTCAGCGAACTCATATACTATCACTTTCCACGGAGCGGGTGGAACTTATAATGGTTCAGACACATACACGCAAACCATGACTTATGATAAAGCCGAATCGTTGACGGCAAACCAATTTGTGCGATCGGGCTATGATTTCTTAGGTTGGGCAACAACTTCTGGTGGAACAGTGGTTTATGCTGACGAGGCTTCGGTCAGCAACTTGGTGTCTTCTGGAAATTATGACCTTTATGCTGTGTGGACAGCATCAACTTATGAAGTTAGATATTACTATCTCAACACAAATGGTTCAGTTACCTACACCACTAGCAACAGAACTTATGGACAGAGTTTCACAACTTTATCTTCGGTTTCAGGCATGTATTCATCAAACGGATGGACATTGTATGGATGGGTGGCATCTTCCACCACAAGCACAGACAGAACTGTCAGTGCAGGGGGAACAGTTTCATCGACAACATACACAGAAAGCACGGGGGTATTGTCTTTCTACGCAATTTCTTCAAGAACATTGACGCTTGCGTATGATCTTAATGGCGCAACTGGTTCTGTGTCGTCATCGACAAGCACGCAATATTGGAATCAAGGTGGATCTTCTGTTACCACCAGCACTTTCACAGTTGCATCGGCGCAAACACGCACGGGATATGACTTCTCTGACTGGAACACGGCGGCGAATGGTTCTGGAACTTCTTATAGTGCGGGGGCTGCGCTCTCTTGGGCTCCAACTTATTCACAAAGTAACACTTTGACACTCTACGCGCAATGGAATGTGCAGAGTTATTATTTGGATGTCAATGTTTATATTGGCGACACTTATTATTCCAGCGGTTTCGTGTCTTTGGGCTTTTATGTTGATATCACAGTTGGTTCAACATCTTACAGTCAGTCGGGTGGCTGGATACTAGTTGATTATGGCTCAACTGTGACAATAACCAATTTCACTGCGGGAACGGGTTATGAATATTCAAAGGTTACATATTTGGGCAATGAATCGACAGCAACTTCGATAACTTTCACAATGCCAGCATCGCAAACATCGGTTAATGTTTATTATGTGGCAAAATCATACACTGTGACTTTTAATGGAAATAATGGAAGTGTCACATATTCAAATCTGATGATTGATTATGACAGCAACTATTTCTATCTCAGTGGAAATTCTTCTCAATCAGTCACTCCAAGCGCAACGCGAAGTGGATATAATCTCACAGGCTGGTGGACATCTGCTAGTGGCGGAGTGCAAGTTCTCAATGCAGATGGAACGCTCATAGCAAATGTTTCGGGTTATACCGATTCAAGCGCAAATTGGATTTATGACGGCAATGTCGCCCTTTATGCACAATGGTCAGAAGATGAGATTTCCATCACCTTCTCTCCAAATGGTGGAACAATTTCGAGTGTGCCAAGCACAGGAGGTTGGTCGATTGTTAGCAACACCGCAACAGTGAAGTTGAACTATTTGAGCGAATTCACTGCTTTGCCAGGTCTTTCTTCAACCAGCAGTTCCTACACCACAAATGATACAGATGTCACCAGAACGGGATATAAGTTTGTTGGTTGGACAGCAGATTTAAGTC
The DNA here is from genome assembly GCA_964400145.1 of uncultured Lachnospiraceae bacterium. GTDB lineage: Bacteria > Bacillota > Clostridia > Christensenellales > UBA1242 > Caccovivens. The sequence continues at coordinate 67,225 of CAYNTF010000005.1, read as the reverse complement.
TAAGCAACAACATTATCGCGTCTGATGCCACAATTTCATACAGTTACAGCAACGGCACTTGGACGATGACTGTGAACAGTAATAGTTATGTTGTGGTGGGAATTGGCTCAACTATCGATTCGTTCACGGATTCAAATGGTGAACTCACTCAAACATATTATGCCGTTTGGCAATATGTGGGCTACACAATCACATACAGTGCCAACAGCGGAACTTTCGCAAGTGGCGTAAGTTCAACTCAAACATACAATCTTGGTTCTCTGACTTCTCTTTATGGGGCAAGCCAAATTTCTCGCACGGGCTACACTCTTATGGGTTGGCAAGTGACTTCAACAGGCGGAAATTGGGGAAGCGTTGGAACTGAATACGAAATTGGCTCTGGCGAAGGAGCAACCGTGTTGGGTTCTCTCTATGGAAATGTCACCTTGACGGCAGTTTGGGAAGCAAACACAGTTTCTGTGACTTTGAGTTATCCAGATGACGGTGGTTCAGGTGAGATTACATACAGCCACACCACAATTTACATCACATACAACACAACAAACATCTATGCAGCGCGAACGGGCAGTTCTTTGCCATACACTCCAAGTGGAAGCACAATCACTCCAACGGCAAATCGTGCAGGCTACACCTTCAAAGGTTGGTATACATCCGAAGACGGCGGAGTGCAAGTTATCGACGAAAATGGTGCTTTGACGGCAAATTGGACAACATCTCTTGTGTCTGGCGCAAATGCTAATGGTGTTACACTTTATGCACAATGGACTGCAAACAGAATCAGAGTGCAACTCAACCTCAACGACAGCACAGGTTCAACAAGTGCAAGCGTAAGCAATGCGACTGCATCTTCTGGCGTTTACTATGTTTATATTGAATATGATTCAACCAAAATATATGCCAGCGAAACAAGTTCGACAACAATCACAATTCCAGCAACTCGCAGTGGTTACACCTTCAATGGTTGGTACACATTGGCAAGTGGCGGAAATCAGGTCGCAAATTCCAGCGGTTCTTTGGTGTCAAATTGGACTGATTCAAGTGATGGTATTGTGATTTATGCACAATGGTCGGCAAATCCAATCACAATCACACTCAATCAAACAAACGCCACAACAACGGGAACAACAAGTGTGACGGCAACTTTTGATTCGACAACATCGTTCTCAATCACAAACCCACAGCGCTCAGGCTATACCTTCAATGGTTGGTATACGGCGCAAACAGGTGGAACACTTGTCATCAACACTTCTGGCTCTCTTGTGGCAAGCGTGAGTGGATACACAAACTCATCAGGACAATGGGTGAGAGCAAGCGCCACAACGCTTTACGCACAGTGGACTGCAAACTATTTTGAAATCACCGTCTATGACGGATATTCAGGCAGCAGCACAACAGTTTATGTGCTTTATGACTCAAATCAATTCTATACACAATCTGGGAGCACCTACACCCAGATGACGGCAACACAACTGACATCGCTCTTCTCGCGTGTTGGATACTCTTTCAACGGCTACACAATTCCTGTCGGTGGCACAAACACAACGATTGTCAGCACAGGTGGAACTCTTCAAGCGAATGTCGGAAGTTACACCGACACAAATGGAAATTGGGTTTATAACGGTTCAGCGGAATTCACAGCGTCTTGGTCTTTGAATTCATACACAATCACATACAACACAAATGGTGGAAATTTCGCAAGTGGCGTAAGTTCAACTCAGTCATACACATACACAAGTTCAACAACTCTTTATAGTGGAACTCAGGTCACCAGAACAGGTTATTCTCTCAAATGGCAAGTGACATCAACAGACGGAAATTGGACGGTTGGAAACACATACGATGCTGGCGCAACAATTTCTGCTAACAGCATGTATGGAAATGTCACTCTCACAGCAGTTTGGACGGCAAATTCATACACATTGACAATCAATCCAAACAGCGGAACATACAACGGCACAACTTCAACAACAGAAGTGACGCAAGACTATGGCACAACCTACACTTTGGCAACACCAACCCGCGAAGGTTATAGTTTCGCTGGATGGACACTTTCTGGCTCGGGTTCGTTGAGTGGAACAACCTTCACTTTTGGTGCGGGCGATGCAGTTTTGACTGCTCAATGGACAGCAGAAACATCTAATTTCAACTACATAATCGGCACAGGCGTTGCAAGTTTGACAATTTCGATTGATGGCTCGTCAACAACCTACACCACAAGTGGAAATGTTGCAGTTGATTATGACTCCGAAATCGTTGTGACAGCAACAGCAAAGACTGGCTACAAATTTGAAACGACAGATTTGTTCAAAATGGGCACTTCGTCATCAAGTTTGACGACGACAGGCGGAACAATCAGCAGTGACGGGGCGTCGATTTCTTACAGTTTCACTTACAAATATGAATCAGGGTATTATCTCTCAATTTCGGCAACTGCACAAAATGTTGGTTACACAATATACACATACACTCAAACAACAGATGGGTATACAATCAACACCACCAGAAGTGTGGATGGAATCACAGACACAACAATCACTTTGGGAGATGTTTTGGATATCATCGGCAGTATCAATGGATATGCTTTTGACCACGGCACATACTACATCACATCTGGAAGCACAACATCATTCAACAACGAAAATGACTCAGTGACGATTGACGGTTCTGGAAATCTTGTCATCAACCTTTATTATAACTATGTGGATTACAAAATCACCTATGATCTCGGCAATGAAGAATATTGGGTGAATTTGGGACAATCAACAGGAGATTACGAACAAGAATTCACTATTTTGGAAAGTTTCACTCTTCTTTCGGCAGACAGCATTCGCAAATTTGGCTACACCTTGACCAGCTGGACAGTTAGTGTATCGGCTGGAAATTGGTCGGGCACATACTCTGCTGGGGCATCACTTTCAAACATGTGGGGAAATGTCACTCTCACAGCAGTTTGGGAAGCAAATAAATACAACATTGAATATGATATGAATGAAGGAAATGAAACTTCCGATTTGACTCCAACGGGGTATACATACACCGAAAGCGATTCACCAAACTTGAACTTGCCAACCACAAGCACTGCAACATTAACTCGCACAGGCTACACATTTGCAGGTTGGAAAGAAACTTTTGTTTGGGGAGAAAATGATTATTTCACTGGCTTTATCAATGCAGACACAGGTATGTATGCTATCCGTTCAGAATATACAAGTGCAGTCTATTTGACACCAATCACTCTGAGATCAGGCGTAACTTACACTGCTTCTGGAATTGACAGTTCAAACTTCAGATGGAGAGTTTTCGCTCTTGACGGCTCTTACATTGGAAGTGTGACAGCAATATCCTACACTCCAAGTCAAGATGTTGTTGTTTACATTCTTTTGCCATGGGGTGCAAGTGCGTCTGTAAGGACGAACTTCACAATCACAGCGTCTGACACTGTGACCAGCGTTTCACAAGAAAGTCTTGGAAACAGAATATATGTTGCTCAATGGGATGCAGAGCGCTACACTGTCACCTTTGACAGCAACACAACTGACAGCACAACAATCAGTCCTGAAACAATTTATGTTTATTATGATTCAGCATATGGCACTTTGGCAACGGCAATTCGCACAGGATATGTTTTTGAAGGATGGTATCTTGAATCGTCTTGCACAACCAAAGTGACAGCGGACACCATTGTGTCAACGGTAGGCAATCACAGACTCTATGCAAATTGGACAGAAAATTCATATACAATCACTTTTGCTGGCAACGGTGCAACAAGCGGAAGTATGACCGATTTGACGGTTGAATACACAGAAAGCATTTCAAGCCCAACAAATGGATTCACAAGAACAGGGTTCACCTTTGTGGGTTGGAGTTTGAGCGCTGATTCAACAACGATAACCTTCCCAACTTCAATCTCGGCTTTGGGACTTTCTTCCAGTGAATTGACCAACGGAAACACAATCACTTTCTATGCAATTTGGGAAGCAGAGTATGTTTCAGTCACACTTGATTTGAATGTTGATTTTGGCTCATCAAATGTTTCGTTCAACAGCACAACATACACATCTTCTTCAACTAACCCGGTTTGGTATGTTAAATATGGTGACACCACTTCTCCATCTTCCTACGCAACGATTGGGGCAAACAAGGGTGACAACACCGGACTTCTTAGTCCAACGCGTGATGGATATACCTTTGCAGGTTGGTGGACAGCTGACGGCTCAACGAGCGGAGAGTGGGGCACGCAAGTGACAAACAGTTCAACAATCCTTTCGGCAAGCGCACACACATTGTATGCTCGCTGGACGGCAAATAGCTACACAATCACATTCAACAACAACAGCGGAAACACTGGTGCGGGAACGATAAACGCTGTGTATGACACTTATTACACTCTTCCAACGGCGACATCGGCTGGAAGTGCAACATCGTTCACAAATTTCACACGCACGGGCTACACACTTATAGGGTGGAGCACGCAACAAAATGGAGCTGTTTCATACTCCCTTGGCGTTTCTTACCGCAACCTTAGCACAGGGGCAAATGTCACGCTCTATGCAGTTTGGGAAGCAAACACATACACAGTCACTCTCGACGGCAACGACGGAACGATTGTGAGTTTATCTGCGGGTTCCAACTTGACGGCTTCTGAGAACACATTGACAGCAACTTATGACTTGTCAGGAACATTCACAACAACAGTGACAAGAACGGGATATACCTTCATTGGTTGGTCAACAAGCGAAACAGGACTTGTGTCTGGTGTTGGAATTTCAAATGGAACAATAACTTCAAGTGGTTCAAACTACACTTCAACAACAACAATTTCAAACTTGATCACTTCGGGATCAACCACGCTTTATGCGGTTTGGCAGGCAAATGAAGACACTGTATTCACTGTTCATTTCATGGGACAGACTCTTTCTGCGGCAATAAGTGGCTCAACAAGTTTCACTTATGCAAGCCAAGGCAACTATTCCGAACTTGGCAACGCCACAGGAACAGGTTCAAGTGACGAAACATTGACTTCAAGTGATTTGGAAACTTATTTAAGCAGAACTTTCACAGGCTACACCGTGCTTTCAACATATTCAACCATTGTGACAAACACGGGGTCTTTGAAAATTTCTCCAGACGGAAGTCTTAACATATACATTCTCTTCACACGCAACTCGAACACTGTGACAATCAACATCGGCACGGGAATTGACACTGTCACAGCAACAAGTGGAAGCAGATCATCTTTGAGCATTTCAACATCTGGAAGCGTTGCAACAATAAGCGGAATTTATTACGGCGAATCAATCACTGTTTCTGCCACAGTTTTGGCTGGATACACAAATGCAACTTTCAGCATTGTCAGCGGAATTTCTTCAATGTCCAACAACACATTCTCAATGCCAAACAATGCAGTCACACTTTCTGTTTCTGCAAGCACGACAGAAGTTACCTACACATATAAAATCTACATCATGGACACTAACGGAGCATATTCTTCCACTCCAAGTCAGACGATAACAATGCAGGCTGAAATTGGAAGCAGAGTGGTGGGCGTTGAGCCTGTCACTGTTGGCGAGGGTTTTGAATATGCAAGTGGTGACCTTGGCGAAACAAAAACAATCACGGCAGAATATGTTGACGGCGTTGCTGTTGGAACAACAGTGTTTGAACTCTATTACGAACGCTTGCAATACGAATTGACAATCGACCCAAGTGGCGGTTCATACAACAACTCCACAGGAGAGACAGTTGTGAAGGGATATTATCAATCCACAGTGACAGTTTCCAATCCAACAGGGCGCACAGCTTATACATTCAGTTATTGGACACTTACAGGCTCAGGTTCGTTGAGTGGAACAACTTTCACTTTTGGTGCGGATGATGCAGTTTTGACTGCTCAATGGACAGCAAACAATTATACAATCGAATATGATACCGACGGCGGAACGCTTGCCAGCGGAAGTTTGACATCCTACACCACCGAGAGCACAGGAACATTGCTTGGTGCGAACAAGGAAGGCTACACCTTTGGCGGTTGGACGGCAAGCGCTGTTGATAACGGCGAATATAATTGGGGCACAGCAACCTATCAATCTGGAAAATCTCTCACGGGAATGTATGGAAATGTGAAATTGACAGCAATTTGGACAGCGATTTCATACACCTTGACAATCGATCCAAATGGCGGAACATACAACGGCACAACTTCAACAACAGATGTGACGCAAGACTATGGCACAACCTACAATTTGGAAACGCCAACACGCGAAGGCTACACCTTCATTGGCTGGACATTGACGGGCGCTGGAAGTTTGAGTGATAGTGGTGCAAATTCAACAAGTGGGTTTACATCATCTTCAACATCATTAACAAATGGTGGATCTGGACTTGTATATACAAATTATTACTTCACAAGAACTTCGGGAACAAGTAGCACTTGGTACAATATTCGTTATCCTGTGTATGAATACGAAGTTGGAGAAACATACACCATAACTTTCTTGATTAGATTGAATGTGGCTGACAATGTTGGGTCTCTCAATCTTCGCCATTCGGTCATCTCAAACGACTATGGAACAACAGGTCGCGTTGCACAAAGTTTTAGTGCGTCAAATGTTGGTGCAGGTTGGGTGCTTATCACAATGACAAGAACCATAACAAGTGACACATATACACAAAGTTCAACGAGCAGTTCAACGAATCCAAGACTTGAAATTTACACTGCAGACCTTGCAAGTGATACAACTGTCACTCAAACAATGGATTTTGATGTTGCAGCGGTTATGATTGTGGACAGTGAAGGAAATGTTGTTTATTCTTCAATGTACTACACATTCGGTGCGGGCAACGCAACTTTGACGGCTCAATGGCAAAAGAATGTTTATGAAGTCACATTAGATTCAAACGAAGGTGACAGCACAACATCAGCCACAGTTTCTAACAATGGTGTTGCATATATCGCATACTCTGAAATGACTTTCTATACTTCTCGCACATCAGCAGATTATCCAAACAGTGTGTCAGGATCAACTGTCGCTCCAACTGCAAACATGAGTGGATACACCTTTGACGGTTGGTGGACAAAAGACGGCACTGACGGAGATTATGGCGTGCAGGTTATCACAAATGGTGGCGTTCTCATCGCTGGTGTGAGCGGATATACAGACAGCAATGGTGGTTGGATCTATGCTGGCGATGTGACTCTCTATGCAAAATGGAGTGCAGACCAAGTTCTTGTCACATTTGATGTCAACATCACGGATTCAAGCGCCGTGACAACTATGGAATCAAAATATGTAACTTTCAACGGCACTTATGGCACTCTTGCAACAGCAACAAGAACGGGATATTCTTTTGCAGGTTGGTGGACAAAAGACGGCACCAACGGAGATTGGGGCACTCAAGTCACATCAACAACGGAAGTGACAAACTTTGAAAACCACACTTTGTATGCACAATGGACAGCAAACACATACACAGTGAACTTGGACAGCAAATACTATTCTTCCACAACTGACACCACAGGAAGTGCGGTGACATCTTCTGGAACAACAGTGATTAAAGTTGTGTTTGACACGAATTGGACAAATGAAAGCGGAACAACAATTTCGTCAATCACATCACCAACATATCAAGGTTACACATTCCAAGGATATTACACAGGAAAAATTGGTTCGGGAACTCAAATTATTGACGCAGACGGCGATATCGTGGCAAGCACTTCATATTTCAGCAATGCCAACACGACAAACGGAGCGGTGACTCTTTACGCATATTGGACAGCAAATGCCAACACGGCGTATAAAGTCAACTATTACATTCAAGATTTGGGTGCAACGACTTACACATTGCACAGCAGTTCAACACTGTATGGCACAACAGACAGCACAGTGACAGCACCTTTGATTACAATCACCGGGTTTACAGCACCAAGTGAACAAACAGTGACAATCACGGGTGATGGAAATGCGACAGTGAATTATTATTACACACGCAATTCCTACACTTTGACCTTGACAGCAGGCACAGGTGTGAGTTCAGTCACAGCAAGCGGAACGGGTGTGAGCGGTGGCTCTGGCACATACAGCGTGCAATATGGCGCAACTGTATCTTTGTCAGTCAGCACATTGGCTGGCTACACATTCTCGTCAGGCTGGACAGTTGTGTCGGGCGGAGTGACGGTTTCAAACAACTCATACACTCACAATGTTATTTCCAGTGTGACAATAAGAGCGGATGCAGTGGCAAACACCAACACGGCATACACAATCGTTCACAAATTCCAAGCGATTGACGGAACATATGTTGAAGCCACATCAAGTGAGATTTCAGAATATAATCTCACAACTTCAGACACAGGCACAACAAATGAAACTGTTTCTGACGCAAAACTTGAATCATATAAAGCAACAAGAACAGGTTTCACATATCTTCAATATTCAACGACAACAAGTTCGTCTTCCACAGAAACGATTGGTGGAAGTTTGGTTATTGCTGGCGATGGGTCTCTTGTGATTTACATCTATTACGAACGCAACACAAACACTCTTCAACTCAATCAAGATGACGGAATTGACAGTGTGAGCGCGGAAATCGTGACAGGTGTCACACAGGGAGATAATTCTTCGACATATAATGTCAAATATGGCGTCAGCGTGACAATCACCGCAACAGTTAAAAACGGATATACTTTTGCAGGGTTCACATCTTCTGCCTCATCATTCAGCGTTTCTGCAGAAGATTGCAGAGTAAGTGGAAGCACATATTCCTACACATTCACAATGCCAGACTATGCAATATCTTTCACGGCAACAACAACGGCGGAAAGTTATCGTGTTACCTTTGACGGCAATGTAGGCAATGCAGTTGATGAAAGCATTGTAATATCAGAATCATCAATCAGTGTAACTTACATGGCAAGATATGGCACTCTTCCAACCGCAACAAGAACGGGTTACACGCTTGAAGGGTGGTATCTTGACTCTTCTTGCACAACCAAAGTGACGGCAGACACCATTGTGACAACGGTGGGCGATCACACGCTCTATGCAAAATGGACAGAACACACATACACCATTGAGTTTGACGGCAACGGCAACACCAACACAAGTGTGGAAATGTCATCAATGACAGGAATCAAATACACCGATGAAGTGACATTGACAACAAATGCTTATGTCAAGACGGGATATTCTTTCCTTGGTTGGAATACAAATCCAAATGCAACATCGGCAATATACAATGACAAGCAGGAAGTAAGCAAACTCACCGCTGTGAATGGCGGAACAGTGACACTCTATGCAATTTGGAGTGTGAACAGTTATGCACTCAACTTCACCATTGACAGCACACAAATTTCAAGCATATCAATCAATGGAACAAGTTACACAGCAAGCGGTTCGGTGAATATCGAATATGGCGCAAGCGTGACAATTTCTGTGACGGGCGCAACGGGATATGTCATCGAAGCAATCAATGGCGGAACAACAGCAAATCCAACCACAGCAGTCAGCGCAAGCATAACAAACGCAGGTGTGGATTACAGCGCAACATACACATTCACATTCAACTATGTCGCAAGTGCAGTCGGCGGAACTGCATACTATCTCGTTGTGTCAAGTCGGGAAGTGGCATACACAATCAAATTCAACAACAACACCGGCAGTGGCACAATGAGTGACCTTGCAATGACTTATCACACAGCAAAAGCGCTCACAACAAACACATTCACAAAGGTTGGATATGTCTTCTCTGGCTGGGCAACAACTTCTGGCGGAAGTGTGCTCTACACAGACGGTGCAACCGTAACTGCGGGTTCAACGGCAACATCTTCGACAATCGCCGTGACAGCCGACGGAGATGAAGTGACACTTTATGCTGTTTGGACAGAAAACAGATATTATATTGACATAAATCTCATGGATCCAAACGGAACGCAAGTTGCATCAGAAGCGGGAACTTTTGATGTTGTGGATGAAAATGGAACAGTTTACACAAATCGTAGCAATGAAGGCAGTTTTTCTCGCGTTTACTATGGCAACAGTTTCACAATCTTCAACATTCAACCAGCAACAGGAATGAAACTTAGCAGTGTAAGCTTGTCTGGAATGGGAACATTGACACAAACAACTTATGAGTATAACGGACAAACCTACAACGCTTGGACATACACAGCAACAGGCTTCAGTTCAGAACCAACTTCCACATATGCAGGATATATTTATATTTCTATGTCGTGGGAGAGTTACGAAATCACTCTTGATGCCAACGGCGGACAGTTCTCTGGTGGCTCAAATAAAACTTCTGTGGAAGCAACATACAACACCACAACAAGTTTGACAATCGAAACTCCAAAACTTGACGGCTACACCTTTGCAGGTTGGTATACAGAAGAATCGGGTGGAACACTTGTTATTGACACAACCGGCGCATTTGTGGCAAGTGTGAGCGGATACACAAACTCATCAGGACAATGGGCAAGAGCGCAAGCAACAACTCTTTATGCTCAATGGACGGCTGATGTGTTCACAATCATTTTGGATGTGAACGAAGGCACATTGTCATCAGGCACGGATGTTCAAGTTTATGTTGTTATGGACAGCAACAAGATTTATTCCACAAACACAAATGGTGTTGCTTCGGGCGAAATCAACCCAACAGCAGTCAGAGTGGGATACGCCTTCCTTGGTTGGTATCTTGGTGACACACAAATCATCAGTGCAAGTGGTGCACTTGTGGCAAATGTTTCAGGCTACACCGACAGCAACGGAAATTGGATTTATGCTGGCGGAGTGACCGTTTCAGCAAAGTGGGAAGCAAATCCATACACAATCACATTCAACAACAATGGCGGAACGGGCTCAATCGACCCAATGAATGTTGTGTATGACGGATATGTGACATTGATAAGCAATTCTGATGGTTCAATTTCACGCACAGGATACACCTTCCTTGGCTGGTCTGAGAATCAAAGTGCCACAACGGCAACATATAGTGACGGTGCATCATTCACATACAACAAGACATATAATATGACGCTCTATGCTGTTTGGAGCGAAAACACATACAAACTCAATCTTGACGCAAATGACAGCAACTATCAAGGCACAGCAGAAATCATTTCTGGAAAATCGACAACACAATCGTTGAAATATGAATCGCAAAAAGCTGACCTTTCAAGTGTATACACTCGCGAAGGTTATGAATTTGCAGGCTGGGCAACAAGTGCAAACGGCGATGTTGTATACCAAGCCACAAGCACTCCAACGATTGCAGATTTGTGGGATTATGTTGATGGTGACACAGTGACACTTTATGCAATCTGGACTGCAACCGAAGTGCAAGTGACAGTGCGATATTGGATAAATAATTACGCCATAAACGACGGCGGAACATTCCAGGTTCAAAAAACAATCAACACAACAGCATTGACCGATTCTGCAGTTTCAATCAGTGTAAGTCAAAATGTCGCAACAATAAATGGAGTTGAATATAGTCTTGATGTATCGACATACGGATTTGTGTATGATTCATCTCTCACAGTTTCAAATAACACTGTTGATGGCGAATTTATTGTTCTTGCTGACGGAAATCTTATCATTGACTTGTATAGTTTAAGACAAACATTTGAATTGACCATTTTGACATCTGACAAAGGTGTTGATAGTGTTTCAGTTACAACTTCTTATCCTTCAACAAGTAGTGACAATGTTTACACAATTTACTATAATTCCGCAATCTATATTTACTACGAAATTTCAGCGGGTTACACTTTTGAAAAAATTGAAATTGTTGACGAAGGAAATTATACATATTGGGATCAAAGTCAGGCATCAGGCGATAGATGGTATAACATGCCAGACTCTGACATTACAATAAGAATTGTGGCAACTCCAAACACTGACACAGCATACACAGTATATCATTATCAAGAAAACTTGGCGGGCGGATATGATTTGGTTCTGACCGAAGAATTGACAGGCACAACCGACACACCGGCAACAGCCACTGTGAGAACTTATGAAAACTATCATTACAACTCAGAGTTGTCGACCATTTCTGGAAACATCAACGGTGACGGCAGTTTGAAACTTTATGTATACTACACTCTTGACACATACACTCTCACCTTGGTGGGCGATGAACATCTTGGCTCTGTTTCAGCAAGCGGTGCTGGCGTGAGTGAATCTGGTGATTCGACCTACACCGTCAAAGTCACTGCCGAAGTGGCACTCACATACACCGGACTTGAAACAGGCTATGGCTTTGAAGGTTGGACGGTGGCTTGGACTGGTTCAAGTTCAGCAACACTTCCAACGATAAGTGACAACAAATTTAAAATGCCAGCAGGAAATCTGACAGTCACAGCAGTGATCGTGGCAAATAAATACACAATCACATACTATGGCAACAATGGAACGCTGTCTGACGGCACTTCATCTGGTTTGACATCTATAACAGTGAGCATTTCCTTTGCGGAAAGCACAACAATTTTGAATGGTTCGGGCATTGCATCACGCACTGGCTATACTTTCTCATCGTGGAACACGCAGGCTGACGGCAATGGCACAACATACACAAGTGGGCAAGAATACACACAAAGCACCACAACAAATTTGACGCTCTATGCACAATGGACGGCAAACACTTATGATGTGATTTACGACGCCAATGGCGGAAGTGGAACAACTTACACGGATACAGACGGCGCAACATTTGACAGCACATACACTGTTCTTGACAACACCACTGCCGACGGCATGGGCTGGACAAGAACGGGATACACATTCATTGGCTGGTCAACACAAGCAGGTGCAACATCGGCAGAATACACTGCCGGAGTTGGAATCAACTTCACAACGGCTGAAGATTTGACGCTCTATGCTGTGTGGGAACAAAACTCATACACAATCGTTTATGATTGGAACAGTGAAACATCCACCAATGGAAATTCGCTTTATGGCACAGCGTCAGGCTCGACACCATCGACAGAGGCAACTTATGACGAAAATGTCACCCTTGCAAGCAACGACTTCACTTTGACGGGTTATAAATTCCTTGGCTGGTCAACGAAAAAGAATGCAACAGAAGCAGAATACGCTGCTGGGCAAACTTTGACAACACCAAACTTCACAAGCGAATCAAACGGAACATACACACTTTATGCTGTTTGGGAAGCAAACACATACGACATCAAAGTTTATGCCCAAAACAACGAAACTGTGATTCAGACACTTAAATTAACTTATGGCGCATCCTATGAAAATAAGCAAGTTATCACTGACTTATCACTTTATGAAATAACAGGATACGAATTGATTGGTTTCTATGGAAGAAGCGAAAATGCGAATTCCATTCACATTGACAGTGGCGGATATGGTGTGGCGAACTCTCCATTGTTCAACGCAAATATGATATTCATTAATCATACGGGTGGATCTGTTGTTGCCACATATTCTGCAAAAGAATATACAGTATATTTTAATACTGAAACCACAAAACCAGAAGTCGGAACAGTTACTATTTCGGCAGAAAAAACAACTGTAAGATATGGCTATGAGTTTGGTGAATCTGTTTGGCCAACGCCAGCGCTTGCGGGTTACTACTTCGCTGGTTGGTCAACAAGCAATTCATATCGCGCTCTTGCACTTACAACTTATCTCAGTATGGAAGGCGCATTAACTGAAAGCGAAATTGGTTCAGAGTATATTTTTGTGCGTGGTGGACAACAAGATGAGGACGACACTTGGACAACTGAACCAACAAAATATGTTTATGTGACGGTCGAATTGGTTGAAGGTGTTGCAGTTCCAACAATAAACCTTGTGGAAGTTGAAACAGTTGAAGCGACATTTATTAGTGGTGACGACATTTTGACAAGCGATGCTTCATACTTTGAAGAAATGGATGAAACTGGTTCATTGACTGTCTATGCAACTTGGATTGGAAGAAATGACATCACATACACAGTTTATTATCTTATTGAAGACATATCAACCGACGAAGATGAAAATGATTTTGCTTATCCATCGGAAGGAAACTCATATCCAACAAATGTTTCAAAAGTGGGTGACAAAATCAATTACACAGGTGAAGACGGTGTTGAAAGAACATACACTGTGTATAGAGTTGAAGTAAACAGCAATGCTTTGATTGCAGATCAAGTTGAAAATTACATCAATAAATATGAATTTGAAGGTTTCACTTATGCATATTATGAATATCAAAGTGATATAATTCAGGCAAGTCCAGGGGGTGAAACTACCACTGATGAAAGCACCGGTGAAAATGTGACTTTGGGTATAACGCTGATCTATGCTTTCTATACGCGAAATTCTTACACTATGACTTTGACAGCGAGCACAGGTGTGAATAGTGTGAGTGCAAGTGGAACAGGAGTTGAACTTGTTTCTGGAACAACTTATTCGGTTAAGTATGGTGCAACTGTCACACTGACAGCAACTCCAAAAGCGGGATATACTTTCGATAATTGGGTATTTGATTCTAATTACAATGTGTTTACACTTTCAGATGAAGGCAATTCATTCACGATGGGTGAAGCAAATCTTGGCGTTTATCTCACAGCGACGGCAAGTGCAAACATTGACACGAAATACACGGTGATGTATTATTTGGAAGAACTTGATGGTTCGTTCACTTACGAGTCAACAGTTTCCAGCGACGAAACCAAGGGCACAACCGACACAAATGTTTCAATCTTGACTTACACTTCAAAAGAATATGAAGGGTTCAGATATTCATATTACACCGCAACTTCCACCACAAATGGTTCAAGTGAGGTGACAAACGGCGACCTCAACATTGACGGCGACGGAAGTCTTGTCATTAAGATTTATTATGTTCGCGAAACATACACCTTAACTCTTGTTGCAGGCACAGGTGTAAGTTCAATCACAGCAAGCGCAGAAACAGGACTTACTTCCGACGGAAATGGCGTTTACACAGTGAAATATGGTGCAACTGTCACACTTTCAGCAATGGCAAAGGATGGCTACACAATCAATTCTGTGAGCGACTGGACATGGTCAACAGAAGTGACTGTCAGTGGCAGTGCGTTTGGTATGCCAGCCGGCAATTTGGTGGTGACGGCAACAGCAACTGCAAACACCAACACGAAATACACAGTGAACTATTATGTTCAACAAGTGGACGGAAATTTTGTTCACGCAAGTGAATTTGATGAATATGACATCACAGACCCTTCAGGTTCTCGCACTGGCACAACTGACACCTTGGCACCAATTTCAACATACAATGCAATCACATTTGAGGGGATGAGATATTCATATTACACCGTAACTTCCACCACAAATGGTTCAACTCCGGTGACAAGTGGCAATCTCAACATTGACGGTGACGAAAGTCTTGTCATCAATCTGTATTATGTTCGCGAAACATACACTTTGACAATCAACATAAGCACAGGTGTGGCATCGGCGACCGCAGAGACAGGAACGGGAATAACTCAAACGGTTGTTGGCGACGATGGGCAAACTTCAAATGTTTATGAAGTGATGTATAATGTTAAAGTTGTTATTGAATATACATTAACTTCTGCTGGCTATGAATTTGCTGGTTGGAGAATTGACTCGGGACTTGCAAGTGGGGATATCACACAAGTTGGAAGCACTGAACAATATTCATTCAACATGCCTTCCGATGAAGTTACATTGACGGCAACAGCAGATCCAAGAGAATTTGAGATTACATTCGACGGAAATGGTTCAACAAGTGGAACAATGGAGAAAGTCACAGTGACATATCTCAATTCTCTCACTCTTCCAGAAAATGAATTTGTGAGAGACGGTTATGTTTTCAGGGGATGGGCTATATCTCAAGAAAATGCAAATGCTGGAAATGTGGACTATGAAGACGAATATTCATTCGAGCAATATAATCTCACATACGGGCTCACTCTCTATGCAGTTTGGGCACAAAACTCATATTCAATCATTTACAATTCAAATGGTGGAAATGGGGTTATGCCAAGAACAGAGGCTTATTATGATACGCCAAAAGCATTGACAGAAGTTGACTTTGACCGCACAGGATACACATTCATTGGCTGGTCAACACAAGAAGGTGCAACAACTTCAAATGCCATTGAAGTTAGTGATTTGGGTTCATGCTCGTCAATCGAAGAATACATCAAAGGTGTTGGCACCGCAGGAATTTATCTCTATAATGGCACTTATTATGCATACAACTTGGCAACAGGTGCAGAAGGCTATGAAACTTGCACAATCTTTGCTGTTTGGAGCGAAAACACATACAAACTCAATCTTGACGCAAATGACGATAACTATCAAGGCACAGCAGTAGTTGTATCTCAGGAATTGGTATCACAATCATTGAAATATGAGAGTGAAAATGCCGTTCTTTCAGGTGTATACACTCGCGAAGGTTATGAATTTGCGGGCTGGGCAACAAGTGCAACGGGTTCGGTTGTATACCAAGCCACAAGCACTCCAACGATTGCAGATTTGTGGAATTATGTTGACAGCACTGACACAGTCACACTCTATGCAATTTGGACGGCAGTAGAAGTTAAGTTCACAGTGAACATTTATCAACAAAATATTGGTGCTGGAAGTGAATACAACACAACAAACTACACTCTTTACACGGACTCAACAAAGACAGCATACACAGGTTCAACAATCACAATCAGCACATTGATTGAAAGCTTCACAGGTTTTGAGTATAATGGATACACCACAAATGGCACAGACAACAGCACACTTGTCATCAACACAGGTGACCTTGTCATCAATTTGTGGTATACACGCAACACATATCAATTAACAGTGGTTGCCACAACTTATGACAATGGAATTGACACTGTCAGCGGTTCAGACAGTTATCAATATGGTCAATTGGTGACAATCACAGCAACGATAAATGCGGGATATTCATTTGCTGGTTTCACTTCTTCCAATACGGCAATAATGGGTGACATCACGGCAAGTGAATGTCAAGGAAGTGAAGGAGTGTATTCTTACACCTTCTCAATGCCAGCGGGTGAATTGACACTTGCAGCATATACAACAAAAAATTCTGACACAAAATTCAACATTGTTTATTTGTTCGAAACTTTGGATGACACCTTTGTGGAAGATTCAACATTGTCAAGTGATTTTGCGACAACAGGTGAAGGAGAAACCGAAAGTTATATCTCACTTGAAATGATTCAAACAGCAAACGGTGGCTCAATTCCAACTGTCACAGGTTTTGAATATGCTGGATTTGGCGTTTTGCAAAGTGACAACACATTCTCAAGTGTTCAAATTAAAGGTGACGGAACATCAACTGTGTATGTTTACTATTCAAGAATAGAATACACATTGACAATCAATTACTACAACCAAACAACAGGGACAACTATATACACAAGTTATATTGAAACTTTGGAACATGGAGAAAGTTACAGTGTGACAAGCCCAACAATCACAGCGTATGAACTTGTGAATGGTGCACAGGCAACAATCAGCGGTGTGATTAATGGTGACAATGTCACAATCACTGTATATTACAAAGCAACAACCTACGACATCACATATAACACGAAAACAGATGAAACAATCACATCAACAGGGCACAGCACAACATACACAATCGAAGGCAGTATAACACTTGCAACAGTGGAAAGAGAAGGATACACATTCTCTGGCTGGAAAGTGACATCGTCAAACGGTTCGTTTGTTGTTGACACTGTATACACAACAACAATATCTGCTGGTATGTATGGAGATGTCACATTTGAGGCACAATGGGTGGCAAACACAGACACAATCTACTATGTTTACATCTATCAAATGGACACAACTGGCAGTTATGGCACTTACACAACATACTACACAAGAACAGACGGAACAACCGGAGAAGAATTGACGATAACCACAACAGAAACATCAGTGACAATCAATGGCGTCACATACTCTTTCGACGGCTTCTCGTTCGACTCAGAAACAAGTAACTTGGAAACATACACTGTCAGTGCAAACGGAAACACAAGAGTTGACCTATACTTCTCAAGAAATCAATACGAATTGACAATCCAAAAACAAGAAGGAATTTCAAGCGTTGAGATTGACGAGGAAGAATACACAAGCACAATAACATTGTATTATGGCGAAAGCTTCACAATCGAAGCAATAGTGGCAGAAGGATACAGTTGGAACAACTACACTGTAAGCGGAGTGACACCAACAGGATTTGTTCTCACAAACAACAGTTTGCAGACAGTGACAATGGGTCTTGGAGATGTGACAATCACAGCAAATGCCACAATCAATCCATGCACATTGACAATCGAATTAAATGGTGGCACATACGAACAACAAACAGGCAGTGTGACAGTCACACAGAACTACAAGACAACATACACTTTGGCAACACCGACAAAAGAAGGATACACCTTTGCAGGTTGGAGCATATCCAGCAGTGCATACGGGACAATAACTCAATCTAATGGTTCTGACGGTTCAATCACATACACCTACACCTTCGGCGCAGGCAACGACATAATCACTGCTCTTTGGACTGCAAACAGATACAAAGTGACACTCAATCTCAACGATGTCACAGCAGGCAACGGAACGACAGCAGTTGAAAGCATAACGATTGGCGATGTCAGCCTGACAATCACCAACGGAACAATCGAATTGTATGTTCAATACGCCGGCACTTACGCAACAATGTATACTTCAAGAACGGGTGATGAGTATATCAGCCTTGCCGATTTGACAGCAAGCACAGTTCAAAGAGATGGCTACACCTTTGAGGGCTTCTATACAAGTCAAATTATGCTTAATGGCGGGATTACAGGGTCGCAAGTTCTTGCAAGCACATCTTTTGCAACAGCAGAAGACAGCACAATTATCTTCGCATATTGGACATACGGTCAAGTTGAATATAAAGTGTATCATTACACCGCAAATGTTGGTGAATATGGAGATACATCAAGTGGAAATTGGACATTGGTGACCACATATAACGATGAAACTTTGTCAACAACATACTACGCTTTGGCAGATTCACAAATCACTCCTGAAGTTTTGAGTTTGACAGGTTTTGTTGCACCTACAACACAAACAGTGATAATCTCGGCAGACGGAACAACTGTAGTGAGATACTATTACACCCGCGCAGAACACACCTTGACCTTGGAAATGGGTGTTGGAATTGAGAGCGCGTCTGCAAGTGGCACTGGCGTTACGGATATCACCGAAGATGATGTTGAAAACAAAGTTTATCTTGTTCAATATGGCGCACAAGTGACACTCACTTCAACAGCGGAAGAAGGTTATGTCACAGCAGGATTCAGCGGAGTTGACGGAAATCCATTTGAAATGCCAAACAATGCGTTGAATGTCACTGCTTTGGCAACAGCACTCAGATATAAGGTGACTCTGAATTTGAATGATGACACCACAGACCCAGCAACTTTGAGAACTATTGAAGTTTATGCTGTGTATGGTGGCACTTATGCACAACTTTATCTCAGTTCAACGGCAACAGATTCGTTTACACTTTCAAGTTTGGTTCCAACGCGTGATGGCTACACCTTTGCGGGCTGGTATACAACACAAATCACTGCTGACGGCTTAACAAACGAAGTTGAAGTGACAGACTTGACAAGTTTCCTCACTGCAAATGATAACACAGTCATCTATGCATATTGGACAATCGACAGTTTCCTTTTGACAATTAAATATCAATATGCAGACGGCAGTGAAGCATACGAAAGTGTTTCTCAAGAATTCAAATATAATGCATCATACAGTTTCACTAGCCCAACAATCACGGGTTATACAGCAAGTCAAACAACAGTTTCTGGCACAATGCCAAAACAGGCTGTGACAGTTGAGGTGACATACACAGCGATTACTTACAACATCACATACGAAAGAAACGAAGGAACAATCACATCGACAGGGCACAGCACAACATACACAATCGAAGGCAGTATAACACTTGCAACAGTGGAAAGAGAAGGATACACATTCTCTGGCTGGAAAGTGACATCGTCAAACGGTTCGTTTGTTGTTGACACTGTATACACAACAACAATATCTGCTGGTATGTATGGAGATGTCACATTTGAGGCACAATGGGTGGCAAACACAGACACAATCTACTATGTTTACATCTATCAAATGGACACAACTGGCAGTTATGGCACTTACACAACATACTACACAAGAACAGACGGAACAACCGGAGAAGAATTGACGATAACCACAACAGAAACATCAGTGACAATCAATGGCGTCACATACTCTTTCGACGGCTTCTCGTTCGACTCAGAAACAAGTAACTTGGAAACATACACTGTCAGTGCAAACGGAAACACAAGAGTTGACCTATACTTCTCAAGAAATCAATACGAATTGACAATCCAAAAACAAGAAGGAATTTCAAGCGTTGAGATTGACGAGGAAGAATACACAAGCACAATAACATTGTATTATGGCGAAAGCTTCACAATCGAAGCAATAGTGGCAGAAGGATACAGTTGGAACAACTACACTGTAAGCGGAGTGACACCAACAGGATTTGTTCTCACAAACAACAGTTTGCAGACAGTGACAATGGGTCTTGGAGATGTGACAATCACAGCAAATGCCACAATCAATCCATGCACATTGACAATCGAATTAAATGGTGGCACATACGAACAACAAACAGGCAGTGTGACAGTCACACAGAACTACAAGACAACATACACTTTGGCAACACCGACAAAAGAAGGATACACCTTTGCAGGTTGGAGCATATCCAGCAGTGCATACGGGACAATAACTCAATCTAATGGTTCTGACGGTTCAATCACATACACCTACACCTTCGGCGCAGGCAACGACACAATCACTGCTCTTTGGACTGCAAACAGATATGAACTCGTGCTTAATTTGAACGATGTCAACTTCTCGAATGGTTCAACAACAGCAACGGCAAAAGTTGGCAGTGACGACTTGACTGCAACGGACGGAGTTATCACTCTTTATGCAACATACGGCGAAGATTATTCAAAACTCTACATTTCACAAGTTATCGGCGAAAACGATGCATACTTCTCACTTTCTGATATCGTGCTTTCAAGAGATGGTTATGTTTTCGTGAAGTGGATCGACGAAGACGGCAATGAAGTGACAGATGAAAATCTTTGCAGCAGTTTGAGCGGGCAAACAATCTATGCGGTTTGGGGAACGGCTTCATACAAATTGACGATAACTTCCAACATAGACCATGTTTCTGTTGTTGTTGACGGCAAGACTGCCAACGCAGACGGAACATACAATGTTGAATATGACGAATTATTGAACTTGACAGCAACAACTGACACAGGATATCACTTTGTGAGTTGGACAATCAGCGAAGCAGTTATTGGTCAAAACGAAACACTTTCTTACAAATATCAAACTGAGGGTGACTTGACAATCACTGTCAACATCGAAGCAAATGAATATACAATAAATTATGACGGCAACGACGGTGACGCCTCAATTCCTTCATTAACGGCGGAATATGACAGCGTTATTGAAATCAGTGACGGCTCAGACTTTGTCAGAATTGGATATGAATTTGCTGGCTGGGGCTTGACAAAATCGGCTTCAAGCGTGATTGTTATCGACGACTTGGGCTCATTGACAATCGAAGAATACATCAAAGGTGAGGGCGCAGGAATTTATCTCTATGACGGCAAATATTATGCATACAACCTTGCAACAGGCGAAGAAAATGATGACAGTTGCACAATATATGCAATTTGGAGCGAAATTTCATACACAGTGAGATTTGAAACCAACGGTGGAAGCACAATCGAAAGTGTTGAAGCAACATATAACACAGCGCTCGAAATCACCAAAACACCAACACTCGCAGGATATGAATTCCTTGGCTGGGCAACAACAAATGGCACATCTTCGAATGCAACAGAGATTGACAGTTTGACAAGTGGCAGTGACACATACACCACTGTCAGCGAATATTTGGTTGCAACGGGTGCAAACGGCGGAATTTACTTGTATAACGGAATATATTATGTTTTCAATTTGACAACACAAAGTGGTGTTGAAGTGCCTATCTACGCAATTTGGAATGTTGGCGAAGCAACTTATAAAGTGGAATACTACTTGGAAACATTGAATGGCACATTTGTTCTTGACACAGAAATTACAGATGTTGAGTTGACAACACACACAGATATCATCACCAGCACCACAGGTGCAAATGTGACGATTGAACAAGTTTCATATGAAGGCTTTGAAGTTGATTTGACAAATGAAAACAACATTTTGCAAGGCGTTGTTCAAGGCGACGGTTCTCTCACTTTGAAGTTGTATTACACTCGAAAGATTTACACTGTGACATTCACAATTCCAACGGGTGTGGCAACAACTTCTGGACAAGATTCTTATAAATATAATCAAGTTGTCACAATTTCTGCCACTATGGAAGACGGATACACATTTGAAAGCTTCTCGATTGGTGATTACACATATGTAAATGGTTACACTTTCAACATCACATCAGACATGGTGTTCACAATCAATGTGACAGCGCAATCCAGAGATTATGTCATCAAATTCTGGTATGAATCACTCACTGGCGGATATGATGAAGACGAAGATGCACAAGCGACAGGAAGTGCAACAGTTGGAAGCACTGTTGGGCGCAGTGACATTCTTACAGAAATTGAAAATGCAACTTTGGAAGGCTTCAGATTTGAGAGCGCAGATTCAATCGTGATTTCAGCGACTGAAAGCGAAAATGTCATTAATGTATATTTTGAAAGAATTGAGTATACACTCACATTGCAAACAACCACAGGTGTTGAAAGCCTCACAGCAACAAGCGGATATGTTGGCAATCCAACAACTTCTGAAAACACAATAACCTACACGGTTAAATACGGCGCAACAGTTGTTTTGGAATATAAAATTGAAAACGGATATGCTTTTGGCAGTTGGTCATCTGATATTGTTAAGGCCGAAGGGGATGTGTATTCGTTCACAATGCCAGCAGACAATGTTGAAATTTACATCGTTGCAACTGCACAACTTGTAAATTTCACAATCAAATATTACATTGAAGATATCACTGCGGACAGCGAAGAGTTTAACGCTGATGATTACACCTACCTTGGCGAAGGATATGACGAAACAAGGCAGGCAAGCACGGGAAGTGTAATTGAAACGGTTGAAGACTTGAATTTAAGGACAATCGAAGGTTTCACATACTTGACCTTTGTTGCAAGCGGAAATGTTACAGCTGACGGATCAACAGTTTTGAGTGTTTATTTCAAGCGTAACACAATCGAAGTCAGTGTTTCGATGACGGAAGGCGTGGCAAGCGTTTCAGTCAGCGCATCGAATTATAGTCTAGACCAAACCTTCACATCAAGCGAAACATTCTCTGTGAAGTTTGGTGGAATTGTATCATTCACATACACACTTAACATGGTTGAGGGTGAGACGGGTTATACCTTTGTGAATTGGGTGGTTGATGAAACAAATTATTATGATTCATACACCTTGACCGCAGGCACTTCAAATGTTTCTGTGCAAGCAGTTGCAGAAGGAAAGGGATATGAAATTGTCTTCCACGAAAACGGAGTTTATAGTGAAGACGAAACAGAATTAACAACAACTCAAAACGCAACATATAACAATCCTGAAACACTCAACTCCAACAGTTTTGAAAGAACGGGATATATATTCCTTGGCTGGGCAACTTCCAAAGACGGTGGTGTTGTATACGATAATAATGACACATTCATAATTTCCAGCGAAGACAAATATCAATCAACAGTTGATTTGTATGCAGTTTGGCAAGCAATCACATACACAATCACCTATGATGCCAACGGCGGAAGTTTGATTAGCGGAGCGCAAGAACCAGCAAGCGTGACGCTGACATACGACAGCACAGTTCAACTTCTTATTGACGGAAGCAAATATTTCGAACTTGCAGGGTATTCATTCTCTGGTTGGACAGCACAGGGCTTTGCAGGTGTTATTGAAGTTACTGATGACAACTTGGGCTCATCGACAATCGAAGAATACATCAAGAGTGTTGGCATCGCGGGCATTTATCTCTATAACGGCTCGTATTATGCATATAACCTTTCATATATCGACGACGATGAAGTGACACTCTATGCATCTTGGGGTGACAACACATACAAAATCACCTACAACTCAAACTACACAATGGACAACACAACTGACGCTGATGACAAAACTTATTCAGTGTCTTACAGTTACTCAGAAATCTTGTCAATTTTGAATTATAGCGATGCGGGCTTTGCATTGACAGGTTATTCGTTTGCTGGTTGGCTTTCTGATGACAGCAGAACATTCAACGCTGACGACAGTGTTTCAAAACTGATTGAAAGCGGTGAGATTGTTCTTTATGCTCAATGGACAGCAAACCCATACACAATCATTTATGATGCCAACGACGCCAACTTGATTGGTTCAGCATCAGGCGAAACACCTTCAACATCAGCAACTTATGACGGAAGTGTCACACTTGAAAGCAACGGCTTCACGCTCAATGGTTATGTCTTTGTTGGTTGGACAACAGAAAAGAATGGAACAACTGTTGGAAGTGTTGGCGGTGTGAGCATGACGGCAGGTGCAACTTTGACAGCACCAAACTTCACAAGCGAGTTAAACGGAACATGCACACTTTATGCTGTTTGGGAATTGGATACTTACACAATCACATATTCCAACGCAACAAATTTGACAACAAAAGATTATAACATTGAAAGCACAGACACACTTGATGTTCCAACAATGGAAGGCTATACCTTTGTTTCTTGGACAGTGACTTCTGCAAGTGGAAATTGGGAGCTTGGCACTGTTCTCACTTATGTTGAAACAAATGATGGATACTTCTTTGTGATTGGAGAATACAGTGAAAGCAACAACACTCCATTCACATTGGAAGGAATGTATGGCGATGTTGAACTTCGTGCGAATTATGATACAAACAGTTACACACTGATTGTGGAATATTATTATGAAGGCGAAGAAAACCCATTCAACAAAATCACATACTACTACTCTTACGGGGAAGAATACAGCATAACAAGTCCAGAAATTACAGGTTACACACCAGACTATTCAGGTTTCTATGGAACATGGGATTATACTGAACAAGATGAATATGTTTGGAAAGTGACATACACTCCAAACACATACACAATCACATTTGACGCCAATGCAAGCATAGGCACAGGCACGGCAAGTGTCGATTTTGACACAGCGATTGTGACTTATAACAGCACTTATGCTTTGGCAGTCAACGGACAAGGTGAAATTGTTGGTTTGCCAACCGCAGAAAGAACAGGCTACATCTTTGCAGGTTGGTGGACAGACCCAGAAGGTGGCGTTCAAATCACTGAAAGCGACACTGTTTTAATCACAGAAGGCACAATATTGTATGCTCATTGGGAAAAATCAACTTCAAACTTCATTCTCAGATTTGAATTTGAAGAACTTGACCTTAATGCAGACAACGAAGCAGTTTACAGTTCGCTTGAAGGTTATTCAGACATCACACTTTCTGGAACAACAGATGAATATCTGACAGAAAATGCTGTTTTGGAAGCACTCAAAAAGATTTCAGGCTATGAAAACTTGACAACAATGCCAACTGTTGACGGATTCAGTTATCAAGAAATTCAACTTGCAACCGTAACAGCGGACGGAAATGCAGTTGTGATTTTGAGATACGCAAGAGAATATTACACCTTGACATTGAACGCTTCAGAAGGGGCTTCGTTGTCGGTTGAAACTGATTCCTTCTATGTTCGCACTTCGGGAAATAACTATTCTGTCAGATACGGCGCGACAGTCGCACTGACATATTCAGCGAACAATGGCTATGAATTGGGTTCATTCACAGTTACACCAGAAAATGTTCAAATTACAGAAGACACCTTCACAATGCCAGCAGAAGCGGTGACAATCACACTTTCCGCTTCGGCAAAGACCTACACAATCACATTCCATGGTAATGGCGGAACATATGACAACTCAGACTCATACACGCAAGAAACCAACCCAACTTACCTTGAAACAGTCAAACTTGATTCTGCGAAATTCACAAGAGAAGGATATAAGTTCCAAGGTTGGGCAACTTCCCAAGAAGATGCAGATGATGGAATTGTCACATACATCGATGGTGCTGACTTTGTGTTGAGAACTTATCAAGAGAATGTTGACCTCTATGCAGTTTGGACGGCAAATGGTTATAACCTTATTATAAGCGCAGATGTCGGAACAGACACCAGCGGACTTGTCATCATGGTCAACAATTCAGTTGTCACTTATGCAACACTTATAACCGTAAATTATGGCGACACTGTGACAATCAATGCAAGCAGTGCTTTGGTTGCTGGATATAACTTCAAAGCAATCACTGTCACAGGTGCAGAGAACACAGGAAGTGGCTCGGAATGCACATTCACGGTTGTCGGCGATGTCACCGTTCAAATTGAAACGGAAGCGGGCGAGGCAAAATTCTATGTTGAATACTACTTGCAAGGCTTCACTTCGTCGGAATACACACTTTACGAAGAAAATGGCACTTCAAAATTTGTGTTCACAGGAACGACCGACACAATCGTGACACAAGCCTATCTCCAATCAATCGAGGCATACAAAGAATTTGAAGGATTTGGTTTCTCAGATTTGACTGATGGACTTGGAAATTCAAATTCTGTCATCAGATACAGCGAAAACGAAGCAGGCTACACAGTGATTTCAGTCTACTATTCAAGACTGCACTATGAGTTTGTGCTTGACACAGATGTCAAAGGTCTATACTCACTCACAGCGGAAGCAATCGAAGGTGGCATGGAATCTGTTTCTGGAACTTACCGTGCATACTATGAAAGCATTTTGAAAATCACAATCCAGTTGCAAAGTGGTTATGAGTTTGGCGGTTGGAAAGTGACAGTTGGTGGCGACACAGAAACTTTGACAGTTGAACAAAGTTCAGAAGGCGTGTATGACTTCACATTCTTCACTCTCACTTTGAATGCGGACGGAACATACACACTTTCAAAAATGCCAGCCGCTAGTGTTACAATTACACCAATCATCAATCCAATCAAATACACAATCACATATTACTACAATGTAGATGGCTCCGACCTTGAATATAGCGAAACATTCAACTATGGCGAAGCATATGTGATAAGATACATCACAAACACTGAGTTCTCTTGGTCGAGAGATAAATATGACTTTGTTGGTTGGGCTTTGACGAAAGAAAACGCAGACGCAGGTGAGGTTGAATATACATTTGCAGACGAAAACGACATATCTGGCGATGCATATCCATTCACATATGGTCTGACATTGTATGCTGTTTGGGTTTCAAACATTGTTTATGTTAACTATACGGTTGAATACTACTTCGAAACAGCGACGGGCGAATTTGAAAACACCAGAACTGAAAATGGCAGTGCGGAACAAGACGAAAGTTTGACAATCGAAGCCGGAAGTGTTGAAAACTATGTCCTTGACACAAATTCAAGCATTTTGACCATTGAACAAATGGAAGAAGGCAGTGTGTTTAAGGTTTACTACACAAGAGCATACTTCACCTTGACAGTCAACTATGACCAAGGCTTGCAAGAGATTTCAGTTTCGGCACTTGACGAATGGAAAGGCACAGGAGAAGATGACAGAATTTCAATCACTTCAAACGGAGAAGGAACTCTTGTTGCAAAAGTTAAATTTGGTGTCAGATTTGAAGTTGTCTTTGTGGAATACACCGAAGGCTATTGCGATGCAACAGTTGTTGGATATGCCGACAACATCATCACAATGACCACGGCAGATATGACGCTCAATGTGACGACATCAACAGAAACATACACAATCACATTTGTTGGAGAAGGCGGAACTTTTGGCAGTTCAGACTCATACACGCAAGAAGTGCAATATCTTGGCACAGTGACCTTGATTGCCAACAGATTCTCATATGCTGGATATGAATTCAGCCATTGGGTTGACGCAAGTGGAAAGACATATTCTGACGGCGACGAATTCACACTTTCAACACCTTCAAATGTCACACTCACAGCAGTTTGGACTCCAAGCACAGGCACATCGTATAGAATCTATTACTACACCATCGATATAAACGGTGAAGAACACTTAATGGGCTCCGCAGTTCTCTCCGGCACAACGGGCGAAACAATAACACAAACCAATGCAGAGACCGGACTTATACAAATCGATGGAATGGAAGGATATGAGTTTGGATACTTTGAAGAAGATGCAACAATCCTGGCTGACGGCAGTGGCGAAGCAGTGGTTTACTACACACTCAAATCGTATAATGTGACTATTGCCTTGGAAGGCGAGTTTGAAGCACATGGTGTGGCTTCTGTCACAATCACATACACTTCAACGGATGGTCAAAAGACCTACACCTATTCCGAAACAAACAACTCATTTAAAGTGCAATACACTTCCACATTGACAATCACATTTGCACTTGAAGACCACTTCACATTCGAAAGTATCACAATCACAGGTGGTTCAGCAGATGTTGTGTTGTCAGAAAGTCCATACACATACACCTTGTCAAGTACAAATGACATCACCGTGACAATCAAGACTTTGATGGAGAGATTGACTTTGACATACATCAGAAATCTTAACTTGGAAAATGGAGATTCTGAAAGACAGACAAGAGAAATTGCGTATGGAACAGACTATGTCATTGACTTTGAATTCTCCAGCATCGGCAGAACTTTCTTGGGTTGGGCAACTTCCAAAGAAGATGCAGATGCAGAAGAGCCAGTCATTGCATATAGATTTGGCGACACGATATCTAATGTGACAGAAAACATTTCACTGTATGGCGTTTGGAAAGAAAACGAATACACCATTTATTACAGCGGAAATGGCGCGGAAGGTGAGATTACTTCAACTGAAGGAATTTATGACGAAGTTATTGAACTTGCAAGCGCAGACGGCTTCAAATTCACAGGATTTAAGTTTGTCGGCTGGGGCTTGACAGAATTAGCTTCAAGCGTGACTGTTATAGACGACTTGGGCGCATATTCGACAATCGAAGAATACATCAAAGGCGAGGGCGCAGGAATTTATCTCTATGACGGCAAATATTATGCATACAACTTGGCAACCGACGATGATGTAATCGTTCCAATTTATGCAATTTGGGAAGAGATTACTTATGAGATTGTGTTGAGTTCGTCGGAAGAAAACGGACAAATCTACAAACTTGAAGGCACATTCAAATACAATCAAACTGTCACCATTCCTGCATTCACCGATGAGAACTTGAATTGGGAATATGCTGGACATTACTTCTATGGTTGGTATTATTACGATGATAATGGAAACAAAATCGACTTAATTTTAACTTCCGAAACCGCAACCTTAGAGTTGAGCAAATTGACAGCAATCGACGGCAACACTGTGACACTCTATGTGAATTGGGGATTGGGACAGATTTCGTTCACCGTGAACATCATTATGCAGAACTTGGACGGAACATACGAAGACGCTCAATCAAAAACAATCACAGATGAAAACTTCATATATGGCTATGGGCAAAGTGTTTCTGCTTCGACAATCTATAACAGTTTCATCAAAGATACAGATTACGAAACTGCAATCGTGGGCTTTGAATATGATTCAGGCAACGAAAACAACGCAAGTCCGGTTACGATTGGAGATGACACAGTCATCAACATCTACTTTGCTCGAAAGACCTATGATTTGACAATTTACAAGTCAGAAAGCGTTGCATCCTTCACTGTCACAACAACAAACGGAGTGGTTGAGGCAAGTGAAGATAATGACGAATTCAACATCTACAAAATCTTGTATGAAGACACTGTCACGCTGACAATCGTCGCAGCCCAAGGGTATGAGAACGCGATATTCACAGTGACAAGCGGAGATGTTGAACTTACTGACAATGAATTCACGATGATTGCTGGCGAAGTTACATTAACAACTTCGGCGTCAGAAAGCGACGACACTCCATACACAATCATTGTTCACTTCCAAAATGTCGATTTGAGTGGTTACACAAAAGATAAAGAAATTCAAATGACAGGAACAACAAATTCTGAAATTACAAGCGAAGATGTCATTGCTGCAATCAAAGCAAATGTTGACATATCGGGCTTCAATGCCACTCCACAAATCACAGGGTCAACAACGATTGCCAGCGACGGGTCGAGTGTTGTGAACGCATATTTCACCCGCAATTCATATTCGTTAGACTTCTCGACTGAACATGACGGAATTGACAGTGTGACAGTGGACAGCAGTTATCGTTATGACGATGAAGTGACAATCACCATTGTTGTCAAACCAGGATACTCTCTGGATAAAGATGGAATTGATTTAACTTTTGTCACCGATGATGATGACGAAGAAACGAAAGACATTGATTTTGAATTTTCGTCAACCACACGCGCAGACGGAACGATTGAAATCACAATCGTATTTGACATGCCAGCAGGCAATGTCACCCTGACACTTGAACCAGAAGAAGTTGAAGTCAAAGTGACAATCGAATATGCAATCATGCATGTTACGGACGGAGTGACAACTGTTGTGTCAGTGGAATATTCTGCTTATACAAACACAGAATTCACCAAAGAACAGATATACTCAATCTTTGTTGAAAACATCAGTGACATTCTTGATGAGGAAGAATTGAAGAGTCTTTATGGCTATAAATACTCCTACAATTCAGGCGACATCACAGTTTCAGGTGACGGCTCAACAACAATAGTGATATACTACGAACCTGTCACTGTTAATGTGACTGTGACCTTTGAAGGATTAGAAGTCATCTCTGTCAGTGGCGCGGGAGAATATAGTTTTGGTGAAACCGTGACATTGACTGCAAACTTGCAAGCGGGTTATAAATTTGCTTATTGGGAAATTGACGGAGAAAGATATTATAATGAAGAATTGCAATTTGTGATTGAAGGCATTGAAACTTATGAAGTGAAATTAATCACAGAAGCAGAAGAAGTGACTTACACAGTCATCTACTATGGTGAAGACCCAGATGCAAATAGGTTTATTGAATTGGACAGAAATGATGGCTCTGGAACAACGGGTTCACTGATTAACATATATGAGTGGATTCAAAGAGAGTTTGAAGGCTATGAATACGACAACGATGATTACGATTACGAAAATGGCATAACAATTAACGGTGACGGCACAACAGTTATAAGCATATACTACACTTTGATGTCAGTGACATTCACAGTGACATTGACGGACGGTGTGTCATCAGTGATTGTTGAAGGTGTGAACAGTTCGATAAATCTTGAAATGGTTGGTGAATATGACGAAGACACAAAAACATACACATACAAAACAGTGTATAGCAAACAAATCAAGTTGACAGTCATAACAGAATCGGGTTACATTTTCGACGGCTGGTTGTTGGATGACAGCACAATAACTCTTCCAAATTCTTCCAGCGATTCAGGATATGTGTTCATGGCATACTCCACCGACTTTGCTTTGACAGCGAAAGTAACTCAGTCGACATCATACATCTATTACAGTCCAAACATTGACGGCGCTTGGATTTCGCAGGTGGTTGATTATGGCACATATGTGACTTTGAGAATCAACACATTCACAAATGGCAACATGACATTTGTGGGTTGGGCGACAAGCGAAGACGGTGAAGTTGTGTATACCGACGGCGAAACAATTTATGTAGACTTCGGCTCACTCATTCTTTACGCTGTTTGGGAAGCACCAAAAGCTTCATTGTGGTGGCTGTGGTTACTCTTGATTTTGCTTCTCTTGCTCATCTTGATTATCATAATCATTTTGATAGTAAGACGAAAACAAGACGAGAAGCGAAAATACATGAGTAAGCAATAGTTGTCAAAAAAATAAAAAGAGGAATTTTTAAGAAATTCCTCTTTTTTTTCTGTATTTTATTTTGAATTTTTTGCAAAATATAATAAAATAAATGTGAGAAAAATTCTCACAACAACAAAAAGGGAGGGATTTTATGAATAAAATCAATGTTGTTCAATATGGATGCGGAAAAATGTCCGTATACACCATGCGCTATGTTTTTGAAAAGGGCGCAAAAATTGTCGGAGCTTTCGATATTGATGAAAGCATTATTGGCAAAGATATAGGGCAGATTATTGGCGACAACAAGAATTACAAAGTGAAAGTGCAGGATGCCAAGGACTTTGAAAAGTTTTTGATGAGCCATGATGTTGACATTGTTATTGTCACAACAATGAGTCTGCTTGCAGATGTTGGTGATGCTCTTCTCACTTGCGCAAAATGTGGTGTCAATGCCATAACAACTTGCGAAGAAGCGTTTTTCCCACAAAACAGCAATCCAAAACTCTTCAAAAAGATTAACGACTTGGCAGAAGAAAATGAATGCACAATTTGTGGAAGTGGATATCAAGATGTTTTCTGGGGCAATTTGATAAGCGTGCTTGCTGGCGCAACACACAAAATCACAAAAATTACGGGAAAATCAAGTTATAATGTTGAAGATTATGGCATTGCGCTTGCACGGGCACATGGCGCAGGACTTTCTCTCAAAGAGTTTGATGATCAGGTTGCTTCTGCTGACAGAATAAGTGATGCAGAGCGCAAAAAAGTTATCAATTCGGGCAAATATGCACCAAGTTATATGTGGAATGTGAATGGTTGGCTTTGCAGTAAACTTGGTTTGACTGTCAAATCACAGACACAAAAATGTGTTCCACAAATTGCAAAGAAAGCAATCAAAAGTTCAACTTTGGGAATAACAATTCCAAAGGGTGCTTGCACGGGCATGAGCGCGGTTGTCACAACAATGACAAAAGAAGGCATTGTGCTTGAAACTGAATGTATCGGCAAGGTGTATGACAGCAACGATTTCGATTGCAACGATTGGACGATTGAAGGTGAGCCAAACACAAGAGTTGTCATTGAGCGTCCAGCCACTGTTGAATTGACATGTGCAAGTGTTGTGAACAGAATTCCAGAAGTGCTTGTTGCACCGGCGGGATATTTCACCACAGAGTATATGCCAGAGAATTTCTACAAACAAGAAAGTTTGGAAAAATATATTCTTGAAGTGGAAGACGATTGCTGCGATGACCATCACGAAAGCAAATGTGCTTGCGGTGAAGATGATTGTGGTTGCCACTCCAAGAAGGGAAAGAAATAAGAATCAAAAAAATAAATCAATCAGTTTCGCTTGAATAGATTAAAATTTCAAATAATTTGAAGAAATAATTCAAAAAAAATACATAAAAAGTCAAAACATGAAGAAAAATTAAATTTTTCATCGTTTGTTTTGTCGAGATTATTGAAATTGGATGAAATCCACAGGGAAGAGTGGATAGTGTTTTTGGCGGGCATTTAATGAAATATCGGTTTCAACAAATGAAAAGGGGTGAAAATGAAAGGGTTTTTAATTTCTTTTGAAGGTGGTGAAGGTTGCGGAAAAAGCACACAAATTAAAAAATTTTCTGAATATTTGAAGAGCAATGGGTATGATTTTGTGCTTGTGCGTGAGCCTGGCGGAACGGACACAGGTGAAAAAATCAGAGAAATATTACTTCACGAAAAAACTGAACTTTCTCCGCAGACTGAGTTTTTGCTCCTTTCAGCCAGTCGAAGCAAATTGATTGAAACTGTGGTCAAGCCTGCGCTTGCAAGCGGAAAGATTGTTGTCATGGACAGATATTTTGACAGTTCTTATGCATATCAAGGCTTTGCGGGCAATTTGAAATTGAACGATTTAAAGACGATAACAAAGTTTGCGATAGGCGACGGCGCAATCCCAGACCTAACTATATTGTTGGATTTGAGTTATGATGCTGGCATGGGCAGAAAATTGAAAGATGACAAACTCAAAAATTTTGACAGAATTGAAGAGAAGGGAAAGGAATATCACAATCAAGTGCGCGCAGGATATCATAAACTTGCCAGAGAAAACAAAAAGCGTTTTCATATTGTGGACGCATCGAAGAAAATTGATGAAGTTTTTGACGATATTGTCAGCGAATTTGAGAGAAGATATAACAAAAAACAAAAATAGGAAAAATAAAAATATAGACAGATTTTTGTCTATATTTTTTGATTTTCCCCATAGTTCAAGGTTTTATGTTTTGTTTATTTTGACCTTTATTCGAAAAGTTCTTATTTATCTTTTCCATTAATGTCTAAATCTGAATTTTGTCCTTATTTAACTTTCTTTTAGTCCATATTTTTCATGTCACTAAAAACTATTTTCATTCTGACCTTTCAAAATCATTAATTGCCGACAAAAAATTCACTGACCATTCAAATTCAGTTTCCGATTCGTCGTCATCAACAACCGGCAAGTTGTCGTTTTTGTCATACAGTTCTTCGGTTTTTTGTTTTAGGTTGACCATGATTCCGATTTGCACAATGATAACCACCAGCAAAATGCCAACCAGCACCATGCAGGTGATTTGAAAAGCGCTAAATCTTCTTTTGGTTTCTTTTGTTTCTTCTTGCATTGTGTTTTTCCTTGAATCTATTATAACATTTTTCAATGCGATTTTCAACAAAATTTTTGATTATAAATCTTTCAAGTGAAAAAGTCAGTGCAAAAGTTGCGATTATGAAAAATCTAAATTCGCCATAATTAACTTTCAAATTTATCAAAAAAAATATAAAAAACGCAGAAAAACACGAAAAAAACATCAAAAAGTGGCAAATAAATTTGTTTTTATTGAAAAAATAAAGAACAATGTTTTTTAAATCAAAAAGAAAACCGCTTAAAATTCCGCCAATAATCATGAACAGAAAAATGAGCGGTTGAGATAATGTTTCATATAACATCTATTTAAACAACCTTTTAAGCAATGGTGTTTTTTGTGTTTTTAAAGCATATTTAATGCCGATAAAATTTCCCGTGAACACAACTTCTTTGTTGTCCAAATTGAGTCTTGTCACTTCAATGTCGCTTCCGCTTATCACAACATTGTTATCGCCGACTTCCACCACAGCCTGAGAATTTGTTGAAGAAATCATTTTTGTTGCACCCATAAGTGTCAACTTTTTTCTGTCTTCAAGATTGATACTTTCCATTTTCACCCCTTTTTTGTTTGTAAATTTGTTTGTAAATTTGTAAAATATATATATGAACAAAAAAGAAATAATAGTCGAAAAGAAGAAAAAATTGGTAACCTTTTTGCAAGATTATGGTTTTTCTTTTGCCGATGTCAACAAAATGTTAAGAAACAAGGATGTCAAAGTGAATGACTCTGCGGTCAGGGAAAATGTCTGGCTTGAAAGTGGGGATAAAGTGGTTTTTTATTATTCTTCAAATATGTTGGAGAAGAAATTTGAGAAGATTTTTGAAGATGATGAAGTTTTGGTTGTATATAAATATGCTGGCATCGAAACGACCGGCGAAAAAGGTTCGGAAGAAGTTTTGCAGGCGATTGCGGTCCATCGTCTTGATCGCAACACAGAAGGGCTTATGGTCTTTGCAAAAAATGAAAAAAGTGCGGAGATTTTGAAGAGTGCTTTCAAAAATCACAAAGTGCACAAATTCTATCTGGCAGAAGTGGTAGGTTGTTTTCAAACAGACAAAATATATAACGCATTTTTGGTTAAAGATTCGACCAATGCGCATGTCAGAGTGAGCGAAAAGAAAGAGAAAGGCGCGGTGCAAATTTCCACAAAGGTCAAAACCTTGAAAGCGGGAACGGAAACAACGCTTGTTGAAGTGGAACTTTTGACGGGGCGAACACATCAAATTCGCGCCCATTTGGCATATCTGGGGCACTCCATTGTCGGTGATGGAAAATACGGCAAAAACGAAATTAATAAAAAATTTAAAGAAAATCGACAAAAATTGGCATGTTTTTGTTTAAAATTTGACTTTTTGGGGATAAAAAATTTAGATTTTCAAGAATTTGTGAAATATCCAAAATGGGCGAACATAAAAAAATAGTTGTGCATATCAAAGACTATGGCTGAAAAATTTTATAAAACCAACTCTTATTATGAGGGGTTGATTCAAAACTTATATGGCGGGTCAAAAGGTTCGTTCGTTTTGTTTATGCAGTTTTTTTATCAATATAATCAAATGCTTGTTTTCAATGAGCGGTTTTGCGATTGTTTTGAAAAGTTATATAAAAACGAATTGAAAAATTGTCAAATTTTAAGCAAAATCTTGTTGAAAATAGGTGGTGACAACAAATATTATTCTTCTTCGCGGAAGTTTTTGTCTGGGTATAATGTTGAGTACATAAAAAGTTTGCACGAAATATTTTCCGAAGATATTGAACTCTTGGAGATAAGTATCATTGAAGCAAAAAACATTTTTGAAAAAGTGGAAAATTTGCATATCAGACAAGATTTAAAAATTGTTATAGAAAATAAGAAAAATTCCTTAAAGATGTTAAAGGAAAATTATTTTAAAATGAACAACGAAATTTAAGGTCTTTTGTGATTAATGTTTAAAGAATAATAAAACAATGGTTGAATAGATAATATAAAAAAATAAAGTAAAAAACAAAAATAATAAAAAGTTAAAAAATAAAAAAAATAATAAAAAATATAAATATTTTTGATAATTTTAATTATTTTTTGCGTATTTTTTAATAAAATTGCAATTTTTTTGCAATTTTTCTTATTTTTTTATTATATTTTTAATTATTTTTTGTCTTTATTTTTTGTGCCGATATTTAGGGACAAAATAAATTTGTCTTATTTTTTAAAATATTCATCACAAAAAAATATTTATTTGAAGCGGTTTTTTCGATTATTTATTTGATAAATTCTTATATTTAGTGTTAAAATATTATTGTTAAAGACAAGCAATAACACAACTTGAAACATGCGAGTGATTACATAGTATGAGAATGAGTCAAGGAGTTCAAATGAAAAAAATTGGCATTATGGCAATGTCTATCTTGACATGCATCATTGGATTTGTGCTTGTGGGGTGTTCTTTCAAAGACCCTACAATTTCTTTTTCTCAGGATGAAGTGGTAATCTCCGTTGATGAAAGCATCAATTTGGTTGATTACGCCACTTTTGAAAACATTTCAGCAGACGATGTGACTTTCTATGCTTCCAATTCATTGGTCGAGATTGACGAGCAAACTTTGGTGGGCGTTTCTTCGGGACGAACTTATGTGTATGCAATGTATAACGGAAGTTCCATTGCCACAATGTCTGTGGTTGTCAAGAAAGCCTTTGACAGTCCTGTTCTTTATTTCAACGAAGACGGGCTTCTGTCTTGGGAGGCTGTTTCTGGAATTTTTGACGGCGAAGTTACGGTTGCGACGGAATATAAAATTGTGGGGACATACACTTCTTATGATGAAGATGGTGTTGCGCAGGAAGCACAAGAGATTGAAATTATCACAACCGACACAACCTTTCAAATGAATGATGAAGGAGATTATGCGCTTTCTGTCACTGCGCTTGGAACGGGGTACTTTGACGACAGCGCTCCTTCCACAAACACTTTTTATGTGGGGTATATGCCAGAACTTTCGATTGAAGATTTTCAGTGGGATGACGGACTTTTGTCTTGGGCGATTGACGAAGAGAAGTATGACATAGAAAAATATGATGCAAAATATCAAGTGCAAGTTGATGACATGCTTTTGCAAGAGCAATCAGAAACATCGATTGATTTGACGGCGATTTTTGAAACCCTTTCTGCTGGCGAACACGAAATTCGTGTGTATGTGATTGACCAAAATGATGAGAGAATGACCCGACAAAGCGAAATTCTGTCAATCACAAAACTTTCCACGCCAACTGTCACCTTTGTTGATGGCGAAATTGTCATCTCTCCGTCGGATATGGAATACTTGTCCGACGAACAGCAATTTGATGTCTATTTGTATGACGACAATGAATATGAAAAAACTATTTCATTCGAGAACGCATTGTCGTCAATCTCCACAAGTTTGGACGGTGAGTCCGCGGGAGTCTATTCAGTTGAAATCACAGTGAAAAGTGAAGGGTTCTTCTTCCACAGTGACATTGTTTTGAACAAGGTATACAAGTTGCCTTCGGTGGTTCTTTCAAGTTCGGGTGACACAGATGTGAACAGCACAACTTTAAGCATCAATGTGGCAAGCGAATCTGCTGTTCCAGGCTCCGTTGAAACACAGATTGTGGTCTTGGGGAATGATTTTGGAAATGTCAGCGTGCAAGACGGAAAAATCACACTTCAAATTGAACAAGCGGGCAATTACACTCTCAGCGCCATGCAAAAAGTTGTGACTGAGAGTTATGTCAGCAACGGGGAAACTGTCTATGTGCTTAATTCTGATGCAAGCCAAGATGTCAGCGTGACCAAACTTGCAAACTTCACTGGCGAAGTCACACACGAATATGATGCACAAGGAAATTCTGTTTTAACTTTCAACGAAGTTGATGGGGCAACTTCTTATGCGCTTTACATTTTGGTAAACGGAAATTATGAAAAAGTTGATGAAGGGGAATACACCGTGCAGGGCGAAACAATAACGCTTGACGGCGGAGTTGAAAGCCTTTTTGACATTGAAGGCGGAGAGATTTCTCTTCAAATTGTTGCAGTGACTGAGAATAATGAGTTCACAATAAATTCGGCGATAACAAAAACATTAACAATTCTATACCCACCAACAACAGCACAAAGTGGCAATTCAACGAACATGACATACACTTGGACAGCAAGCGAGAATGCAGGCGGATACAGACTTTTGATTTATTATTCTTTGACATCAGTGCCAAGCGCAAGCACTGAACCGACAACAGAAATTGTGGAAACAAATTCATATACTTTTGAAAATGTTGGCTATTATCGTGTGCGAATCTACACTCTTTCAAACAACGAGAATGAATATATCTCTTCGGTGAACTATTTTGAAGAAACATTCTATCTTTCCGAACAACTTTTGCTGGGAGAAGTGCAACTTGGATATGATGAGAGCAAAATTGATTTAAACACTGGCGCAACGGGGTATTACCTTCAAATTGGACAAACTTCAAATATAACAACATATCAAGTTCAAATTCAAAAAGGGAATGAAACAGCAATCACTCAAAATTACACATACAGCACGGGCGGAATTTATAATTTGACGGAAACTTTTGACGATTCATCTGTGGCATACACTCTCACAATAACAGGCGTAAACAGTGACAGCACGATATATATTTCCACAGAGAGTGTGAGGCTGACAATTCAACGAATTGCACAGGCAAGTTTCAGCACCAACACAGTGACAAGCGACATTTTGATTGAAGATTACAAACCAACAACAACGGTGACGCTCAAAAACAAGACGGGCGCAACAGGTTTGAAAATCTATGAACGGGAGGATAATCTTTCCATTGGTTCAGACCAAGATATAACTTTGACCTTAATGGGCGGAAGTATTGAATTTAAAAGCAGTTATTCGTTGAGTTTCTATTATTACGGCACATATTCTGACGAAACAAAGTTGTTTGGGGAAACGAACGGAATTATCTATCTGGACAGTGCAGTGACGACTTTGGAATTACAACGCATTGACGCACCAACCAATTTGAGATATTATGACGGCGATTTGATTTTTGCTCACAGCGCAACGGCATATGTTGATGACTATGTTTTGGAACTCACTTGTGTGACATCCTCGGGTGACAGATATGTTATATATGTTCGATTTGGTTCAACCGTCACAGCGATTTATGGCGAAAATTCATATGATTTGGGCGAATTGAGCGACTTCCTTTCCATTGCTTCATCAAGTGTGACAATCAATTTGGACGACTTGATTGAACAAATAAAAGGAACAGACTTGGCAACGGTTTACGCACAGGCTGTTTCGGTGGAATTTTCTGCTTATGCACACAGAACAGCGGACAGAGATGGGGTCATTCAACTCTCTTCTCAATATGCCACCACACAATCAGATGCGTCATATGTTTTGACGGTCGAGAAATTGGACGCGGTGGAACTTTCGTTCTCTTATGACAACGGTGCTCTTGTTTGGGAAACGATTGACGATGCCGCTGAATATGTGATTTATGACGCACTCACTGACGAAACGATTGACACAGTCACAACAGACAGTTACACAACCAGCACAGAAGGAAGATATTATGTTGTTGCAACAAGTCCAAACTATCTTGATTCGGCAAAATCGAACATAATTGAACTTCGACAACTTTCAAGCGTGTCGAATGTGCAGGTGACGAACGGAAAACTCAATTTTTCTGAATTTTTGGTGACAGGTGTGAAATACATCCAAATCGCAGTGGGGCAAAACACAGTTGAAAACACCACAGGAGAATTGGATATCGCCACTTATGGTTTTGGACAATATAGTTTCAAATGTGTTGGTGAAAGCCAAGTGTCAAGTGACGGCGTGACCATTTATTATATGGACAGTCAAACAACACAATACACTGTTGCCCAAATGGACAGCATCGCGCCAGGTGATAATGAGATTACGATTGCAAATCAAGTTATCAGTTGGAACGCTTTTGGAAACGGTGTCACACTGAATTCTTTGGTGTATTATGTCTACTTTGTCGACACAAACGGCAATTATGCAAGGTATGAAACTTCCAGCACTTCTGTGAATTACTATCAAGTGACCACTCTTTTAAGTTCGTTGGAAAACGGACTTGCAACGGGAGATTTAACCGTGTATGTTGTGGCATACTTGGGGTCATATCAAGTGGGCGCATCAGGAACAATTTATTACACTTCGCAAAAGGCTGTCTTTGGCGAAGTGACACTTTATAATCATTACACATATCAATCAAACTCTGAAATAAGAAAGTTGGAAGAACCAGAAGTGGTTGGGGTTAATTTCAGTTCGAAGTTCACGCAAAGACCTGACATTGAGATTACTTTTGAAGGTGATTATGGTGAAAATGCTTCGTTCAACATCTATATAATTGGCGAAAACTCCAACTTAACCGTTGAAACTTCCGTTTCCGCAACAAGCAGTGGAAATGGATGTTCATACACTTTCACAATAAGCGCAAGTGAATATTATTATTGGGAATTTGTTTCCAACGGCGTCTTGGAAATTATGATCAGCGTGGCAGGCACAGATGAAAATATCAACAATGTTCTTTCTTCAACAATTTTGACAATAAATCAATTTGACAACATCTCAAACTTATCTTTCACAACAGCAACGATTGAAGAAATAAGTTTGACTTACAACACACACGAGTTGAAAATCGACAAAGGGGACGCGCTTGGCAATGTGATTTTGGTCTTGACAGCAACAACTTCAACGGGCTCACAGACGGAAACGATTGAAGTGACAACATCCACATACGACCTTTCAGATTTCATAAGCAACTATTTGTCAGAAGGCGGAACATTGACAATTTCAGCATACATCAGCAGTTATTCTGGTGAAAATGCCTATTATCTTCCATCTGCAAATAATTACAGTCAAACTTACACAATTTTGGCGACCCCAAGCATACAGCGAAACAGCAGTGGGTTTGTGATTGCTGATGACAACGCAGTTGAAGTTTATTACATCATCTATGTCGGCGAAAACGAGATGTATTACATCTCCAATCAATCTGACCTGAACTTCATTTTGCCAGACGGATTGACTGAAACGATGACTTATTCCATTTTTGCTGTGACGGGGGCTACGGGGGCTTCTGAATTATATCTTGTTTCTGGAATTTTGAGTGGAACTTATGACATAGACCGTTTGGATATCATAACTGATATCACATTCGGTAGAAATGAAAGCAATCAAATCATCGTATCATGGTCGGAAGTTGATGGGGCGACAGGATATGAAATCAATGTTTACACCTATCTTGCAGACGGTTCATACGAATATGTCACCACCATTTCTTTAACTAATTTCGCGAGCCATACAGATAATGACACAATCACATACACTTCCTCAGAATTGTTTGGCGAGAACTATTCAACTCTGACGGCATATTTGACGAATTTGGCTGACGGCGGAAAACTTAGACTTGAATTTATCGCAAAAGGTGATGAACTGAAAAATGATTCGCAGTTGCAACCTGTCAGTGTGGAAATTGCCAGCAACAACATTGCCAGCACGGATGTTCAGAGTGTCAACGGCGTTGTCACATATGAGCGAGAATCAGACATCGACTATCTATACCGCATACAAAGTGCACAAAGCGTGCTTGTTGGTTGGACAGAGATGACGCAAGATATCATCAACACAGCAAGTCTAACCGAAGAAAGCGTGTTCTATGTTCAAATCTTAACTCTGGGTGATTTGTCAGACGCAACCAACATCATTTTGGATTCGGTTTGGACGCTGAGTGATGAGTTTGTCAAGAGTTTGGGAATTCAAAACATTTCATATAACGAGCAGACGATAGACACAATTTACTTCACTTGGAAAAGTGTTGCTGGTGAAAAAATCTATGTAAGCACTGAAAGTGACGGCATTTTCACAGGCAATTTCTATGAATTCGAGCCAACTTTGACGGAAAATTTGGACTTGGAACCAGACGAATATTTGTATACATACAGTCTGCTTGAAATTTTGGAAGCGTTGGGAGT
The DNA here is from genome assembly GCA_964400145.1 of uncultured Lachnospiraceae bacterium. GTDB lineage: Bacteria > Bacillota > Clostridia > Christensenellales > UBA1242 > Caccovivens. The sequence goes on along the minus strand of CAYNTF010000005.1, from coordinate 24,637 downwards.
TGATTCCTATCAGCAACTCTATTTCTGGGCACTTAATGGAAAAGAAACTTTTGAGTATGTTGTTTCAGACTCTTACAGTTCGTTTGTATATAACTTTGAAGGTTCGGTGAATTTCTATGAAGAAGGGGGCGGCGGCCACATTGTCAAAGACGAGAATAACATAAACACTTATGCGCTCTTCACAAAGACAGACACCACAAAGGGAATTTTGGTTAAAATCATTCAAGATGACCAATCATACATCAAATTTGTGTCACTTGATGAATTGATACAATACGCCGTCGAATTGAATTCAGAAGACTACTTTGCTGTCAATTTGGTTGATGTTCTTGACAATTTGACTGACGAAAATGGTGATGCGATTGAATTGACAGGTGAATTGTCCATTTGCTTTAAAAGAATTTCTATAATTAACGAAATTTACACTGTTTCAGCACAAAGTGAAGAGATTGTTTTCACAAGAGTTGCAAGTGTTGCCACAGTGGATTTGTCCCGCGGGAACATTGTTTGGTCAATCAATGACCCGAATGCAGTTGCATATTATGTGTATTTCTACACCAAAATTGATGCAGATGCATACACCATCATTTCAACAACTTCCACATCGTTTAATGCTTCCAAATTCGCTGGTGAAGACAGTTCATACTACTTGGCTGTGCGAAGCATTGGCGAAGGGTTATACACACTCTCTTCAAAACTGACTTTCAAACTTGACGATGACGGTGAACCATTGGAAGTTATCAAAAATCAAATAAACTCCCCACTAACATTGAAAGACGGCACGCTTTCAATAAATTGGAGTGTGGAAGATGAATTATACATCTTGTTGACGACTCCGTCAAACGAAGGTTTGAGTGATTTGGAACTTGCCTACACTTTGTATCAAACAACTTTCACAAGTCCGTTCACATTCACACTTTATGACCTTGTCAACGGCGAACTTACAATTTGCTTGCGATTTACAAATCAAGATGGTGTGTATGCACAAAACATATACAGTGTTGACGCAAGTTTGTTCCTTTCCAGTCTTTTGAACTTAGCAGAAAACAACGATGTGAGTGCAGATGTGATTTTGAACAATTTGCAAAGAGCGTATAATGCTGTTCAAGACGATGAAATGTGGGCAGTTTTGGGTGACTTCATCACGCTTGTTCAAAGTGGAAGTTACGGCGTGGCAAATCAAAACACCATATTTGACCAATATTTCGAAACTTTGCCGACAGGGGCATACAAATTGGAGTATTGCCTTGTGGGCGAAAGTCGAACACTCAATTCAACTTGGTATACATTCTCAAACGGTCTTGGCGGAGAAGTGGACGACATAATCTATGTCAATCCAACGCCAGATGTCAGTGTGACAACTTCCACAGACTCATATTTGACTTCCTATATAATCACTTTCAAAAAGAGTTTGATTTGGACATATAAAGAAGGTGCTTTTGTTCAAGAAACCGCAGAAAACTATGTCATGATTTTGGGTGATTATTCCTTCTCAATCGTCAAAGGAAGCAGTGGATATAGTTTAAGTTTGAATGACACTTCTTCAAGTCAAACTGTTTCATTGACAGTCAGTGAAGACGGCAATTCAATTTCAATATACCTCAACTATAACAACGGCAACTCCATTTTGGGCGTGTTTGAAAGTTTGTTTGAAGGTTATGGCGCAATGGAAATGCAGATATATGCAGTCGGCACAGATTATTCTGCATCAAGCAAGTCGGAATATTATTCCGTAACATTCCTTGAATTCGAAAGTTTGTCGGTGACTGACGGTGAAATCAGGTGGGTGTCACAATATAACAGAGCCACCACAGTGCTTATCCAAAGAAACAGCGAAAGTTTGATTGAAGAAACCGTTGAAGGAGTTGGAGATTCAACAAAATCGTTCAGGTTCTCACTGTCGGGATATCCAAGCGGAACATATAACTTGCGATTTATCATTCGTGGCACTGTTTCCAACAATGTCATCTATGTTGACAGTGCAACCTACTATCTCAGCAAAGTGTATAAACTTGCTTCACCGACAATCACAAACACATATGGATATTTGGTAATCAATGGAAGTGTGAATTCTGATCGAATAAGCAATTCTTATATAGGCAGTTCGGACAGCGGGGACTATCGGTATGAACTCTATAACGATGTTTCCACTTCGGAAGTGACTTACACCTTGACATCAAATTCTTCGTCGACAAACTATGCTGTTGGAACGACGGGAATGGTTGGCGAGAGTGAATACAAGCAGACGGAAGCAAGCGCAACATCATTCACCGTAAGTCAACTTGGCTCCACCGCAGTGCTGACAGAGGATGAAAGTTCTTCTTCTGGTTCAAATTACTATCTCAAAAATGTCGTCTGTGAAGAATCACCAAGTTCGTATGTTGCACTCAAAAGTGAAGAAGTGACAATCAATGCCAGCATGCTGGATGCGGTCACAAATGTGAGAGTGAATTCGGACGGAGTTTTGGTTTGGGATGCTGTGGAAGGCAGAACAACAAATGAAGACACGCTCGCTCTTTCAAATGGCGAAATTATATACAAAGTGACAGTGACAACTTATGAAACGAACTACACGGGAAGTAATATCACTGCCAACGAAGATGTTGAAAGCGAAGTTTTCTACACAAAATTGACATCGTTTGACTTTAAGAATTTGACAATCAGCACCACAGGGTTGTATATCAGAGTGACCGTTCAAGCGTTTGGCGGAACGGATGTTGGTGACGGACTGCAACTTGTGGAAGGCGGATATGTTGGCGGTGAAATTCAGTATACCGACGAAACCTATGTTCTCATGGGCGACGGCGGAGAATTGTCTGGATTAACTCAGGTTGACGCCGTGACCAATCTCGCAGTGACGGAAGACGGCGAACTCACTTGGTTGTTTGGCGTTCCAACTTTGTATGAAGTCACATCAAGCACACTTTTGACATATTACAGATTTATTGTCACAGACAGCGAAGGAAATGAGATTGACGGAACATTCGAAGTTTTGGATACTGCAAGTTCCGACCCTACTGTGATTGAATTTAAGATTATCTTCCACGAAAGTGCTGGAAGCATTGCAAGCGGAACGCAGACTCTGACCATTTATGCCACAAAGAGTGCAACAAATTCAATGCTTCTTGTCAAGTCAATAGGGAAAAGTTTTTCGGTGACAAAACTTGCCATATTGGGAGAGGGCGACTATGAAATTGTCAGTGGCACCGACGAAGAAACGCTCACTTTTGAAAATTACTTCCAAAACAGCGGGAATTCAGACATCTATCTTGTTGTGACAGTTGTGGTTAAAAACGGCGATGACGAAGAAGAAACTTACATCTTTGAACTTGATGCTGAAAACAACTATTTGAACATCATCAGAGAAGGCAGTGTGAATGTTGATGCAAGAATTTTGGTGATTGACAATGATTCGGTTATGACAATCACAGTTGTGGCAAAGTGCGTCAATCCACAACTTAACAACATTTTGTTCAGTGATGAGAGCGAAGAAATTGTTCTGCAACGCTCTTATGGTGCAAGTGATGTGACATGGGACGAAACCACACAGACATTCTCTTGGAGTTTTGAGCAAAGCGATTTAAGTGAAAATCCTGTTTATATTGTTCAAGCGACATACTATTCTTACTATGAAAACGAAAATTCATACATAATTGACCAAGAAAGAGTCTACACCACAACGGAGAAAAATTTCACTCCAACGGTGAGCGGATATGTTTCCATTGAAGTTATCGTCAAAATTGACAGCAACAACTTGCAATCAATTTCAGTTGGAAGTCAAGTTGCGCAGTTCAATCTCTTTGATGGTGGCGACGGAACATCGGCAAATCCATACATCATTTCAAGCAAAGAACAGTTTGACAACATCATATATCGCATGACAAAAGACAGTTATTTGTCGTCATATCAACAAAACAGCATAACACAGAGTGAAGAAAATAAATTCTATTTCTCACTTCAAGTTAACCTTGATTTGGGCGAATTTGAAGGGTTCTATTTCTCTGGCAATTTTGGTGGTGTTCTTGTTGGCAACAATAACACAATCACATACACTTCAACAGGAGTGAGCGATTTGACAAGTTCAATCACCATAGAGTCCACCAACACAATTCTTTCTCTCACTTCAGGTGGGCTGACTTACACGGCGGGCAGTGCATTGTTTGAAACATTCACTTCCACAGCAGGCGCAAGCGACTTGATTTTGCAAGTTCAATTTGGCGAAACATACACTTCAATCGCCAGAAACGCCTTGATGTCAGGACTTGTCATCAGCAATGCAGGCACGATAAGCGGAGTGGAAGTCACAAGTTTTGAAACATATTTCTATGGTGACTCGGTGACAAGATACGCACATGCATACAGCGGAATTGCTTCAATCAACCAAAGTTCCGCGACGATTTCAAACTGCACCATCAGCACTTCTGTGATAATCAACGACAACAATCAATCAGTTATGATTTCCTTTGGCGGAATATGTTACACCAATTATGGCTCAATCTCGGGATGTGTTTCGGGTGCGGACACAACACAAAGTGTGACGATGAACTGCAATGCCCGAGCAGACTTTGTGCAAATTGGTGGAATTGTGGTCACAAACACATCTTCGTCAACTATGGAAAATTGCACAAACAACTATGCTTTTGTTGTGAGTGCTTCAGAGAGTAACGATATTGCTTGCTATGTTGGTGGTGTTGTTGCACTTGCAAAATCGGGATTTTCTGCAACAAACAGCAATGCGAATGGAGAATGCTCATTTACAGGTGGTTCAACAAGCTGGGTGTGGGGCACAAACTATGCAACATTGTCATAAAATTTGCAATTTCAATAAATTATGCGATGTCATGGCATGAATTTGCCTAAACATCAACAAAAGAATATTCAGGATAAAAAAAGAGTATAAATAGATTATGAAAAAATCGATTTTATCTCTTTTTTTAATCTTCATTTGTCTTTTTGTTTGTGTTGGATGCAACGAAAGCACATCACAGGTGGATGTCTATCAGACAAATGCTTTTCGAATAATCAGACAAGCAGATTCAGATGGAAAAATTGTTGTTTCATACACATTCCCTGTCAACTCTGCGCTTTTTGAAAATTTGGGTGTGACTGAAAGCGAAATCAAAACTTACAAATTCTATCTTGCCACTTATATCAACGCTCTTGCGCAACAAAATCGTGACAAGGCAGGGGATGGAGTGCAAGTTTCGGGCTGTCTTTATTTCACAGATGTGGACGCACTTGGTTTTTCCATAACTTTCGACAGTATTGACGCGCAAAAAGAATTTTTTGATGTCAGCGATGAGGACAGTTCAGACTCTGACACTTCAATTTCTGGATTTTTTGTTAAGAAAATGGAGATGACAATAAGTTTTCCAATCAGCACAACAGCAGCAGAAAACTTGAAACTTATATGTTCCATGGCAATTCAAGCGTGGTGCGCAAATGCCGAGCGCGAGAGTGAAGAATTCTTGGAAATTTTGGAGAGTTCGAACTTCATTTATGACTATGCTTCAACTTCCAGCAGTTTGAAGTCAGAAGTGATGTATGACGATGATGATTTTCATCACAATGTTTTCATCAAGTCGCTTGCCGAGATTGAAGAGAACAGCACCATAACATTTTATGTTTCGTATATCAACACACCAATTTGGTATTTAAGCGCGCTTGTGGTGGTGATTGCTGGCATGCTTATCGCTTATTTTGTGATGAAAAATCGAAAACAAAAGTCGATAGTTGATTGAAAAAAGTGTTGCAAAATTGATTGCAAGTGCGTTTGATAAAATGATTTTATAATTGTGTTGACATAAAATTGATTTGCAAAAAATGTCGTTTTGTGATATCATTTTTGTGAATCATGAACGAAAAGAAAAAATATTTCAACTCACGACCACTTTTTTACGCTTTTCTTTCCTTTTTGCTGGCGATTGCAACAGCAAAATTTATTTTTGACGGGAATTTGAAATATATAATTTTTGACGCTGTGCTTTTGTTTATTTTTTTCGCATATGCAATGTGGACAAAACATTTCAAAATTTTGATTGTCATTCTTTGCGTATTCACACTTGGGCTTGGGTGGTTTTTTGTTGGTCTGTCCACTTTTGAAGGAAAGACATACACAGGGCAGGTGCAAGTTGTCGGCAGAATTTCAGATGATGTCGATTATTCCACATATGGCGGAAGTGCGACGGTCATTTTGAAAGATGTCACAATCGATGGTGAAAGCGCGGGGAACATCTCGCTTACAATAAGTTTTGACAGTGAAGACGATTTTTCTGTCGGCGACATAATTTCTTTCACTACTAATGTGCAAAAAGTCAAACTTTTCACGCTTGGCTCGTTTAACAGTTATTATTATCGCGACCGAACACCTTACACCGCTTCGATTGACATCGACGAAGTGGAATTTCAAGGTAACTCTGTGACCTTGATTGAGAGTTTTAGGTTAAAAATCAAATCTCTTCTCTATGAAACCATGGGTGAAGATACGGGCGCCGTGGCCTATGCTGTGCTTTTCAGCGACAAAAACGATGTTGATGACACTGTTTATTCAACATACAAATCAGCGGGGATAATTCATCTTCTGACAGTCAGTGGTTTGCATGTCACTTTCTTGATTGGGCTTTTGGGTTGGGTGCTCAAAAAATGTAAGATTAAAGGCGTCATAAACTTTTTGATTTGCTTGGTGTTTTTGGGAGTGTATGCCACTTTTTGCAGTTTCTCACCTTCCATTTTGCGCGCAGGAATAATGGGCTTGGTGCTCTTCTTCACACGAATTTCTGGAAAGTGCTATGACGGACTTTCATCTTTGGGCTTTGCAGGACTTGTGATTTTGATTTTTTCACCACTGTCGGCGCTTGATGTTGGCTTTTTGATGTCGTTCTTTTCGGTTATGTCAATCTATATCATTGCGCCTTGGCTAACAAGAGTTTTTGGAAAAATATTTCCAAAATATGTTGCAAAATCGTTCGCCGTTTCAATCGGAGTGGAAGTTGGCATTTTGCCATTTTTGGGTATGATCAGTGGAACATTCAATGTGCTTTCATTCTTTGTTAATCTGATTGTGATACCATTTTTCTCGGTGTTATATCCCGTCCTTTTTGTCTTGGTTTTGATGGTTTCAGCGTTGCCGTTTTTGGCTTTTCTATTAAAATTTTGCGGATACGGTTTTTATGCCGTCGAGTATATTGCCAAATTTTTTGGCGATACAAGTTTGAAAACAACAGTGGAGCCTTTCGACATATTTTTTGTTGCGAGCATGTTTGTGTTCTTCTTCCTTGCAAGTTACTTTTTTATGACAAGCAAAAAAGTGAGAGTGGTCAGTTGTTCTGCTGTCTTTGCGCTGAGTGGAATTTTGTTTGGCATAAGTTACATACAATTTCCGGTCGGTTCGGCTTTGGTCTATTGCTATAACAATTCATACAGCGTTGTTTTGTTGACCAACAGCAGTGGAGAATCGGTGATTGTTGATTTTGGCAGTGAGAGTTTCACCAGAAATTTGTTGATTTCGCTTGGAATTGAAAAGATAACAACTGCTTTTGTGTTGCAAAAAACAACGGTTTTGATTGATTCCGCAGAAGAAATTGGCGTGGAAACATTGATTCGTGCCGACGAAGGTCAAGGGTATGACAACGAAGTTCTGGTCGAATTGAATGAAAGCGCTTCTGTGGGCGGGTTTTCGTTTGTCTATCGTGGCTATGGCACGCGTATGATTGGTTTGGAAATCTCGTTTGATGACACCACGGTGTTTATTCTGAGAGATTGGACATTGACGGAAACTCAACTTTCCACTCTGCCGATAGAGAATTATGATTTTGTCATTTTGGGCAAGCATGACGAATATGCTTCTTATTTTGACGAAAGTTCCATATTTTTGACATACTATTCTTGCGATGTTGCAGATTCTGCATTTGAAACAAGCGGGAATGTGGCATACGATATAAGCGGGAAAAATTACATTTGGAGGTGTATAGATTGAAAACATTAAAAACAAGATTGACAAAAAAAATTGAGCCGTGCTATGTTGTTCAGGGGGAAGACATACTTCTTTATTCGCGCGCTTTGGAACTTATCAAAAGCGCTTGCAATTTGACTTTGGAAGAGTTTAATTTCATCGTCTTTGACGAAGATTCTTTTGACGGTGACGCGGTGATTGATGCTTGCGAAACATTGCCAATCGGAAGTGATAAGAAAATTATTTTGTTGAAAAATATCACCAAAATATCGGACGCTTTCAAAAAGAATCTTGTTGCATATCTCAAAGCGTCTGTTCCAAGCACTTGCCTTGTTATTTTTGACTTTTTCAACAAATTTGACTTTCTCATTGCTGAAAAGGTGAGTGCAAAAAGGTTGGATGATGCAAGTTTGCAAGGTTTGATTCGTGCCGAATTGGAAAAGCACGAAAAGAACATAACCCGTGACGCATGTCAAAATCTTATTGAAGCGTGTTGCGGTTATTATTCATTGATTAAAAACGAACTTGAAAAATTGATTGCATGTGATGCCTTTCAAATAACTGAAAGAGAGATTGAAAGTTTGGTTTGCAAAGAAACGGAATTTACCGTTTTTGAATTGACCGACGCGCTGTCCAAGCGAAATGCGGACAAGGCAGTGACGCTTTTGAGTTTGATGGATAAGGACACAAAAACATTTTCGCTGATACTTAATCATTTCAGACGGTTGTTTTTTGTGGCAGTTTCCAATTTGCAAGACAAAGAACTTTCGGAACTTTTGTCGGTGAAAGAGTTTGCCGTCATGAAAGCAAGAACGCTTGCAAAGAATTTTTCCAAATTGCAACTAAAAAATATATACGAAATGCTCAACGATGTTGATTTTTACATCAAAAATGGTCAAATGCAGGTGGAAAATGCGCTTTATTATTTGATTTTTGGCATACTTTATTGTTAAAATGGAAGTGATGGAAATGCAACCAATTTTTTGTTTGACAAAATCAAATGAAAAACATATGAAAAAACAGGAGTAACTATTATGGAAAATGTTGAAGAAACAAAAGCGGAATTTTTGGAAATCTTTTATGAAAATATTGAGCGGGAAGGCGCCGAAGAGTTGCTGGAATATCTTGAAAAGACAGATTTTTTCAGCGCGCCAGCGTCTGGGCGACGCCACTCAAATTTTGAAGGTGGGCTTTGCCTTCACAGTATAAATGTGTATAAGCGTTTCGTCAAACTTTTGCAGAGTGAATACGGCGAAAATTGGACGCAGGTGATTTCTGCGGAGAGTGTGGCAATCATCGGACTTTTGCACGACATTTGCAAAGTGAACACATATACTGTTGATATGCGTAATGTCAAAGTGGACGGACAATGGGTTCAGAAGCCATATTATAAATACTACGATTCTCTGCCGTATGGGCATGGCGAAAAATCGGTTTATATGATTTCTGGATTCATGCGTTTGACGCGCGAAGAAGCCATGGCGATAAATTGGCACATGGGTGCATTTGACAGTCGAGGCACGGGCAGTCCAAATATATTGAGCGAAGTTTTTTATAAATATCCAACTGCTTTTCTTTTTCACATCGCTGACTTTATGGCTACATATTTGGACGAAAAAATTGTTGAATAATTTTCACGAAAAAATGACGCAAAATCAAAGAAAATTATTTATAAAAAAATGAAAATTTAAAGTCTAAAAAACAAAAAAACAACATAAAAATGCAAAAAAATCGATTTTTTTGTGTTTTTTTAATGTTTTTAATGCATTTTCGCTATAATTTTGATGTTTTTATATTTTTTTCATAATTTTTATTTTTTATATTTTATTTATTTTATTTTTTATGTTTTACACATCTCATTATTTTCACAATAAATTGTTTTTTATTTTTAAAATTTTCTATCACAAATTTTTTTTCTTTTTACAAATTTTTGATTTTAGGAATTTTATTTTTCAATATATTTTTATAAACATTTTTGAAAATCAAATAAAGAGTTTTGAATTGGTTGTTAAATTGTGATATTATATTTTTATGAAAATTGGAGATATTGAAATCAAAGACCCTGTCATGCTGGCGCCAATGGCTGGCGTTACGGATGTTGGATTTAGAGCTGTTTGTTCACAGTTTGGTGCTGATGTCACTTTCACTGAGATGCTTTCGGCAAGAGCAATGGAGCACAATCCACAAAAGACGATGTCGATGACCTTGACGACCAAAGATGAGAAAATCAAGATTGCGCAAATTTTTGGACATGAAGAAGATGTTATGGCGCGCGCTGTGAAAAATCCGTTACTAGAAAAATTTGATGGGTTTGATATAAACATGGGCTGTCCTGCGCCAAAAATCATCAGAAATGGCGAAGGTGCTTCTCTTATGGACAATCTTTCTCTTGCGGGGAAGATTATTTCGGCGGTCAAAAATTCCACAGACAAACCTGTTTCAGTGAAATTCAGAAAAGGTTACAAACAAGAGAACTATCTTGATTTCGCACAAATGTGTGAAGATTGCGGTGCTGACTATATCACTTTTCATCCACGAACTGTGGCGCAAGGATACAGCGGACATTCCGATTGGGAGGCGCTTGCCAAGGTTAAAGCAAAACTTCATATTGATGTGGTTGGAAGTGGCGATGTTGTCGATGCGGAAAGTTTGGCAACTATGAAGCAAATTGGTGTGGACGGCGTTATGATTGGTCGTGGAGCGCTTGGCAAGCCATGGCTTTTTGCCGAACTTAAAGGCGAAAAGGTGACAGTCGAAGAAAAAGTTGAGGCTGTGCGAAAACATATTTCCATCTTGCGTGAACATTTCAGCGAAAATTGGCTTAAAAAGTATATAAGAAAACACCTTTTGTGGTATGCTGGTGGGCTTACAATGGCGTCCAATTTGCGACTTAAACTCGCCACTTGCGAAGATGTTGATCAAGCACTGAAAATTTTGGAAGACGCATACATGGCAACGGTTATGTAGAGAATGTATCAAAGTTGATCGGTTTATATGTTATAAAGTTGTGCCTTAAAGGATTTAAAAAACTTAATGCGTTGACAATCCAATTTGCTTTGGGGTGCATAAGGTGCGTGTAAATTTGATTTGCTTGATTTGCATTTTATTTTTCTTTAAAAATGTTTTGAAATATCTTTCAAATGGTGTAAAATTATAAATGTAAAAAGGTTGGACTATGATATGAAAAGAACGATAAGAGATTTAAAAGATTTGAAAGGCAAGCGTGTGCTTGTTCGTTGCGATTTTAATGTTCCTTTGGACCATTGGGGAGATATTTTGGATGACACTCGCATTGTGGCTGCCATTCCAACGATTTCTTACCTTTCGGAACAAGGCGCAAAATTGATTTTGTGCTCTCACTTGGGGCGACCAAAGGGCTATGACAAATTTTTGTCGCTCTTTCCTGTTGCGGTTCGTCTTATGAAATATTTTCCAAACAAAGTGAAGTTTTGCAACAAGATTTACGGTGCCGAAGTGGATTCAGCAATCTCCAAAATGAAGGATGGAGATATCATTTTGCTGGAAAATTTGCGCTTTCATGAAGGCGAAGAAGAAAATTCTCCAACATTTGTCAAAAAATTGAGTGAACTTGCGGAAATATATGTTGACGATGCCTTTGGCGTGGCGCACAGAAAGCACGCGTCAAACTATGGCGTGGCGCTCAAAATGCCAAGCGCAATAGGCTTTTTGATAGAAAAAGAATTGCAGGTTTTTGAACAAGCATTCAAAAATCCAAAACATCAATTTGTGGCGATTTTTGGTGGAGCAAAGGTGAGTGACAAGTTGAATTTGATTAACAATGTCATGAATATTGCAGACACAATCATCATCGGTGGTGGCATGGCATACACTTTCTTATTCGCGCAAGGGCATTGTGTTGGGAATTCCATTTGCGAGAAAAATTTGGTTGAGAATGCCAAACAAATTTTGCAAACTGCAAAAGAGAAAAACATCAAGATTTTGCTTCCAATCGACCACTTGGTGAAAATTGGCAACAAAGATAGGGCAGTCAAGGTGAATGAAATTGCGGACAATATGACCGCGCTTGACATAGGTCCAAAGACCATAAAATTGTTTACGAACGAAATTTTGAAGGCGCAACAAATCATTTGGAATGGTCCAATGGGGAAATATGAAGAGATTGCATTCAGCAAAGGCACAATGAAGATTGCAAAAGCGGTTGCAAAATCGACAGCATATTCCATTGTTGGTGGTGGTGACAGTGTCAGCGCAGTCAATCTGTGTGGTGTTGCGGACAAAATCAACCATCTTTCCACAGGCGGTGGAGCAAGTTTGAAACTCATGGAAGGCAAAACATTGCCGGCCGTGGAAGTTATTGACATTGTGAGATAGAAAGAAATTGATTTGTTTAATAAAAGGAGAGTGACCATGAAAAAAATTATTATTGGAAATTTCAAAATGAACACTGTTCCAAGCGAATTTAAAACTTATGCAATGGCACTTGCAACAAAAACAAAATCGACAAAAAACGACATTATAATTTGTCCACCTTTCACACATTTGGCAGTTGCAAAAGAATTTTTGGGTGGCAGTAAGGTTGCAGTTGGAGCGCAAAATATTTCGGGTGAGGAGAAAGGCTCATTCACGGGTGAAATAAGTGCAAGTATGATCAAAGATTTGGGAGCGGACTATGTCATTTTGGGTCACTCAGACAGGCGTAACAAATTCAAAGAAAGCGACAGACTTATCAACAAAAAAATCAAAACGGCGCTGGCAAACGGCTTGAAAGTTGTTTTATGCGTTGGCGAAAGTTTGCAAACTCGGGAAAACAAACAGGCATGTGCGTTTGTTCGTAAGCAGATTGACGATGACCTTAAAGGTATTTATGAAAACGAACTTGAAAGTGTAATCATTGCCTATGAACCAATTTGGGCGATTGGCACAGGCAAAAATGCCACCAACAAAGATATCACAAAAATGGCTGATGTCATCAGAAAAGAAATTGAGCAACAATATTCAATCAAAGCGGGGAAGAACATCAAGGTTGTATATGGCGGAAGCATAAATCTGAACAATCACACCAAAATCATCTCCAACCCTGCTATTGACGGTGTTTTGATTGGTGGCGCGTGCTTGGATGTGGACAATTTTGTTGTTATTTGCCGTGAAAATTATTGATTTCAGTGCGAAAAAAGTGAAATTTTTATAAAAAATGAGAAATTTACAACAAAAATCTATAAAAAAACGAAAAAAATAAAAGGATAAGCATGAACCATATTGCACTATACAGAAAATATCGACCTAAAACTTTTGACGAGGTGATTGGTCAGGACCACATCACAAAGACTCTTCAAAATCAGATTATGCACGACCAAATTGGACATGCATATCTTTTTACAGGCACACGCGGAACGGGAAAGACAAGTGTGGCAAAAATTTTTGCGCGTTCCGTCAACTGTTTGTCGCCTGTGAAGGGGTCGGCTTGTGGAGTTTGTGAGAACTGCAAACATTTGGAACAAGAAAACGACATAAACATCATTGAAATTGATGCTGCGTCGAACAATAAAGTGGATGACATTCGCCAGATTCGCGAAAAAGTGAAATTTATGCCTGTTGGCGCAAAATATAAAGTTTATATTGTCGACGAAGTGCATATGCTTTCAGACAGTGCTTTCAATGCTTTGCTGAAAACGCTGGAAGAACCACCATCTTATGTCATTTTCATTTTGGCGACAACTGAAGTTCACAAACTTCCGCAAACAATATTGTCGCGCTGTGTGAGATTTGATTTCAGACTTGTCAGCGTGGACGAACTTGCAAAACATCTTTCCGTAGTTTTTGATAAAGAGAAAATCAAGTATGACGAAGAGAGTTTGAAGTTGATTGCGCGTGCTGGCGAAGGTAGTGTTCGGGACACGCTTTCAATCGCGGACAGCATTGCGTCATACTCGCAAGGGGACATCACAAAAGAAAAGACTCTGAGTGTTTTGGGAACAATAGACCACGACTTGATGCTGAACTTCTTTGATAAGATTGGTGAAAAAGATGTTGGTGGAGTTCTGAGTTTGATTGATGAAATTGAAAGACAAGGTAAAAATTTGGCAGTTTTCTCAAAAGACTTATCAAGACACGCAAGAAACTTGTTGGTATGCAAATCTTGTCAAAATGCCAATGAAATCATCAATTTGCCTGACGATGTTTTTGCAAAATACAAAGAGCAGGCAGATAGATTTTCGGAAAAAGATTTAATAAGGTATATGCAGGTCTTTTCAAGTGCGGAAAGTGAACTGCGCTACACCCTTTCTGTGCGTCTACTTCTGGAAACCACTTGTTTGACGGCAATGTTGGGCTTTGAAGTAAAAAAAAACTGAAAATTGAGAAAGACCCTTCAAAACTTTCAGCAAATAATGTATGGGGAAAAGTGGTTCTTTATCTCAAAGAGCACCACAAAGTTGCACTTCATGTTGCTTGTGGTGACATAACAAACCCCACGATTGCTGACGGAAAACTCATCATTCGTTCAAGTGACGATTTCTTGATTGATGTTTTGGAAAATGGGCGTAAAGACATCGAAAATGCAATTCGTTGGCAAGGTTTGGAACTTGCCTTTGAAGTGATTAAGTTCGAAAGTGTCGAGCAAAAAATTGAAAAAGACGTAAAAAAACTTAAAGGCTTTTTTGACAATGTGGAGATTGAAGACTGATTTCAAAACAATGTTGAGAAAATGCAACAAAAAAACAAAATAAAAAAAAGGAGAATAAAAAATGGGATATGGATTTGGAGGATTTGGCGGAGCAAATATGCAACAACTCATGCGCCAAGCACAGAAAATGCAAGAAGATATGAAAAAAATTCGTGAAGAGATTGATAACACAGAATATACATCGAGTGTTGGCGGGGGCATGGTGGAAGTGACTATGCTTGGAAACAAAACTGTGAAAAGTGTGAAGATAAAACAAGAAGTTGTTGACCCTGACGATGTTGAAATGCTGGAAGACTTGATGGTCAGCGCAGTGAACGACTGCATATCAAAAATCACCGCTGACGAACAATCCAAACTTCCAAACATCATGTAAAATATTGGTGGATACATGATTGATGAAAACAGAAAAAATCATATATTTGCAGTTGCAGAATTGATGAAAAAATATGGACAAGAGCACGGATTTTCCGAGCAAGAATGTGTCAACCTTTTCACCCTTGGGTTTTTGCATGATGTTGGTTATGAATTTTTGGAAGAAAAAGAATTTCACCTGCATGCTCGTGTGGGAGGGGAATTCATGAAGAAACAGAAATATAAGTTTTGGCGAGAAATTTTTTGGCACGGAAAGGCAAACTGTCCATATCAAAGCAAATTTTTGGATATATTGAATTGGGCAGATATGCATATAAATTTTCAAGGCAACTTTGTTTCTTATGAAGAAAGGTTGAAAGATATTTCGTTAAGATATGGAATTGAAATTGAAAGTCTTGAAAGCAAAACTTTGATTTCAGAATTGAAGGAAAAAGGTTTTGAATGAGAATTGAAAGGATTGCGAAATGAGTGAATTTGAAGAGCCGATTGAAAGACTGATTGAATATTTCAGGTCGTTGCCGGGTGTTGGAAAAAAGACAGCACAGCGGTATGCTTTTTATATCATTGAAAACAATCGCGACAAAGCAGAAAACTTTGCAAAGGCAATCATCGATGTGAAGAACAAGGTTCAACTTTGCAAAGAGTGTGGAAATTACAGCGCATCAGAAATTTGCCCGATATGTCAAAAAAGAAATCAGAAACTTATTTGCGTTGTGCAAGAACCGAAAGACATCATTTCAATGGAAAAAGTTAAAAGTTTTGATGGGGTTTACCATGTGCTTTTTGGGTGCATAAATCCAATGGAAAACAAAGGTCCAAACGATATCAAAATCAAAGAACTTCTTTCGCGAGTTCAAAAACATGGCGTTGAAGAAGTGATTATGGCAACCAATCCTGATGTGGAAGGCGAGGCGACAGCAATGTATATTGCCAAACTTTTGAAACCATTGGGTGTGAAAGTGACAAGGCTTGCGCAGGGAATTTCGATTGGAAGTGACATTGAATTCACCGATGAAGTGACACTTGAAAAGGCTCTAAATTCAAGACAGGAAATATAGTTTTTTGGCGCAAATGAATAAAAATCTTGAAAAATAATTGTAAAAAACAATAAAAACAAAGAAAAAACTCACTTTAACCGCAAAAGTTAAGGTGTTTTTTATTTTTTTATATTTTAAAACCATTTATTTTTCGTTGTCAAACTGTTTATAAATTTCGCAAAAATTTGAAACTTTACTAAAATTTTTACACAAGTTTGATAATTCACGAAAAATTGCAAATAATCAATTTGTCAAGTTTGGAGTGGATATGAAACTTTGGAGCGGATTTAAGTTGTTTTGGGTGCGCACTTTGGATTTCTCAGGAAGAACATCGCGCAGTGAGTTTTGGTGGGGAGTGCTTGCCAACGCGTTGCTCATGCTCGCTTTGATTCTTTTGCTGATCGTCAGTTTGACTTGTTTTGCGGAAATTATAAACGCTTTCAGCATAACAATGATTGTTTTGTTTGCGCTTTTTTGTTTGGCAGAACTTTTGCCGTCAATTTCTCTAATTATCAGGCGCATGCACGACATAGGGCTCAGCGGGGCATATATCTTGGTTTTGCTTTTCCCGCTGTTTGGGTGGATATGGTATTTGGAACTTGTCACGCGTCCGTCAAATTTTTACAAATCATAATCATCTTCATTTTTGAATTTAAAAATAGAAAAAATAAAAACTTGCACTTCGAAAAGTCGAAAAATGCAAGTTTTTTTAAAAAAATCTTTATTTTTTTCAATTTTTGATATAAAATTTGAAAAATTATTTATTTTTTTGGCACTCTGATAGTTATGCCCTCTTTGATTGTTTCAAAAGTGAAACTGCCGTCGCCAATGCGCTCTCCGTCCAGATTGATGACTGTTCCAGAAGCGACGGAAACAGAAAATTTGTCAAGATGCAAAATTTGGATGTTTTTCTTTGATTTTTTTGGCAATCCTTTCAAGAACATAAAACCAACTCTGAAAACTTCTGCCAAAGTTATCTTTGACTTTTTCGCTTTCACTAATGCGATGTCAACAGTTCCGTCGTTTAAAACTGCTCGCTTATTGACTTTAAAACCGGCAACATTTTTGGAATTGATAATCAGCATAATGGCAAAATTGCCGTCTATTTCTCCGCCTTGATATGTCAGTTTAAGGTTTATTGCCCTTGTGGAGAAGATGTTTTTTGCGCCGTAAAGCCCATATGCCAACTTGCCAAGTTTTTTCTTTTTATCTTGATTGGTGGCATAACTTGTTTCGGTGAAAAGTCCAGAGCAACAAACATAAATTCCGTAACGGTCGTTCATTTTGAAGATATCGTGCTTGAAATCTGCGCCATTAAGAATGATTTTTGTTGCTTTTTTAATGTTTTTTGGAATACCCAACGAGTGTGCCACATCATTCACAGTTCCTGTTGGAATATATCCAATTATCGGTTTTTTATGTAATCGTGCAATGCTGTTGACCGTTTCATTGAGTGTGCCGTCACCACCTGCGACAACCAAAAGGTCAAAGTTTTCGCCTTTTTCGATTATAATTTCGCCGATATGACCTGCGTGCTTGGAGCAACAGACATCCACGTCGTATTTTTCGCTCAATTTTTGCACGATATATTTTTCATATTTTGTGATTTTTCCCGTTCCGCTTTTGGGATTATAAAGAAACAAACATTTTTCCATATAATTATATATACAACAAATCAAAAAATAAGTCAAATTTTCAATCAAATTTAACTTATTTTTTTGTATTTTTAAGTTTTATTTCAGTTTATAAATCTTTTTTATTCCAAAATTTTTTAAATATTTTAAATTATTGTTTTAAATTTTATCTCAAATTTTCTTTGAAAAATTTTTCAACTTTATCAAAAGGGATTCTGTCCGTGCGGTCATATATGTCGATGTGTTCGGCGTCCTCAACAACAAAAA
Source organism: uncultured Lachnospiraceae bacterium (assembly GCA_964400145.1). Classification (GTDB taxonomy): domain Bacteria; phylum Bacillota; class Clostridia; order Christensenellales; family UBA1242; genus Caccovivens. Next base: position 6,712 of record CAYNTF010000005.1, on the reverse strand, counting down.
TTTCTTTTGGGCTTTTTGCTTTTGCATAGGCCTGTTCGCTAAAAAATTTTGAGTGTGCGCGGTCGCCGACAATGAAAAGAATTGGGCGAGGGGAAATTTCATCAATATAGTCAAGCAAACGGAAATTCATAAAGGCTTGGTTGCTGGTTGTTGAAAATCCACCACGCGCATTTGGATGATGTCCGCGTTTGACGGCATAGAACCTAAACCATTCTGCGTCAGGCTCTGGCATATCTTTTGGAACTTCTTTGATTGGTTCTTCTGGAAACATTGGAATATATTCTGGATAGCCATTTTCGGCATCAATCCATCTTTGAAGAGAAATTTTTTGTTTTGCATCTTCAATCTGTTTTTCGTTCATTCCAAGTCTGCTTGCCACGGTCATGTCATACATACTTGCTGTTGCAACAGCCTTAATTCTTGTGTCGCATTGTGCGGCGGAGAGTGCAAACCCGCCAGAACCACAAATTCCAATCGCTCCAATTTTTTCTCTATCAACAAAAGATTGTAAACCCAAAAAGTCCACACAGGCGCTGAAATTTTCCACAAAGATGTCAGGCGACGAAATGTGTCTTGGTTCGCCAGAACTTTCGCCCATAAACGATTGGTCAAAAGTCAAAACAACAAAACCTCTTTGCGCAAGACCGTCTGCCCAGACGCAAGGTCCTTGCTCTTTGACACCGCCATATGGTGCGCCAACAATAATGGCTGGATGCTTTTTTGTTTCGTCAAAATTTTTTGAAGTATACAAATCGCCAGCAACGGCCATGCCATAACGGTTGTTAAATCTCACATGTTTTCTTTCAACATTTTTGCTTAATTTTGCAATGTAATCACTCATAAAAATTCTCCTTTTTAATTGATTTTTTCAATATTTTTAACAAAATTTGCGATTTTTTTGATGAAATTGATAAAATTTTGATTTTTTATTGTTTTATTTTAATTATTTCAATTTGTCATAATATTCATCAGTCACTGGTTCGCACCATTCATTACTTCCATCAACTGCTGGAATTTCGATTGCAATATGTGAAAACCAGCCATCTTTTCCAGCTCCATGCCAATGTTTGATTTCAGGGGCAATATAAACAACATCTCCCGGCATCAACTTTTGCGTAGGCTTTCCCCATTCTTGATACCAACCTTCCCCATCAGTGCAAAGCAAAATTTGTCCGCCTTTGTGATGAATGTGCCAATTGTTTCGGCACCTTGGCTCAAATGTGACGTTTGCGATTGAAACACCTTTTGCATTGAGCGGGTTGAGATAACTTTTTCCGATGAAATATTTTGCGTATGCTTCATTTGGCTTGCCAAGCCCAAAAAGTGGGGTGGTTGTTTGAATGTTGTCGGCATACACTTCGCGCACAAGTGGAAAAGTTGCCCAAGCGTTTGGCCATCCGGCATAGAATGCAAGGTGGGTGATAATCTCCACCATTTCTTCTTTACTTACGCCATTGTTTTTGGCGTTTTGAATGTGAGATTTGAGAGAATTATCAAAAATTCCTTTGCTGACAAGTGCAGAAATTGTCACTATGCTTCGAATTTTTAATGGAAGTTTGTCTTCTCTTGCCCAAACTTCTCCAAAAAGAATATCGTCGTTAAGTTCGGCAAATTTTGGTGCAAGTTCGCCAAAATTTTTTCTTCCAGCTGTTTGTTTTTTCATGAATTATCCTCCTTTTTCAACAATGCCTTTTCTTTATCAACAATTTCAGAATAATAGACATCAATTTTGTAGTTCAATTTGTCAAGCGCTTTGTTCATTTCAACAATTTTTTGTTTCAAAATCTCTCTTTGGTCAATGAGAAGTTGTTTGCGTTGACCTGCTGTTTCGTCACCTTTGTCAAACAGTTTTATATATTCCGCCAGCACATCAACTGGAAGACCAGCGCTTCGCATGCAAATCACAAATTCAATGTTGTCAAGTTCTTTTTGCCCATAATCTCGAATGCCACTTTTTCTTGTGACAGGGCGAATTATGCCGACTTTTTCATAGTAGCGCAAAGTGTCTTGACTGAGACCATACTTTTCGCTTACTTCTTTGATTGTCACTACAATATTACCTCCTGCAATAGATTATAAAACTTGGAGTTAACTCCAAGTCAAGCAAATTCACAAATGTTCAAATTATTTTTTGTATTTTTTAATTTATTTCACATTCATTTGAAATTTTCAAAACAAAAAAACATTTGAAGTCATCAAATGTTTTTCCAAGTTTTCCATACAAACTCCTTTTTTCTATTATATAATTCTTTCGGATAATTGCAAATCGCTAAAAAATTTTCACGCATTTTGAGTTTTCTCATCCAAGAAGAAAGCCTTTGATGATGAGGTCTTCTGCTTCCTTTTCGGTGAGTCCAAGCGTCATAAGTTTGATGAGTTCATCTCCGGCAATTTTGCCGATTGCTGCTTCGTGAACAAGCGAAGAATTGCAATCTTTGGCGTCAATCATTGGAATGGAGATGATGCGTGCATTGTCCAGCAAAATTCCGTCACACTCAACATGTCCAAAACATTCGTTTTCGCCGATAAGGTTTGACTTGAATTCTTGGAATGACCTGTCTCTTGCCACACTGTGACTTGTCACTTCCACGCTTGAGCCTTTGCCAATCAAATTCACTTTGAAAAGGGTGGTGGCGGTTTGGTCGTCTGTTGTCAAGATGTTTTCTTGAATGACGAGTTTTGCGCCGTCTTTGAGTTTTGCATAGGTTTCTCTTTTCGAAGAAGTCACTCCGCCAAGTTGCAGAGTTTCAATTTCCATAAATGAACCTTCTTGCTGAAAAATTTTTGTGACAGGGTTCAAAATTTTTCCACCACTGCCATTGCCTTGTCCAACATGGCGCTCTATATATTTGACATGCGAATTTTTCTTCAAGTGGAAAGAGTGAATGCCGTTGTGGATGCTGTCTGTGCTTGTGTTGTTGTGAATTCCGCAGCCAGCAACAATGGTGACATCGGCATTTTCTCCGATATAGAAATCGTTATAGACAAGGTCGTTAAGTCCGCCCATGGTGATGATGACAGGAATATGCACTGCCTTGTTTTTCACATTTGGTTGAACATAGATGTCAATTCCGCTCTTCTTCTTTTTTGGAATAATTTCAATTTCTTTTGTGCTTTGGCGACCAATACTTTCGCCGTTTTTGCGAACATTGAAAGCGCCAAGAGCGATTTTGTGTAAATCGGAAACTTTTTCCAAAAGTTGTTCGTCAATTTTGTCCATACGCTTCCTCCAATTTGTCGCAAGTTTTCTTTTGAAGGTAAGGTTTGATGTCGGCATATTTTCCCGCTTTTTCCACCTTTCCTTCGCGCAGAAGAATGACAACATCGGCAATTTCCAAAATTTTTGTCTGGTGGCTGACAATTATGCTTGTTCCATTAAGATTTTTGAATATGTCCGTCAAATTGTCAAAACTCCAAAGGTCGATGCCAGCTTCTGGTTCATCAAAAATATTCACCTTTCCATCTCTTGCCAATGCCATGGCAAGTTCAATCCTTTTCAGTTCGCCGCCAGAAAGTTTGTCGTCCAAATGTCGAAAGATATAGTCTTTTGCACAAAGCCCGACCACTGAAAGATAGTTGCAAAGGGTGTTGACATCGTTCTTTTTTCCAGAGGCGACATCCAGCAGGTCCTTCACTTTAAGTCCTTTGAAGGTGACAGGTTGTTGAAAAGCATAGCAAAGCCCCATATTTGCACGCTGGTCGATGCTTAAATTTGTGATATCAACATCGTCAAGAAGAATTTTCCCATTTGAAGGCGAGAGAATGCCCATGATAACCTTGACCAAAGTGGATTTTCCACTTCCGTTAGGGCCGGTTATTGCATAGATTTTGTTATTTTCAAAAGTCAGTGAAATGTCCTTTAATATATCTTTGTTGTTGTCTTTTTCGCTGACATCAAAACTTAAATTTTTTATTGTTAACATAGCCAAATTATATCATTAAAAAATATATATGTCAATCAAATCAAACGAAAAGCGGATGTTGTGAGAGTGTTAGGTTTGTCATGAATATTTATAAAAAAAAATTAATTTTTATAAATTTTTATGCCAAATTTTGTTGACTTTTGTTGCTCTTATGTTTTAAACTATTGGTAACAATGAGGGGAGTATGGCGGAAAATGTGATTGTTGTTGAAATTGGGTCTTCAAAACTCTCTTGTGTGGTGGCACAAAGGGGGATTAATGGCATTTTCAACATAAAAGCAAGGGCACAAGTGGAATACGCCGGCTTTTTTGAAGGCGAATTTATTGAGCCGTCTTTGCTGGAAGATGCTGTGAAAAGCCTTTTTTCGCAAATTGAATCGGTTTATAAAAAAGCAATCAGAAAAATTTATGTCGGAGTTCCTGCGGAGTTCTCCAAAGTCACCGCAGTGAAAGAACTAGCGGTTTTTAGGTTCAAAAAATTAATTCGTCAAAGCACGATTGATGAGTTGTCCAATTCGGCTTCCAAAAAAATTGATGTTGATGAAATGGAAATCTTGTCGATAGACCCAATATATTTCGTCTTGGACGACAGTCGAAAAACAAACTCGCCAATCGGAAGCAAGGCGAACAAAATTTCGGTGGAGTTCTCGGTTGTGTTGGCTCAAACATCTTTCATAAACGCTTTCAATCGAATTTGGGTAAGGTTGGGTGTCGAGCAGGTGGAATATCTGAGTGAACCGCTTTGCGAAGCAATGTTTGTGCTTGAAAAAGAAGAACGAGAACGCACTTGCATTGTGATTGATGTTGGGGCAAGGTCAACAAGTGTTGCGTTTGTGAAGGGCGATGGATTGACAAACTTGACATCGTTTTCGATGGGGGGCTCTCACATAACAAGCGATTTGTCGGAGGCCTGCAAAATTACATATAATGACGCTCGAAATTTAAAGAAAAAGATTGTGCTTTCTTTGCGTGGAAGCGAAAATGATTTTTATGATTTGGTGACGATTGGTGGTCGCGTGGCAAAAATTCCGTTGTCTTTGGCAAATGAAGCGGTTTGCTATCGATTGGATTTGATTGCAAAAACAGTCAATGAGTGCATAAGGTTGTTTGCAAAAGAATATGTGCCATATTATCCAATCTACTTATGCGGTGGGGGGATAGCCAAAATCAAAGGCGGGAAAGATTATTTTTCCAAATGTATCGGAAGAAATATCAGTTATGGTGTGCCTCCAATTCCAGCAATGGACAAACCAGAAAATTCCGCGCTTCTTGGATTGGTCAATTCGGCAATCGCGGAAAATTGAAAAATAAAGTGTAATTTCGCATAAAAATGCAAAAATTTTCTTGCAAATTTATGAAAATTAAGTTAAAATGTAAAAAAGGAGTTAAAAAATGGATAACAATCATTCTGTTGTAAAAATCAAAGTTTTGGGTGTAGGTGGCGGTGGAAACAACGCTGTCAATCGCATGATTGATGCAAATGTTCAATCTGCGGAATTTGTGGCAATCAACACAGACAAACAAGCTCTTTTGATTTCAAGAGCGGAAAAAAGACTTCAAATCGGTGAACGCTTGACAAAAGGTCAAGGCGCGGGCGCTGTGCCGGAAATTGGAAGAAAGGCTGCCGAAGAAAGCAAGGCGTCAATCACCGAAATTTTGAAAGGTTCTGACCTTGTGTTTATCACTGCTGGAATGGGTGGTGGAACAGGCACGGGCGCTGCTCCTGTGATTGCTCAAATCGCAAAAGAACTTGGAATTTTGACAGTTGGCATTGTGACAAAACCTTTCCAATTTGAAAGCCGACAAAGAATGGATAAGGCGGAGAAAGGTATTGAAGAATTGAAAAAATATGTCGACACGATTGTTGTCATTCCAAACGAAAGACTTTTGACAATTTTGCCAGAAAAGACAACTCTTGTGGAAGCGTTCAGATATGCTGACGATGTGCTCAGACAGGGCATTCAAGGCATTGCTGACCTTATCGTTTTCCCAGGAATGATAAACTTGGATTTTGCAGATGTTGTCACAATTATGAAAAATCGTGGCATGGCTCACATGGGCATCGGTCATGGAAAGGGCGAGAACAAAACGCTTGAAGCAGTTCGTCAAGCGGTTGCTTCTCCATTGATTGAAACAACAATCGAAGGTGCAACAGGCGTTGTGCTGAACATTAAAGGTGGAAGCGACATCACATTGCGTGAAGTTTCAGAAGCCGCAAACATGGTGAAAGAAGTCATTTCTCCTTCATGCAACCTTATTTTTGGAACATCGATTGACCCAGAAATGAGAGATGAAGTTGAAATCACAATCATTGCAACAGGGTTCAGAAATCCAGAAGAAGACTATGAAGAAGAGTTGCCAGAAGAAGAACCAAAGAAAGAAGAGCCAGAAGACAAATTCAAGGGGTTCAATCCATTTGGATATAATCCGCAACAGCCACAAAGTGAAGTTAATTTGCAACAGAACGAAACAACAAGCCGTGTTGATGTAAATCCAAACATCAACTCAGTTCCACCTTGGATTGAAAAAATAAGAAACAAAAACAAAAGATAAAAAGCAATTTTGAAAATAATTTTATAAAAAAAGAGTATAAATTAAGTCTTGTCTTAAAATATACTCTTTTTTATTTTTTCGTTTTTTACTTTTTTCTGATTTTTGCGCTAGAATGAGCAAAAATTTGTTGTTTTTTTGTGAATTTTTGGGCAAAATGGGGCGATTTTGCTCATTTCTTGCTTTTTTTTGCAAAAATAAGCAACATTTTTAAAAATTTTTCTGAAAATTTTTAAAAAT
>CAYNTF010000004.1:0-125872 GCA_964400145.1 uncultured Lachnospiraceae bacterium | reverse complement strand
CGAAAATTTTTGCACGCTTTGCTTCCACCTTTTCGCGCTTTGCCGTCACTTTGACGCTGAGATTTAATTTTTTATATTGTTCAAATAACATTATTTTAATTTCGGTTCTTCGGCGCTTTTGAACATGTGTTTTATATTGAATTGAAATCTTGATGATTTTTGTATTAATTTTGATTTGGTTAGTTTTATCACTTGACAAAGAATTTATATTTGCAGTATAATAAAAATAGCGATGACGGAATTGGCAACTCCAACAGCGAACGCGGGTCGGCGTAAAGACGGTCAATGAGGTGAGTTTTCACGAAATAGGGTGGAACAGCGGTTTAACAGTCGCCCCTATGCAAATGGTGCATAGGGATTTTTTATTTTCTATGCGAAATCAATTTAAAAGGGAGAAAAAATATGAAAAAAGAAACATCAAACACACAAACAAAAGCCACAATGGACAAAATCATCAACCTATGCAAAGGACGCGGATTTGTTTTTCCGGGAAGCGAAATTTATGGCGGGTTTGCAAACACTTGGGATTTTGGACCTGTTGGGGTGGAACTTAAAAACAATGTCAAACGCGCTTGGTGGAAAAGATTTGTGCAGGAAAGTCCAAACACCTATGGCGTGGACTCTGCCATTCTGATGAATCCACGCGTTTGGGAAGCCAGCGGACACACCACAAGTTTTTCTGATCCAAAGATGGACTGTAAATCTTGTAAACAGCGTTTTCGTGCAGACAATCTCATTGAAGAGCATTCCAAAGGGTCTGTTTCTGCCGAAGGCATGAGCAATGAAGATATGAAAAAATATATTTCCGACCACAAGGTTAAATGCCCACACTGCGGAAATTTTAATTGGACGAACATTCGTCAATTTAAACTGATGTTCGAAACATCCCGTGGCACAGTGGAAGGCGAAAAAGATATTGTTTATCTTCGTCCAGAAACTTGTCAGGGGGAATATGTCAACTTTCTCAATGTGCAAAGAAGTGCGCGTGCCAAAGTGCCCTTTGCAATCGCTCAAATTGGAAAATCTTTTCGAAATGAAATAACACCGGGAAACTTCCTTTTCCGCACGATTGAATTTGAACAAATGGAACTTCAAATGTTTTGCAAAGAAAGTGACTCTTTGGCTTTTTATGATGAATACAAAAAAGAAGCGATGAAATTTGTTGAAGATTTGGGAGTTGACAAAAGCCGTTTGCGTTTTCATGACCATGACAAACTTGCTCACTATGCCAAAGCAGCGTGCGACATTCAATATTTCTTCCCAATCGGCTGGCAAGAGTTGAACGGCATACATCATCGCTCCACTTGGGATTTGTCGCGTCACCAAGAATTCAGCGGGAAAAGTATGCTCTATCTCGACCCTGTCACAAATGAGAAGTTTTTGCCAAATGTGATTGAATATTCCATCGGTGCTGATCGACTCACTTTGGCGCTGTTGTGCGAGGCGTATGATGAAGAAAGTTTGGAAAACGGAGAAACACGCACGGTGCTTCATTTGCATCCTGCAATCGCACCATATAAAGTTGCCGTTCTCCCACTTCAAAAGAACCTATCAGAAAAAGCGAAGGAAATTTATGCCACTCTGTCGAAGGAATTTATGTGTGACTATGACGAAGCGGGGTCAATCGGAAAGCGCTATCGTCGCGAAGATGAAATCGGCACTCCATATTGCGTGACAATCGATTTTGACACTCTTGAAGACAACACAGTGACAGTGCGAGAGCGCGACAGCATGAAGCAAATTCGTATAAATGCAAACGAACTTGTGGCGTATTTATCCGAAAAAGTTAAATTTTAATCGAGAATTGCTGAAAAACAAGTAAATATTCAACAAAAAACTTAAAAAACCATAAAATTTCATAAAAAATTAAAATCTAATAAAAATTTGCAAAAAAAAATAAAAATTTTTAAAAATAAGTATTGATTTATTTTTCTATATAGTATATAATTATGTCGAAGTTAAGGAGAAAAATATGGCTAAAAAAGATATGATTAAAATCGATAGAAAATTTAAAAACATATTTTCAGCAATTAAGTCTTCAAACAATGGACCACTGAAAAAGTTTTCGGCAGAATTGAATAATTTTGTGTATGATTATCGCGAAAAAAATGAAGACGAAAATTGGGTTTATGTTCGTGAAATACAAAAGATTGACAAAGATCTCAAACGCAAGAGATCTCATCAAGTCGTTGAATTCGCGGAAAAAGATGGAAGACTGATTGTGTCTTTAACCAAATTTGATATGCATTTTGGACAAAAGCGCTTGCGTTCAAGACAAATTTTGTCGGCATTAAAGACGAAAGAAGGGTATGTATGTTCATACGACATCTCAACATATAGGAGAATACCTGGCACATCTCGCTTGGTTATTGAAGAAGAAAGGGGATACTCTTTCCGTGTTGTCAACGGCAAAATTAGCGATGATGTTGATGTTCGTTCAGTGAAATACGAAACTGACAAAAATGGAAGAGTGTTATAAAAAAGTTGTGATAAAACAAAAATATACAAATCAAAAAAGACGCTTTGCAGGCGTCTTTTTTATTTAATAATAATTTTTTAAGCGAAATCATAAACAAATCAAAAGTAAAATTATAGCAAAATTAAGTTTTTAAAGCCAAATTTCACAACTAAAATATTGGAGTAAAATAAAAGTGAAAATATTGGAGTTAAAGTGAGAAATTTTTAAGAAAAATTCTGAAAATTAGGCCTTGAATTTTTCCATATATTCTTCATAAGTCATTTGTTTGTCAATGATTGTGTTTTCATCAACGATGTCAATAATTCGGTTTGCGACGGTTTCGATGATTTCCTGATCTCCTGTGGCAAACAACATTGAACCTTTGAAGTTTATCATTCCTTTGTTCAAAGATGTTATGCTTTCAAGGTCAAGATGGTTTGTTGGTTCATCCAGAATCAGAAAATTACCGCTTTCCAACATGATTTTTGCCAACATACAACGCACTTTTTCACCGCCAGAAAGCACATTCACTTCTTTCAAACTTTCTTCACCAGAAAACAACATTCTGCCCAACCAGCCACGAACATAACTTTCGGTTTTGTCTTTTGAAAACTGTCGCAACCAATCGACGATTGACAGGTGACAGCCGTCGAAATATTCGCGATTATCTTGCGGGAGATAGGAGCATTTGATTGTTTTTCCAAAGCGAAATGTTCCGCTGTCCGCTTCTTCTTTTCCAGCCAATATGTTAAATAGTGTTGTCAAAACAAGCGAATTTGACGACAAAAAGACGATTTTTTGGTCTTTTTCCACCGTGAAAGACAAATTTTTAAACATTCCTTTTTTTGTAAGGTTTTCCACTTTCAAAATTTCTTTGCCAATTTCTTGCTCATATTTGAAATCAACATATGGATATTTTCTTGAAGATGGTTTAAAGTCGTCCAAAGTCAATTTTTCCAATTCTTTCTTTCGGCTTGTGGCTTGCTTTGATTTTGAAGCATTTGCAGAAAAGCGGGCAATGAAATCTTTAAGTTCTTTTGCGCGTTGTTCTGCTTTTTTGTTTTGGTCGCGTGCTTGGCGAGCCAAAAGTTGACTTGTTTCATACCAGAAGTCATAATTTCCCAAATACATGTTGATTTCGCCGAAGTCAACATCGCAAATATGTGTGCAAACTTTGTTCAAAAAGTGTCGATTGTGAGATACGATGATGACAATGTTCTCAAAGTCCAAAAGGAAGTTTTCCAACCAACGAATTGTCTTGAAATCAAGATTATTTGTAGGTTCGTCCAAAATTAGAATGTCTGGATTTCCAAAAAGCGCTTGTGCCAAAAGCACTTTAACCTTGATTTTTGCGTCAAGAGTTGACATAAGTTCATAGAAAAACTTTTCTTCAACACCCAAGTTTTGAAGTAAGGTCTTGGCTTCGCTGTCGGCTTCCCAACCGCCAAGTTCGGCAAATTCAGTTTCAAGTTCTCCCGCACGAATTCCGTCTGCTTCGGTGAAGTCGGCTTTGGCATACAGTTCATCTTTTTCTTTCTGAATTTCCATAAGCCTTTTATGTCCCAATAGCACAGTGTCGAGCACGGTTTCGTTGTCATATTTGTTTTGATTTTGTTCCAAAACAGACATGCGTTCGCCAGGGGTGATGACAATTTCACCCGTGTTAGGCTCAATTTCTCCGGTCAAGATTTTTAAAAAGGTTGATTTGCCAGCACCATTAGCGCCGATAATTCCATAACAGTTCCCCTTGGTGAATTTCAAGTTAACTTCTTTATATAGTGTTCTTCCACCAAAGGAGAGTGAAATATTGATTGCTTGTATCATCTTTTCTCCTTAATTTCAGCTTTATTTTTTTTAATTTCTTCACGAAACTTTCGAACTTCGTGATTCTTTTTGAGTTTTTGCGCGGTTTTTGCGTTTCTTTCAATGATTTTTCTTTCTGTTTTAATTCTTTTTGCGTTATTCAAATTGTTTTCAATTTCAACAGAATCCTTTTTGGCAAGGTCATTATTTTTCTTTTCTATAAGTTTCATCTTTTGTGAATATGACAGATTATACTTCTTTTCCAAGTCAGCAAAAATGCTGTCAAAATTCACCTTATCTTCAAAAAGTGGATTCATAAACTGACCAAGAACGGGGTCGAGATTGTATAATTCTTGATAAGCCTTAACTTCATCGAAAGTGAGTTTTTTGAAATTTTTAAGCAAAATTTCTGTTAAATTAATTCTCAAAACAAAATAAGTTTCCATTTTTTCTGCAAACTTTTTCGAATAAATTTTGAAAAAATCATAACTTTTTTGTGTTTTTTTGCAGTTTTTTAATGATTTTTTGAAATGCTTTTTGATTTTGTTCTTGTTTTCGCTCACAAAAGTTGGAAAAACATTTTCATCTTCCATTTGTGAAAGGTAGAGCCTTTCTTTTATAATTTCCTTTGACAATGAAAAACTTTCAGGCAAAGGCGAAGAGCCGGTCAAGCGGTATATCTTTGCCAACCTGTGATTTGTCAAATTTAAGTAGTTGTATATTTCAAAATTATTCGTTTTCATGCTTATATTATAAAAGATAAAAAGGCGATTGTCAACTTAAAAGGCAAAATAATAGCTTTGATTAGAAAATTTAATATCAAGATGACATCAATGAATATGAAAAGTTTGATGTTGACTAGATTTGAAAATGCTTGAATGTGGTAAATTAGAATTTAAAAAGAAAATATAAAATAAAAAATATAAACATTATAAAAAATGATAAAAAATATATAAAAAACGCAAAAAAATTAAAAAAATAATAATTTTATTTAATTTTTTAATATTTTTTCATATTTTTTAAATAAAATTTGAATGTATTTTAATGTCCCATTTTTAAGGATGAAAATGTTTTTTTATATTTTTTTAATGTTTTTTATTATTGCATAAGTTTTATAATATTGTGAAAAATAAAAAATAAATAATTATCTCCACAAGTGCGCAATTTTGCTTGATTAAAAAAGATTAAAAATGTTACAATAATTGTGTCAATTATATTTATATAATAACAAGCGGGGCATGATTGTTGGATTGACTAAAACTTTTTAAGTTGAGGTGTGTATGAAAAGAAAAAGAGGTGCACTTAAACTTTGGACAGCAATTTTATTGACATTTGTTGGCATCTTGGCGATTGTGGGCGGAACGGTGCTCGTTCTTTTTTTCATGGGAAGGCTTTCAGATGAAGTGATTGAGCCAGAAATAGATTCGCTCAGTTTCGAGCAGACGATTGATGGTCTTGGATATTACGATGACAGTTTGTCTTCTTCAAATTCTTCATACTACAAGGTTTCCAGCGATTTTCAGATGACCATAACTTGTTCGACGGAAGGTGTGACAGTGACAGGTGTGACACTCAACCTTGGGACAAACACAACTTCGGCGGGCGATGGATACATAACTGACGGAATCATCACGGTTCCACAACAAGTGACACTCAATGTGCCTTTCACGGTGACGCTCAATCAATCTGTTACTGACGGAACGATAATCGGCGGGGCGTCGACATTAACAGCGATTTCCGAAGGTGACCTTGCAAACAGACCTGTTGCACACATTTTTGTTGATGTTCCTGTGACATCAATGTCGGCAACAGCAAGCGGGGCGCTGATTGTGGACGATGTTCAAGAAGTTGTTGTTGGCACAACTTTCTATTTTGAAACAACCTACACGCCTTCTTCAAGCGCCTATCTTTTCTCGGATTCTTCCACGCAGAAAGAATTGTTCTATAATGTGATTGGTTCTTCTGTGTCGGTTGATTATGAAACAGGCATTTTCACAGCATTGAGCAATGGCGAAACAACAATATCTGTATACTCTTTCATCAATTCGTATTATCAAAAACTCTTCATGGACACATACTCCTATTTGCTTGACAGTGGTGATTATGAAGGCTTTAATAACGAGGCAATCACATACTTCAACAACAATCCGGGAACATGGGTTGTGAGCGAAGTGACAGTCAGAGTGGGCGATGTGACGGTGACTGACATAACCTTGAAAGAAACAAGTTTTTCGATCACGGCAGACACGAAATACATTCTCACAACATCTTCTTCAAACGGAAACGGCTCGCTTGGGTTGCAAGTGCTTGCTGGCAATGAAGTTATGACCTCTTTGGTTGGTCGTTCAGCAATCAAAATAACGCAAGAAATTTTGGAGGCAGGCATAACAATCGTTGGCGGAAAAGTTATCAAAGTTGTTCAGCAGGGAGAAACAGTTGTAATCACGCAGGAAACTTATGACAGCACAAAGGACTATTCACCAACTGACACAACGACATACTACATCCAACCAAACACAACGCCGAAAGAGTATTCCAACTATTATTGGCAAATCACTTCTGATTCCAGCAATGAAGTTTCAGCAACAACAAGTGTGAATTATTTCTATCAAGATTCAAATGGTGTTTGGCAGGCACTTTTGGATTTTGAAGAAGAAAAAGGAATTACAATTTCGGTTTCTTTGGGTGTGAGTGCAACGCCATCATGGAGTTCTTCAGATTCAATTTCCATTGAAATCAATTATGACTCCAACAATCAAGCATCTTCGGAAGATATCGATCTGTCCGCTTTGTTAAATGAAATCGACTCTTCAAGTGTTTACAGAAAAGTGGTATATTTCCTTTACAGCAGTGACAGAACTTTGGATTTGACAGAATATTTTGTCTGCAAGACGGGCGTTATGTATGACGGTTTGTCACTTGACAGTTCCATAACGACAGAATACACACTCTATGAAGTTGAAGGCTCAATCTTATCCGCTTTGAAGGCGTTTTCGTCCGAAACAACGGTTAAGGTTTTTGCGGCGATTGTAAGAACGGATGCGGATAACAACATTATCTATGATAGCAACGGCAAATATACCATATTAAGTTATTCCAGCGCAAAAACGGTTGATGTTGAAAGTGTGCTTTCAATATACAATATGACACCAACATTCACTTTCAGTCAAAGCGTCAATTACAGCGAAACAGCAGGGCAATATTACATCTCGGCATTCAATGTTGACAGCAGCAGTGGTTCACAAGAAACCATGCTGACCTTCACTTTGACTTTGTCTATCAACACAGACAGCGATGCTGACAAACTTTTGACAGCATATAGCACAGGAAATTTGACGGTGGTGTGCTTGGATACCGCCACGGGACGAGAAGTTGACTATATAAAATTGGCAAGTTTGTCACTTGATAACGAAAACACAGGTGACGGTCAGGCAATTTTCAGTGGCGTTTTGCAAATTGACGAAACCGCTTGCACAAATGACCGCGCTTCTCTTGAAAATGGCATACAACTTGGCTTTGAATTGCGTTATTACGACGGCAAAACAGAGCAAAGTGCCACAGTGGTGAATTCGGAAAATTCAAACATAACATCTTTTATATTCTATTCTCCATATCCAACAACTCTTGTTGGAGCGTATGAAAGTTTTTCAGATTCGTCTGGAACAGCTTACAGCGATGCAACAATCACGGTTTCCCAGACTTCTTCTGGAACAACAATCAAATGGGGAGAGGACAGCATTGCAAATATAGACCGCCTTAACGAACTTTTGTCATTCACAATGACCGACCAATACGGCTTTGAAATAGATTCAAGTGATGAGGTGTATTCTGTTTATTTCTCCGAATCAAAGGCATCATCATCTGCCAACAGTGTTCTTGGAATCAGCACCGACCGCACAAAGATTGACAGTTTTGGTTCGGGAGAAGATGTTGAAACAACCTTGGTTGTTCAAATCATTGACAAGAAAGACAACAACACTGCTGAAACCGGTGACGGTTTGACCAAAACAATAAAATTTAATGTGACAAGTGAAGGGATATCGAAAATTGAAAAAAGCACTTCCGAAATTGTTGAAAATTCTTATGATACCTATGTTGATAATGGCGACAGCATAACAACAGTGACAATTTCAAAATATGTCACATTTAACAATGTGGAAACATTGAACAATCTTGTTCGTATCTACACAGACTCATCAGTCAATCAAGCGGAGATTACATTCACTTTCAACTCATCTACATATACATCAAATTCACTGGATTCACTTTTGAGAATGGTGACATTCTATGATTCAAGTGATTCGGAAATTTCAGCAGACGACTTTTCAACAAAATCGGTTTATTCAATCAAATTTAATGGCGTTTTCAACCGAGAAACAACCCTGACTTTCACCATAACCGACAGTGCCGGACTTTTCACAGTGACACTTCAATATATTTGTATGCCAATGTATTACATGGCTGATGCATTTTTGAATTACACCAGCGAGTATGAAGATTATTTGGTTTCTTCGGGCAATGATTTGGTGGCGAGTGTGTTTGCTGACAATTCATACGATATCACTGAATATATCAATGTTTCAAAACTTTACTCTGGTGCTGCTGACGCAGATTGGAGTGACATGAAGGCAAATGAAATTTTCTCTACGGAAAACGGAGATTTGTTGACTTTGGACGATGATTTATCTCTTAAAATCAGTGCAGTTTATCAGTTCAGAACGGTAACATTCACGCTGTATTTTGGTGTGGCGTCAGATTATGGACTTCGAATAAGAGTGACGCTTTATATCAATCCAAATGTCATCATTGAAGAAAAGGTGACAGATCTCAATCTTGACCCGCTTGTTAATTTGGCAGAGTTATCATCGACAAATGTCACAAGCATTTTCAATTTCTATAAAGCAACATCATACATCAATGGCTCAGGCTCACCTGAAAAAATCGATGATTTTTATTCAAGTTCAAATGTAAACGCCTTAAACGCAAACTTGACATTTGAATCTGTCGAAGGTGGCTATCTTAAAATTGAAAATTCAAGTTTTTCATTGAATGAAAATATATATTTAGATTTGGGCGAGTTTTTGTCGCAAACATTCAATGTGCTCTATGACAACAGTGAAATCGCTGGAATCAGAGTGAGAGTTGTTACAGGGGATGATGGCAGTGTTCTTGAAAGTGAATATATTCTCTGCGACAACGACACGGGCGTTGTTGAACTTTCAATAAGAATTGGATATGGTTCAAGTGAAGCCGATGTTGTTGAAACAATTTTTGGAACAGATTTACAAACGGTTCAATATAATGGCGAAACATATCTTCTCTTGGTTTCTGGTGAAACATACACTCTTTCAGGCAACTTTTCAGTTTCAGAAACCGTCGGAAATTTCGGACAAAGCTTAGGAACAACTTTAATAGTGCAGGGTATTGACTCATTTTTAAGTTTTGACAATAAAGTGACAGTTGTAAATGGAGATGAAACAATATACATCACCATTCCTGTCATCATCAGCAAACTTGGCGACACGATTTTCAATTATACCGGTGACGATGAAAGTTTTAACAAGTTCACAAACGCCGATGGCGAAGAAGTTGATTTTTCTGTGCTTCTTGGGTCTGCAAGTGATTTGGAAGGAAACGGAGTCTATGCAACTCTCACTGCTGGCACGACAAACATCATTATCCACAATTTAAGCAAATCTTTGGGCGCCGAAGAAGACAACAAGGGTGTGGGAATTTATTATTATTCCGACAAATTGACATCTATCACGCAAAGTTTGACAATTTACAGCGTAAGTGGAACATTGAATGGTGAAACTGTTGCGTTAAACAATCTTGCAACAGTGACCAGAGATTCTGAAAATAACGAATGGTCCTTGACGCTGAAACATCTTTCTGATTCATACACAAATGTTTATGTTGTTTTGGAATACACTTTTGCTTATTCAGAAGGACTTTCGGATGAAACTTTGACAATTTACTTCCGCATCAAAGTTGAGCCAAGTTTCACCGCAGGAACTGTGACATATCCATATGCCGATTCGGCGGAATACTTCGACACAAATTCGACTTATTACAGCGACGGCACATTCACAATCAATTTGGATGAAACTTTGAACAGTCAGAACAGCAGATATTCCAGCGGAACACGCTTCTCATCCTTTGAGTTTTTGGAAAATATCAGCGAAGACGGCGCTATAACAAGTGAATACAGCATAATTTATGTCGAAGTTGGTGGCATAGTAATTTCGACAGGTGCTTACTCTCAATATTTTGACTATTCAATTTCTGATGCTAACATTTTGACAATAACTCCAAAGACGGACAGCGTTATTGAAATAATCATTCAAAAAGTGTTCAAGGTAGACGGTGAAATCATGATTGGAAGTGAACTTTCCTACACCATGATTTTCAACAACAGTGTTTCATACACGCCGTCAATAACAAGCACAAGTGTGGAAGTGACTTCCAGCGGAAACGAGTTCTATTCCACAGTTCAAGCGGGAAGCGGTGGAAGCGATAACAATGAAATTTCATATTTTGTTTCTCTCATTTCTGGCTCGGCGTATGTCGACTTTGGCGTCAATGTGACAGGTGACTATGAAAAAGCATTGCAACCATATGTGCTTGCTGGCACAACGGTGACGCTCACGGAAGGCGGTAAATACACATTCGAAGAAACAACCATTGCAACAATCAACGATGACGGCACAACAGCGTCAGCAGGGGAATATACATTCAAGGTTGACGGAGTTGAATTTGCTTACGCCACCTTGACGAGCGAAATCGGAGCAAAAACATTGACTTTATCTGTGAAAGATTCAGTCGACAAAGATTATGAGGTGACACTTGTGTTCTACACCGACCGCGCTGTGTTCACCTTGCACTTGACAGTAACGGGAATTTACTCATACGAAGTGAATGACATTGAATTCACAGGCGGAAATTCATATTCGCTTGTAAGTCAATATGAAGGCGAAGAAGTGACGGAGAATGGAATTCTCTCATCTCTTGTAGGTTCTGAAACGGCAACAATTCAAATATCTCTTGCCGACGATGTGGACAGCAATCTTGATGATTATTGGACAGTTGAAGGTTTGAGTGCTGGTGAAAATGGTTACAGCATAAGTTCAACAGACAAGATTGTTTTTGCACATTTGACCAAAGACACCACTTTCAAATTTGAGATTGTCATAAACAATGAATACACTTTCACAATCGAAATTACAGTCAAAGCAAGTCTGTCGACTGACAGTCGAACATACAATTCTGGCGAGAGTTATTATTCTGCCACAAAGAATGAAGTGAATATTGACGATGACGATGACGATGACGATTTGCTCAGTTCATTGGCAGATAATGCAACAGCATACGACGGCACAAGCGGGTTTGCATTTGAAGAAGTTGATGAATCTTACACAACGTCCACTTCATTCACAGCGGAATCTGTGGGAGTGACCAGCAGATGCTTCACAACTTTCACAATCGCATACTTCTTCAATGAAAAACTGTTATATAGTTTTGAGTTGCGATATTACTATACTTGCAATCCAAATGTCAGTGTTTCGGTGAACTACCCACAACCTGACGGCGAGAATGATGCCACCTACACCACAATTTCAGGCACAACCTTGTCGGCGGAATATATCTCAACAAACGATTCAACAAGCGATTCAACAAGCGATGAAAGTGAAGGGACAACCAAAAATTCCGTGACAATCGAAAATTTCTTCACAAGCACCGCACCACTTGCAAGTGACACCAGAATTGCAGTGGAATACTTGACAGAAAAAGTAATTGATGAAACTTGGGTTGTCAGCATAAAAGAACTTTCCAACTTGACGGTGAACGGACAATCTGACGGAACTTTGAGTAATTATGAAGAATTGACATTCAAATTCAATGACGGCATGACGCAAGGGTATGTCACTTTCACAGTCAGTGTGAACTCTGTCACAGTGGAATATACAGTTGTGGTGATTAGTTCGGCACTGTATTCCTTTGCAAACTATATTCCTGAAACCGACACATCCGGAGAAGTGATTTATGCCGAAGATTTGGCAGCATTGCTGAGCGAAGGTGATACTAGTTCAGTTCTCGAAATTTTTGCACAAGACCGAATTTTGAGTTACACACTTGCGCAAGCAGGAACTTACTATGTCAGATTTGTTAATTCGGAAGATGGTAAAGTTGAAATTATAACAATTTCAGGAACTAGCGACAATGTGGGCACAAGAATTAATCAAGACCTTGGAAAGTCGTTGACAGGATATGAATATGACGGCACATATTCGTCTTATAACAGTGTAACGGACACAGTTTCAAACCTTTGCGATGACAGCACAATATATTCATCCGCACCAATTCTTGCTGGGCGTGTTGTGGTGAGATATGCCGACGGTTCCATTATTGCACTGGCAGAGCATGAAGATGAAAATATTTCGCTTTATTATGTTTATTATGATAGTGATAGTGACAGTGATTTGAGTGAAGATTTGAGTGATTATACTCTTGGTGTAAGCACTGACATTTTGCAAACTATTAAGTTAAGTTTCAAAATCGGGGATAATGAAATAATCACAGGTTATTATTACTACACACTCAAACTTGACTTCACAGTTGGTGGCAATGCTGACAGCGCAACAGAATACACAACATACGAAATCAATGCTGGAACTTCAATTTCGTTGCTTTCTGACACTCAATCAGCATTTGCGATTGGCTCATTGAAAACAGGCGAGTTATATTCTGCCAGCGACATCTCAAACAACAATGCCACATTGACTTTGGAAGTGTATGGTTTCAAAGATTTGCCAGTTGATACAAGCTATACAGTAAACAACATTTCAAATAAAACATTTGACGATTATGAAACTCAACTTTCAGCGGTTGCAGGTGCAATTCATAACTACTTGACATCAACCACTTTTGTGAATGAGAACTCGCAGTATTACAAATATTACACAGGTTTGACGCCAAGACCGAACGCAACAATCAATGAGATTAATTCTGGAAACAACACAAGAGATTACATCACCATCAGTCAAAAAGTGGATTCTCAAGATCGGACAATCACACAAGATTGGACAATCACAGCGCAAGGGGCAAACAACGACGGCAACTATGTGATGATCAGAGTGACTTATTCTGTGGAATTGGGCGAGACAAAAATCTCATCGTCGCACAACATTCTTTTCAAAGTTTTGCCAAATTCGACGGTGTCGTTCTCCACATCAGCGGCGAATTCATCTGGAACAATTTCGGGTGACACAAGCATGACAAACGAATATCAGACTTATGTTTCCAACATACTTCAACCTTATGAAATCAACAACAGTGACATATCACCTTCGGAGACAATAGATATTGATTTGTATCAAGTGATTAGGGCATACATGCGTGGCAGTTCTTCCAACCAAATCAGCACATTTGAGAATTGGACGATTTCGTTGAATGAAATAGTTGACGGCGTGACTTACAATAATGATGAATATGTCGCCTTAGACAGCTCAGACAGCGTTTTAAGTCTATCATCTTCAAGTTGGTCGCTCTCAGTCTCAGGTTCAGATTCAGAGAAGTCCTATACTTACAGCAATAGCAGTTCAGCAACCGAAAACATACTCACATTGAGCGAATCAAGTTTGGGTGAAAAGATGTTCTATGTTGAATTTAAAGACGGCTTTGGCTTTGTTGGGCGATTCTATTTCAAAGTTGTTTCCGAAGACGACCCAGAAATCTACACACTGTCAAGTTACACTTTGACCGAAGGAGATTTGCTTGCATTCACAGCGCAATATCAGATTGCTTCGCCAATCACAACAAGCGGATATTATAGATATGATCCTTTCACCTATGTTCAAGATGACGAAGCTTATGACTATATTACAATTTCAGGTGCTTCATCAACAATAGATTATAGATTGCAATTAACACTCAACTCTTCATTGACAGTCGAAACGGGCACATCTTCAATCACTCTGCCAATGAACACTGTGCTTGAAAGGACGGGAGAAACAAAAAGAACAGCAAGTGAGGATGAAATATTTACTGTCAGTGACGGAGAAAGCGGGACAGATTGGTCGTATACCAGCACAAGTGGCACAACGACAACGATCACACTGACACAAGCCCAACTGGAATCTGCTGCTCCAACAGTGACGCTTTATTTGAATATGGACGAGAAAGATGATCTTTATACCGTTTCTGCATCATCAACAACTTCATCAATAACTTTGAATTTGACATATTCAACAGGAAGTTTGATCACTCCAACTGTGTATTCGGAATACGAAACTCTCAGAACTGTGACATTCAGCGGAATCACTGCATATGCCTTCACTTCAAATTCAGCGATTGACCAAAATTCAGTTATAAACCAGAACTTAATTTCAAATGTCAACAGTTTGACAGTCACAAAAGTCACATTCACATATAACAGTGGCACAATTTCAGACACTAAGACTGCCAGCAGTTCAAGCGATTCATTAAAGTTCTTAACTTCAAGCGAAGTGTCATTTGTCACATCGTCGTACGACATTGATGAAGGAGAAGATGATGCTACAGACAACACTGTCACTGTTCCAACATTTAATGGAATTGACTTTGGCACAAGCGATGTTTTGAGCGGAGTTATCATGACTGTGACGGTTTCCAACGGTGATGAAACTTGTGAAGTGACGACAACTGTGAACATAAGGCGTAAAGTTTCGACCGATGACATCTTCTCTTCAACAGTTGTTTTGGATGGAGAATCCGTCACAAGTGTTGTTAAAAGTAGCATTTCAACAGGGACACTTCTCAATGACACTCTGGAAGTTGACCTTGACGGTGGCGAAAGCATGACATTGGTTGTTCATAACAAAAAACTGACATATTCAAATGGCAATTATTATGTTTCGACATCAGACACCAGTGTTGTCACAGGAAAGACATATTACACCATTGAAGAAACAGGGGCTGTGACTGCTGTTGAAACACCACAAACAGACGATTTAGAAAATTATTATGAAGTCTTCACGCCGAACTATGTGACAATCACCAACTTGGCAGATTATGCAGTCACCGAATATGTTGGCATTTCACAAAGCATGGCAGACGGAGTGTTGACAAAAAACATGACCGAAGATGGAGATGAAGATGATTCAACATTCTATGTTTATGTTCACTCATACACCGATAGTAACGGAAATGATTTATTGCAAGGAAGTGAAACAGTAAGTGAAAAGACTCCAACGATTTACTATAACGGATACGGAGACGAATCTGTTGTAACCAGTGGAAGTAAAAAATCAATTAGCACACTCGCCGAAGATGCTCTCAAACTCAATATAGAGAACACCGCAGCGCTTACGAATAACCAAATGACCAAGAGATTATACTTCTTGTATACATCAGATGAAGATGAAGGTGGGCAAACTTATCAAATTCAACAAGAATTCACTGTTAAGCCATACTACATTGAAGCGACAGCCACAAATGTTGACTCAATCACCGGTGCTATTATTGTGGACGCCAATAGTGATAACACTTATGATCTTTCAGCTTGGGCAAGTGAGATTTACTTGACAGCAGGAAATGCCACTACTGGGACAAAGACATTATATAATGCAGGTTCTGACAAAGAAGATTCTAACAAATTTTACTTCGATATTGAAGAAGGAAATGCGGAAATAGACAACTCTTCGGGAACGATAACGACCAGCATGGGACCAAGTGAATACATCATTGTCAATGTTTACATCAAAGTTTCGGGTATTGATGGCTATTGGGACGCAGACAATGGATATATTCTTATCGGCACATTTCAAATTCGTCTGGAATACACATCTTCCACAAGTGCATCCATGGTGACAACATCAAAT
The DNA here is from genome assembly GCA_964400145.1 of uncultured Lachnospiraceae bacterium. Classification (GTDB taxonomy): domain Bacteria; phylum Bacillota; class Clostridia; order Christensenellales; family UBA1242; genus Caccovivens. The sequence continues at coordinate 109,753 of CAYNTF010000004.1, read as the reverse complement.
GTCGCTTTGGCAGATGTGCAAACTGAATATGTCACAAACAAACTCTCCACATCGTTGACTGTTCTTGACACAGTCAGCGATGAAACGGAGATTGGAAAATTGTATCTCTTTTCAGACGGTGAGGTGGAAACATGAATGCTTGGTTTTGGGTCTTTGTTGCCTACATCATAATCAATTTTCTGCTTCTTGTTTCAATGATTTTCTTTGAAAGAAAGAAATTGTCAAGCGTAATAAGTTGGTTGACAGTGCTCACTTTTCTTCCGATAATTGGCTATTTGTTCTATATTGTCTTTGGAAGCGGTCTGTCACTTCGTATCAGGCGGATGATAAGTCGTCACAAATTGTATGAAGTGGAATATGACGAAGGTATTGCAAAATATTTGAGTTCAGACACAAGTGCGAAAGAAAAACTTAAAGGCGACGAAGGGCTGATCAAGTGTTGTTATAACTATGGAAGCATTCTGTGCCCTGCCAACGATGTGCAAATCTTTTGTTGGGGCGAAGATAAACTGCAAAGTTTGATGAATGATCTTGAAAACGCAAAGTCAAGCATAAATATGGAGTATTACATTTTCGCTAACGACAGCACAGGCAAAAAGGTGGTAAATCTGCTTATAAAAAAGGCAAAAGAAGGGGTCAAAGTGCGCTTCATTTATGACAGCGTGGGCTCTCGAAAAGCACCAAGACGCTTTTTCAGAAAAATGAAAAAGGCTGGCGTTGAAATTGCAGAATTTTTTCCACCTTTTGCCCATATCCGTTTGATAAATTTAAAACTTAACTATCGCAATCACAAAAAAATCGTTGTTATTGACGGAAAAATCGCTTACACAGGCGGAATGAATATTCGTGATGACCACATGGGCAAATCGAAAAAACTTTCGCCTTGGCGAGATGCCCATATTCGAATTGAAGGACCGGGAGTTTATCCGCTTCAAAACATTTTTCTGAATGACTGGCGATATATCAAAAAAGAGAACTATTCTCCACAGAAATACATCAAAGACGGCTTGTTTCCACTGCCTGAAAACAACGGCGACACATATTTGCAAGTTGTGGTGTCGGGTCCAGACAGTCCTGTGCAAAATATAAAAGAAGTATTCATAAAACTCATCACCAATGCCAAAGAAAGCGTGCTTATTCAAACGCCATATTTTGTGCCAGACGAAGCCTTCATTTCCGCACTTCGCATTGCACTTGCAAGTGGCGTTAAGGTGAAGATTATGATTCCATCAAAGCCAGACTATCGCACAGTTTTTTGGGTTTCGATATCCTATCTCAAAGAGTTCGTTGAACTTGGCGTGGATGTTTATCTCTATGAAGGTTTCATGCACAGCAAAGTCATTGTGGTGGACGATGACAAGTTGTCAATCGGTTCTTGCAATCTTGACAATCGCTCGTTTGGTTTAAATTTTGAAGACACGGTGATTCTTTATTCCAAAGAGTTGAATGCACAGTATCGCAAATATTACGCAGACGACATTGCCCACAGTTTAAATGCAGATTTGATGTATTTCAAGCGCAAAAGATGGTTGACAAAATTTGTGCAGGCGATTTTGAGATTGTTTTCGCCAATATTATGATTATAAATAACATTTGAAAAATGATAAAATGATAATTTGAAAATGTTAAAAAACAAAAAGGCGTTTCGTTTAGAAATGCCTTTTTTATGCAATAATTTGTTTATGAAATTGAAGAAAAACTTAAAAATTTTATGGGTTTTGATGCTAAAACTGCTTCTAACTGCTGTTTGCACATGCTTTTTCATTCTTCCGGGAATACTTTGCCTTTTGAATTACGCATTCACCGAGTTGATCACGGCGGAAAGTCCTATGCTGGATGTTAAGGGAGTTTTTATGCTTTCAAAAGAATTGGCAAAGGGACATAAGTGGACAATTTTTTTGGAATTAATATTCGTTTTTTCAGTGGCATGCATTTTTGGCGGGTTGATGCTTGTCATCCTTTTGATTGTCGACCATTGGCTTGGAGTTCCAACGACATATTATTTTGTTTTTGTGCCACTATCAATTTTTGTGGGAAGTGTTATCGTCGGCATGCCTTTTTTCAGAATGACACTTTTGAAAATCTTTAATTCGGCAAAAAAAGAAAATATTTTGCGTATTTGCCATTGATTGCCCGCGAATTGTTTGGAGATTTTCTTAAATTTTGCTAAAATCATATCGAGAGGTGTGAATGGATTATCGCGATTTCACTGACAGAAAAACTGCATACGATGAATTTATAAAATATCGTAAAAAGGTTTTGGACAGTGTGGACAAAAATTTTACAGAAGTTTTCACCGACCTGTGTTCAAATGCACTTGCGGGGGACTGCGTGGCACAAGACTGTGTGGCATACTTTTTCAATCGGGGCGTCCCGCAACCAAATTCTGAAAACAAATATTTGTTGTCGCCAAATTATGAATACTACATGTCTTGGCAAATTCTTGCTGGGGCGAATGGCAACGAGTTCGCGCTTGAAAAGTTGGAATTTTTTCTCAATTCTGCATTGGGTGCGATAATAAACGACGAAGATATTTTGACCACTGCCTTGAAAAAGAAGAATATCACAAAAAACAATGCGTTGATGGTGATATCAAACTTGATTTGTGAAGGCATTGTTGACGAATTGGAAATTCAGCCGAAAGACCTCATTCAAATCAATAACAAAGTTGTTCCTTATTCTGCACAACTAAACCGCAATTTTCTTGATGCAATGGAAGACTGCTTACCAAATGTTGTGGACTATTTGATAAGTTAAGATTTTTATTTCGCTTAAATTTAAAATTGAATTTAAAAAATATAAAATATAAAATAAAAAATATTTTTTCACTTTGAAAAATATTTTTTTATTCCATAAATTAAGGTGAAAAAATATTTAATAAAAAAACAGTAAAATAATCAAAAAAACAATAAAAAAAGTTAAAAAATAATTAAAAATAATTAAATTTTAAAAAATAAACAAAAAAATTACATAAAATTGAAAAATATAAAAAAAGAAAAAATAAATAGAAAAAGATTCACAATTTAAAATTCTGCGACATAAAAAGGCATATGGATACCATTTATAATGATGAACTTATGCCGGAAAATTTTGAACAAATTGCAAAGGCGTATTCCAAATCGCTGAAAAACAAGGGCTTTGTCTTTGTTCGTTTGGAAGAGGAAGAGTTTAATTTGTTGCTGTGCGAAATTTTTGTTATAATTTCCAAAATGCATGCGTGCATACATCGTCTGAATGCGCGTTTTGACGGCACGATGTTGGATAAGAAATTGCACGAATCAAAATTGGCGCTTGAAACAAAGTTCGGGGCGAAACACACTTATAAATTTGTTTGCATGGAAAATGAGAACATGACTTTTTTGAGTTTGGTGTCGCTTGAAAATTTGCTTATCATAAAACTTATGCTTCTTTCCGTAAAAAGTGGCGAACTTGAACTGTGCAATGGAATAATCACATCAATATCAGGCATTTTTGCTGAAAGTTTTTCGTGCGAAGGGTTTAAAGTCGCGGAATGATTGCTGTGATATAAAAACTCACAAAAAAGCATAAATAAAATTAATTTATTTTGAAAGAAAAAACAGTGGCAAAATAAAAAACAGTGGCTAAAATCAATCGCCACTATTTTTATTGTATTCCCATTGTTTTATTTCCAAATGAAATCCTGAAAAACTGTTAAAAATTGAAAATCATTCAGTCATTGTCACCGTCAAGGTTGCCAGTGGCTTTTTCGCTGATGTCGGTCAAATAGCCATAGGCTCGTAAATCTTCGCGGTATCCAGCATAGGCGTATGTTTTGTCAGTTTTCCATCCATTTGTGGTGAAATTTGGAAGAGATGTGCAATTATAGAACATTGATGAATCACTTTCCACTGCATCGATTGTCCAGCCTGAGCCCACATAGATTGATTCAAGGTTTGAACAATCATAGAACATAAAAGTCATGTTTGTCACATTACTTGTGTCAAAACTTGAAAGATCAAGAGAAGATAAATTAGTACACCTAGTAAACATGTAATTCATGTTTGTCACATTGCTGGTGTCAAAACCTGAAACATCAACTTCTGCCAGAGATGTGCAGTTATAAAACAAACCTGCCATTGTTGTCACATTGCTTGTATCCCAATTTGAAAGGTCAATTTTTTCCAAACTAGTGGCTTGAAACATCCAACTCATATTTGTTAAATTGCTTGTATTCCAACTTGAAACATCAATTTCTGTCAGATTAGCACCGTTAAACATTCCTTGCATGTTTGTAACATTGCTCACATCCCATTCTGAAACATCAAGAGTTGTCAACGAACTGCACCCAGCAAACACATCTCTCATGCTCGTCACATTGCTTGTGTTGAAGTTGTTGAAAACAATCTCTTCAAGAGATGTGAAATTATAAAAGGTATCCTTCATATCTTCATTTGCAACAATCTCTTCGTTTGAAAGAAAATAGATTGTTGTCTTGTCACCGTCAGAAATTCTATACAGGTCAATTTGTGTTTTGTTCCAAGTGTATGACTCCGCTGTTTGCCCTTCCAAAACATTCACTCCGTTTTCGGTGTAGGTATAGTTGCCATCTTCGGTTTGTGTATACTCTCCACTTTCGTCTTTGTCATAGTAGTCAAAGACAATTCTCTTCACTGTGGTGTTTGCTTCTTCATAATTGCTGTCACTGCCTTTAATCAACTCATTCAAAGTTGAACCGCTTGGCAAGTTTGATTCAACAGTTTCCGTTTCGCTTGATTTTTGAGTGAGATAGATTGGAAGAAAGATTGCCAGAAACAGAACTGCCACTCCTAAGACAACCGACGCTGTGATAATCGCCACCTTTTTCTTTTTGCTCATACCATTTTCATTTTCAGCCATTTTTTAATAACCTCCCTTTAATATTTTTTCTTTTGGCTTTTTTTGTTTTTGAAGTTTTTTCAAACCCAATACTATTGTAACATGCGGGGGGGGGAACGCAAGCGTTTTAAAAAATTTTCAGAAAAATTTTAAAAAATCTTGCTATTTTTTTGATATTTTTTCAATTTTATTACTTTTTTTGCGGAGATTAAATTGAAAACTTAAATATTTATAGGCGAATTGTTTTTACAACATCACGATAACAGCAGAAAATTCACTTTTTTAAAGTTGAGATAAAAAAAGAACCTAACAATTTTTGGTTAGGTTCTCTTTCTGCTGTTAATCAACATCAAAATCTGTCAAACGGATTGGATGATTTCAAAATCTTCTTATTTCTCATCTTGATGTCGTAATACACTTTTTGTGTGTCCAAACTTTTCATAATGCCAACTGCTTGTTCCGCTCTCTTTTCATAGAAGAATGGTGTTTCATAGACAGGCGTTTGTTTGATTTTCATTGGGTTAAATCGGAAAAGTTTGACAATCACAGTGTTGAGTGGCAACTGCCCAAGTTCGTATGAAGTGATAAGTGGTCTGGAAGAACGCTGAACGCTTGTGTTGGTGCTTGTGCTCTTGTCGTCGGAGTTCTTCTGAGATTTTGAAGTGCCTGTGCTGGTTTCTTCATGCACAAGTTGAACTTCTCCGCACATCTTTGAAAAGTCATCACGAGTTTGCTGGTCGTCCGCTCCGACAAAAATTTGCGCGTTGCAGTTTGTCTTTACGGTTTTCAAACCGTCCGCACCATATTTTGTTTCAATTTGCGCATATGACTGCACAGCCATTTCAAACAAAATGTTTCTTCCGCGCGCAACGGTGATCATGCTGTCAAATTTTGGAATTGGTGGAAGGTTACCAAATTCTTCCAAGATGAAGTATACATGTCTTGGCAATTTTCCTTTGTCATAGGAATTGGCTTTATCAACAAGGCGCTTGTAAAGTTGCGACAAGCACAAGATTGCAAGATTGTGGCGCTCTTCACGGTCATCTGGAATGATGAGATAGAACGCTGTCGGCACTGTTGTGAAATCGTCAAAATTTATATCGCTTTGAGATGTCAAGTAGGCAATGCCGATGTCATTCATGAAAGAAATCTTTCCGTTAAGCACGCCGATATATGATTTTGTTGTGTTCGGAGCATTGTTGATGACCGCAGAAGTCAAGTTTGGAACATTGGAAGTGGCCTCGTTGCGTCCTTGCAATAAATATTTTCGAACAGTGTCAAAAGGAGCGTCTGCATCTGGGTCGCGGAATGTTGCGATTTTGTATAGATTATAGAAATTAAATTTTTCTTTTGTCATGCCAAGTTCTGGGTTTAAACTGTCTTCAAGCATGGCAAGAGAACAACCGTAAAGGAAATCTTGCGCACCTTCTTCCCAAGTTGGATCTGAGGCTTTTGGAGATTTTGGGGCGATAGTGTTGCAAATTTCGCGGAGTTCATTGTAGGCGGCGTCGCAATACACTTGTTCAGCACTGTTCACAGCAATGCGCAACGAATCTTCGTTTGGATAGGCTATGCCTTCAAATCCGAACCATTCTTTGCCATACTTCTCACCAGCAATTTCTCGATATCCAGCGTCCTTTGGTCGAGTTCCATTCACGCACTTTTTGATGTTATTCTTGCAATTCTTTCCTTTGTGATAAAGGTCATATGCGTGTTCCATCGGGTTCCATCGGGTCGACGAGAATGCGTCGCGAAGGTTCAGCACAATAACGCGATATCCTTCATCTTTCAAAATGCGACTTGTATCGCGATAGAGTTCGCCTTTTGGGTCAGAGATGACCATGTGTGGTTTTTCGCCCGAATGTCCAAGAATTCTGATTGTTGGAACCAAACAAGCCGAAGTTTTACCAGACGCGGTTGTTCCGATGATAAGGCAGTGATATTCATCTTTCATGGCGATGTGATATTTTCCGCCTTCAATTTGATTTCGAAAGACAATTCCGGTGTTTTTCACTTGTGGCAGTTGTGTCCAAGTTGTGACAATAAGTTTTTTGTGAGAATCGGTTTTCAAAGTGTCCAAAGGTTGCCATTCGGCATCATAAGCCAAATCCATTTCCGTTCCGCCCGCAGTTTTTCCGGTGGTCTTAAATTCTTTTTCTTTTTTCTTAGGTTTAGTCAAAATCGAAAAAGCAATTCCAATAATTGCGCCGATCACAATTCCAAGTCCAGCATAGTCCCACTGCATAAGTGCTTCGGAAAAATCTGGCGTTGGGTCACTTGTGAAGTAGAACAGTGCCACACCTCCTGCATAGCCAATAATGGCAAAGATGACAATGGAGAGTATAATTGATTTTAAATTATTTTTCTTCATAATACTTCCTTTTAACCAACAAAGTTCGCTTTACAAATTGTTTATATCTATATTTTAAACATAAATACAAAAAAAAGCAAGAAAAATAAGATATTTATAAATAGATTTGACTTTTTTTTAAAAAAGGAGTATATTAAGAGTGTTTTCTTGAAAAGTGGTTCTCAAAAAGTCAACAAGCGATTTTGTTTGGCAAAATTTATGAAAAAAGATTTCATAAAAGAAAGATGACGGAAGTTGATGTTTATATCAGGCAAGCCAAATGAACGGGCGCTTGTGATGTAATCAACGACGCTCCGCCACTGAAAGTTCGCCAAGCATCTTGCCAAAGTCAACAAGAAAGGCGTAATCATTTGCAGGATACGCACTCCAAAACAAAAATTTAACCCTTGAACAAATGTCACTAGGGTGAAAACAGCAAAATTCAATAAATATGCTCTCGTGGTGTAATGGATAGCACAATGGTCTTCGGAACCATTTGTTCGGGTTCGAATCCTGACGGGAGCACCAAAAACTCAAAAAAAGATAAGTTTTTAACTTATTTTTTTCTTTTTTTTCTTTTTTTTATTTTTCTTTTTCAATTTTGTTATGTTTTTTCACACCAAGGTTTTTTATATTAAGTTGTTTATATCAAATTGTTTTTTTTAAATTGTTTTATCAAAAAATATATATCATTTTTTTCGCATATTTTCTCGCAAAAGTTTGAGATATTCATCAATGTGGTGCTCGCGGATGGGCATAGGCGGGTTGTTTTCAAAATAAATCAAAAGACAAGGGGAGATGCCGTGGTATTCTTGCAAAATATCATAACCTGTGGCTCGCCCTTCTCTAATCAACCTTTTGACCTTTGCGTGATAGTTGAAATACATGTTTTTATTATGTGTAACAAAAATATTTTTACTTAATGAAAGAAAAGCTATTTTAATCATTCCTAATATTAAATTTATTCTAAAGCTTCATTTTTGAAATTTAAAATTTTAATTTTTTGTTTTGTGTTGTTGTGTATAGAAATGTCAACTTCATCTCCAACTTTCTTTTTATATATAGCGTTTCCAATAGGACTGTTTAGAGTTATTTCTCCAATCTTAGAATTTGCCAAATATTTTCCTGTTAATATTACATCAAACACATCATCTCCGTTCATTTCAATTGTGACTACATCACCAATATCAATTAGTGTGGGATTGTTATGTTTATGGATGATTTCAATTTCATTTTTTTTGTCAATCAATCTGTTGATTTCCATAATTGCACCGGTTTCTTTCTCCAAAGCATCCTCATAGGCTGCATTGTCGTGCCAACTGTTTGTGTCATTTTGAAATGCTGCCGCTTTTGCCTTTACTGCACTTCTTAATCTATTTTTTTCGTTTTCTATCAATTCATCTATTTGCTTAAAGCCATTTTCATCAACAAACATCTCAATTTTCTCCATTTACACGCTATTATATCATATATAAGACCAAAGAAGCAAATATTTGTAGTTTTAAACATATCAAAAAATAAAAAAATTAAAAATTGGCACTCTTTTGTTGACATTTCATTATAAATATGTAAGGATTTGTTCAAAAGAGTCAAAACCACTTTCTGAATTTATATGACCTGCGCCTTTAAGTAAGATTTGTATTGTAGCAACTTCTTCGGCAAAATTCTTCTCTATATCAAATTTCACATAGGGGTCATTGTCGGAATAGAAACAAATTATCTGCGACGCATATTTTTTCACATCTTTCAAATTGTCAAAATACATACTTTTGTTGACTGCGTCGTATTCTTCGTTGATGCCAAGATAGTTGTTGAAACCGCAAACAAAAATCAATTTTTTAACTTTAATTTTGTTTTTTGTTAAAAATTTTGATATAAAAATAGGGGCAATGCTGTGACCAATTATTGTTGTGCTTTCGTTTATCAAGCCTAAATCAAAATAGTATTTTAACAATTTTTCCCAATTATCAAAGTTTTGAAGTCCAACACCGACAGGAAAATGTGGAACATAGACTTTTGCTCCTTCCGCACTTAATTTTCTCGCCAGCCACTCAAACCAGTTGGAAAATGGGTTTGCAAATGACCCATGAACTATAAAATAGTTTTCTTTCATCTCAATCCTCCATATTCTATTCAATAAAGAAACAAAGATATTATAACGATAACAAAAAACTTTGTCAAATATTTTGTTTGGCTGTGGAATGTTTGAAGATGTTGTTGCAAGGAAAGAATAAATCAAAAAATATAAAAAAATGACATAACTACGAGCAAACATAAAAAGGAATGAATGCAAAGTAAGTCGCAAGGAAACAATTGTTTTTTGTTTAACACAAAAATGACCTCAAATTTATATTAAAAATCTAAATAAAAAAAGCACACAACATGTTATGTGCTGTGCGCTGTTCTTATACTATTGGTGGAGATAAAGAGATTCGAACTCTTGACCCCCTGCTTGCAAGGCAGGTGCTCTAGCCAGCTGAGCTATACCCCCATATGCTCTTGCATTTTAACATATTTGACGGGGTATGTCAAGAATTTTTTAAAAATTCCCGAAAAAATATCAAAAAGTTTAATTCAAAATTTCAAAAAAGCACTCCAAAAGTTCAAAAAATGTCAAATTTGGGTTGTTTTCATGGGGTTTTTGCTTTTATCTTTCATCTTTTGTCTGCATTTATAGCATTTACTTCTTATTTATTTTTTGCTATAATGTCAAAAAACATAATTTGCGAACAAATAAAAATTTTTATCATTCAAACAAAAATATTTAAACAAAAACAAAATTAAATTTTTTTTGTTTTACAAACAATGATCACGCAAACAAATGAAGATTTTTATGTTAAACATTTTGTCTGAAAAATTTTTTTTGTTATAATTGTCTTATGAAAATTTTGAATGGAAAATTGTTGGCGACTGAAATTAAAGAAAGAGTCAAAGAAGACACTGCAAAGTTTTGTGAAAGTCATCACAAGACACCTTTGCTTGCGTGTGTTATTGTGGAAGGCGATACGGCGAGTGAAACATATGTCGCGTCAAAGCAACGCGCCTGTGAGTTTTGTGGAATTAAATCTATGGTTGTTCGTCTGCCGAACGATGTTTCGCAAAATGTTCTTGAAAGAGAAATCAAGAAACTTAATGAAGATGAAAAAGTTTCTGGCATTTTGTTGCAACTGCCTCTTCCAAAGCATCTTGACGCCACTCATGCGCTTGGAACTATATATCCAGAAAAAGATGTTGATTGTTTGACTGACCAAAATTTGGGAGCATTGTTTGCGGGAAACTCCAATTTTGCTCCTTGCACTGCCAAAGGAATTATTGAACTTTTGGACAAATATAACATTGGAATTGAAGGCAAGCATGCGGTGGTTGTTGGTCGAAGTTTGCTGGTTGGCAAAAGCGTGGCAAGCCTTTTGGAGCACAGAAACGCCACTGTGACGATTTGTCACAGCAAAACCAAAGATTTGAAAAAGATTACAGAAACTGCTGACATTTTGATTGTCGCTGTTGGAAAAGCGCGTTTCATCACGAAAGACTATGTCAAAAAAGGCGCGGTTGTGATTGATGTTGGCATAAATCGAATTGACGGCAAGTTGGTGGGCGATGTTGATTTTGAAAAAGTTAAAAAGAAATGTTCTTACATCACTCCTGTTCCGAACGGGGTGGGACCTTTGACAGTGGCGTGTCTTATGGAGAACACTTTGACGCTCGCCGAAAATCGATTTATCAAGAAAAATGTGAAGTTGTTTGAATCAAAAGAAACCCTACTTAAAAAGATGAAAGATAAAGAATTTCAAGACAAAAAATAGAAAAATAAAGACGGAAAAACAAAAATTGCGGAAAAGAAAAATATGACAATTTAAAAAGGAGCATACATGAATCTTATTGTTGCAGTGACAAAAAACTATGCGATTGGTAAGGACAACAAACTGCTCTTTCATTTGCCGTCGGATATGGCGTTTTTTAAAGAGAAAACAATGAACAAAGTGGTGGTTATGGGCGAAAAGACCTATTTATCTCTTCCAAAAAGACCGCTGAAAAATCGAATAAACATTGTTTTGAGCGACAATCTAAAATTTGACGCTCTGGGAGCGATTGTTGTGCACAGTCTTGAAGAGTTGTTTTCAGAATTGAAGAAACATTCAAGCGATGACATTTTTGTGTGTGGTGGTGCAAGTATATACAATTTACTTATGGACTATTGTCGAGTGGCTTTCGTGACGGTGGTCGACGAAATTGTGCCAGCGGACACATATATAGATGACATCGAAAAGCATGAGTTTGAACTTGAAAATTCTTCGCCAACGCAAAGCGAAAACGGCTTGCGTTTTTGTTTTAAGACTTTTGTTAACAAAAATCCAAAATCTTTTTAGTTAAAAGGGGTGTTATATGAATTGCAAAAATTTGAAAGAAGTGGACTTGGAAGTATATCAAGCGATAAAAAATGAAGAAAAAAGGCAGAAAGAACATATTGAATTGATTGCCAGCGAGAATTTCACAAGCGAAGCTGTGCGTGAAGCAGTTTCAAGTGTTTTGACCAACAAATATGCCGAAGGCTACCCTGGAAAACGATATTATTGTGGATGTGAAAATGTGGATGTCATTGAAAATTTGGCTATTGAGCGCGCAAAAAAACTTTTTCATGCAGAATATGTCAATGTTCAGCCACACTCGGGGGCAAATGCAAATTTTGCTGTCTATATGGCGCTTTGCAAACCGGGCGACACAATTTTGGGAATGTCACTTCCGGCTGGTGGACATCTGACGCATGGCACAAAAGTGAATGTTTCGGGCAAAGTTTTCAATGCGGTTTCGTATGGACTTAACTCACAAACCGAACTTATCGACTATGATGAAGTGGAAAGGTTGGCAAAAGAATGTCATCCAAAAATTATCGTCGCTGGCGCAAGTGCATATCCAAGGAAGATTGATTTCAAGCGTTTTCGCGAAATTGCCGACAGTGTGGGGGCGTATTTGATGGTGGATATGGCACACATTGCGGGGCTTGTGGCGGGTGGACTTCACGAAAATCCTTGCAAATACGCCGATGTTGTGACAACCACAACTCACAAAACTCTTCGTGGGCCACGCGGTGGAATGATTTTGTGTAAGGCGGAATATGGCAAAAAGATTGACAGTGCGGTTTTTCCGGGAACACAAGGTGGACCACTTGAACATATCATTGCGGGGAAAGCGGTTATGTTGAAAGAAGCGCTTCAACCAGAATTTAAGGAATATCAAAAGCAGGTTGTCAAAAATTGCAAAGTTTTGGCAAGCGAACTTAAAAAATATGGTTTTCGCCTTGTTTCTGGCGGAACGGACAATCATCTTGTGCTTGTTGACCTCACACCGTTTGGGGTGACAGGCAAGGAAGCATCCGACCTTCTGCACGAAGCCAACATCACAACAAACAAAAATTCCATTCCAAATGAAAAACTGAGCCCAACAGTGACAAGCGGACTTCGATTGGGCACGCCTGCCGTGACAACACTCGGCATGAAAGAAGAAGAAATGAAAATCATTGCCAACATGATATATCGCATTGTCACAGAAAAAGAAAGTGCAGTCAAAGAAGTTCGTGCAGAAGTTTTGAACCTTATGAAAAAATTTGTTAAATAGAGAGGACTTTATGAATCAAGATAAGAAATTTGAAAATATTTGCAAATTCTATGCAACAACTCAAAAATTAAAAACATTGCTCAGAACAGGTTGGCTGGAATGGAATGTCAAAGCCGACCGACTTGAAAGCGTTGCCGAACACATATATGGCACGCAAATGCTGGCACTTGCAGTTCATGACCAATTTGAACTTAACCTTGACATTGAAAAGGTGATTTTTATGCTTGCTTTTCATGAACTTGGTGAAAATTTGATTGGAGATGTGACACCTTTGGATGGAATGCCAAAAGAAATAAAACACAAAAAAGAAAGGGAGGCGGTCGCAAAAGTTTTGCAACCACTTGCGTGCAAAAAACGAATTTATGAACTATTTTTGGAATATGACCAAGGAAACAGTGAAGAAGCCGTTTTTGCGCGCATAGTTGACCACTTTGAAGCCTCAATGCAAATGAAGTATTATCAAGAAACCGGTTGCACCGAAAGTTGTTCTGGATTGGAAGTTGAACTTTTAAAGACGAAATTTAAAGATGCCAAAAATGCGTGTGAACTCTGGATTATGGAACATATAAATCGCGAATTAAAAGACGAAAATTTTATCAAACTTGCGAATTTTGTTTTAAACAATGATGTTTATAATCTCAAATAATCAAACAAATAGGAGAAAAAATGAGCGTAGCAGATTGGATATATCTCAAAACAACAAACAAAATTTTGAAAATGGGAAGTTGGGATACAAACGAAGTTGTTCGTCCAAAATGGGCTGACGGCACAAGCGCGCATACTGCAAAAATCTTTGCTGTGAACAATGTGTATAATCTTGCAAAAGAATTTCCAATCGTCACTTTGCGCTTTACGAATTGGAAGGCAGCGATTGATGAAATTTTGTGGATTTGGCAAAAGAAGAGCAATAATGTCAACGACCTTAACAGTCACATTTGGGACCAATGGGCAGACAAAAACGGAAGTATTGGCAAGGCGTATGGATATCAAGTGGGCAGAAAAGCAAAATATAAAGACGGCGAGTTTGACCAAATTGACCGCGTGATTTGGTATCTCAAAAATCAACCTGCTTTTCGAAGTATGGTCACCGAACTTTTTGTGCATGAAGACTTGCATGAAATGGGGCTATATCCTTGCGTCCACGGTATGCAATTTGATGTCACCAATGGCGAGCTTAATATGTTCCTAAACCAGCGCTCCAACGATACTTTGGCGGCAGGAAGTTGGAATGTTGTGCAATATTCGGCGTTGGTCTATATGCTCGCACAAGTTTGCGGACTTAAACCCGGGAAACTCTCTCACATGATTGTCAACAGTCACATATATGACCGACATGTTCCTTTCATCGTGGATATAACTCTCTCGCGTGCAAAACTGATTGAAGAAAGATTGAAAGTTATGGATATGAACAAAGCGAAACAAATTTTGTCAAATGAAGAGTTTGAAATGTTTAAAAGTTTTGCGCAAACAATAAAAAAAGACAAATCAAGTTTTGACGAAATCTTGGACGAAGCAAGAGCGTTGGAACAAAAAATTGGAAGGTTTGATTTGAGCGGTGATAATCCGCAACATTTGAAATATAGCGAAAACCAAATTGATTTTGAAGCCTACACCAAATCTGTGACAAAATCTGATGCTTTCAAAAAGGCGGACTTTATTGTCGAAACTATGCTGGCATTTCCAAATTTTGAAAAAGTTTTTGATTTTGTTTCACCAAAACTTGTGCTTGACGCAGAAATTAAAAATTTTTATGACTTCAAATCTCCAAAAATGAAAGATGAAAACGGCAAAATTGTTGACAACCCACAAAGCAGTTTTTCTGTTAAAGATTATACATATCAAAAAGATGGCGTCAAACTTCAAGCGAAAGTTCCTGTTGCAGAATGAATATGAATTTTTTGTTTAAACATTAAAAATTTGCACTTTGTTGCAGTGTTAAGCGTGACGCGTTAGGTTGCTAATATTAAAAAAATTGCACCAAATTAAAAAGTTGTACCAAATTAAAAAGTTGTACCAAAAACAAAAAAAAGCGCAGTGATGCGTCTTTTTTTAGTTATGTGAAGTTTTTGACATAAAACATTCTTGCGAACAATCAACTATGTGAGTGAAGTTCGGCGAGATTGACATTGTTGATTTTTCTTTGCTCTTCCACAAGGTTTGAAAGCAAATCTCTCACTTTGAAAGGTTCTTTGATGTTTTTCAAAAGCAGTGTAGGTTTGCTCTCGTCACTGCTTTTCACAATGATTGTGCCTGTGCCAACAATTTTGTCGAGCAGTGAGCGATGAAGAGTTATGTCGCAAATGCGATAAAGATTGATTTCATCAATCACAGAAAAAAGTAGTCCAATATTTGAAAAAAGTTTCACCCAAGCGCCTTCTTTTTTGACAAGGCTGTATCTTGTGAATGAAAGTGGCATGCCCAAAAATCTTTTTCTATCATGCCAAATAACTTCGGTACCTGGTTCGTATTTCATAATTTTCTCCTTAACTTCTTTATCTTTGTCTATTTTACAATAAAAAAAATAAAATGTAAACAAATTTATCAAAAAAAACAGTATAAATTAAAAAATATTGGATTCTATTTTGTAAAAATGCAGTCACAAAAAGTTTAACGAACCTTGTTGATTGAATAATAAACAAAATATACATTACCACTAATAAAAACGAGATGGAGTTCGCAGCCGAAAATTGCTCAGACAATCGGCGGAGGCAAATAAAAAATTCACGGAAAAATCCGTGAATTTTCAACTGTGACGCGTCAAGCAAAAAAATTGTTATTTCAATTTAAATAAATCAGATTTTAATCAATCTTTTTGTTTTTACTTATTGCAACCACAATTTGAGAGCAAAATCAAGAACAGAAGGGTGTCGCAATCAATGCAAATCTGTCCACCTTTGTTCCCGCCGAAGCCACAGCCACAGTTTTGTAAGAGCAAAAGCAAGAAGATGAGTGAGCAACTGTCGCATCCGCCGTTGCAATCTCTTCCAACTTCGCCACAATTTGAGCCTCCAAAAAAGTTCATTTGTGCCTCCTATAAAATTTCTTATGTACGACTTTTATGTATAGAAAAAACTCTACACATTAACAATGTATTAAAAAGGCAAAAAAAATGTGAGAATAAATCTCACTTATTTTTGTATGTTTTCTTGAATTTTTGTTGGCGTTCCCAAACGGACATAACCAATTTGTGTGGAAGAAGTTTAACCAACAAGGTTTGCGCTCTTGCCATGAAGCCATACATAATCACTTCTTTGCGTTTCAACGCACCTTTCATTGCTTTTTTGATGAGTTTGTTTGGGTCATACATTGCAACATATTTTCTGATGACATGATGATCTGAATTTATTTTTGTTGCGCGGTCAAAGAATGGTGTTTTTGTCCAGAATGGGCACAGACAAGAAACGGAAATTTTGCGATGTTTCAATTCTCTGTTCATTGCTCGGGAGAAAGACAACACAAACGCTTTGCTGGCACCATACACGGCGATGTATGGAATTGGTTGAAAAGCAGCAACTGAACCAAATTCCACAATGCGCGCGCCTTCTTTCATGAAAGGCAAGCACATCAGTGTCATGTGGGTGAGTGCTTTGCAGTTCAAGTCAATCATTCCAAGTTGTGATTGCATGTTGATTTCGTCATAGCGACCGAATTTGCCAAAACCACTTGCATTGACAAGCCATTCAACGCAAGCGTCCTTTTCTGCCTTCAAAGCATTTTCCACAATGGTGAAACTTTCTTCCTTTGTCAAATCCAAGTCAAAAAATTTGAAAGGAGTTTTCAACTCTGTTTGCATTTTTTCAACATCGTCAGTTTTGAGAGCCAATCCCCAAATCTCGTCCAAACCAAGTTTGTCGATTTCATAGCAAAATCTTTCTCCCATACCAGAAGATGCACCTGTTATAATTGCGATTTTTTTCATAAAGCCTCCTAAAACAAATATTCAATATAGGAATTTTATCACATTCTCAAAAAAAATCCAACGATTTTGACAAAAACTCAAAGAAATAGGAAGAAAAAAGTGGTAAAATTGATTTTCTTTTTGACTTTTTGCTTGTGTTTTGATAAAATTTAAAAAGAAAAAGACTTTTTCTTTTTCATGCGGGAGTTTTTTGAAGTCTATGGAGAACATAATCAAGTTTGAAGGCAATAATGACAAACTCTTTTCAAGAGTGCTGGTGGGGGAACTTAATCCAAAGTTGACGCTTATTGTGCCAGAAACTCACAACGCGATTTTGATAAAAGACGGGCAAATGCTTCAAACGCTTTCGTCGGGGAAATATCTGTTTTCCGACCTTGTGGACTTGAAAACGGAAAGCGACAGCGCTTTGGAAGTGCTCTTCATGTCCAAAACTGCCAAATTGAAAATGCTTTGGGGAACTCCGCAGAAACTTATGATGTTCGATGAGAATTTGCAAACTGACTATCACGCGGGGTTCAGTGGCGACTTTGAAGTGCAAGTTGGCGACCCGCGAAAGTGCTATCTATACCTTGTGGGAGCAAATGAAGAATTGACATCAGACTTGCTTCAAGAGAGATTGCAGTCAAATGTTGTGTCTGCCATGGAAATGGTGGCTGTGGAATACATCAAAGCGAACAAAGTTCCATACAACCAAATTGCTTTGCACAAAAAAGCTATTTCGCAAAAAGTGCTGATTGCTCTGTCGCACAAACTTCAAAGCGAATATGGAATTGCGGTTTTTTCTTTCAATATTGCAAACATTATCATTGACGAAGAAGACCGAAAGCGTTTGAATTCTCTTCAAACGGGTGGAGCGAATGAAATTCTAAAATGCGAAAGTTGTGGTGCAAAGATATCCAAAAATGACAAATTTTGTTCCAACTGCGGTGAAAAAGTGAGAAAGATATGTCATTCTTGCGGTTTGGAAAATCTTGACAATGCCACTTTTTGTTCGAATTGTGGGCAAAAGTTGTGAAAAGCGAAGCACAAATTGAAAATGGTAAAGAAAGGAGAAAGATATGACAGCACTTTACATAATCGTTTTAGTCATCATTGTTGGCTTGGCAGTGTTCTATATCACTCGCGAGTATTATATCAAGCCAAAACAAGAAAAAAATGGTGGAAGCAAAGGCGTGCTTAAAAACAAGAAAGAGATTGAGAATATGGTGGCAAATGTCGAAAGCATAATTGTCTATGCCAATGGCAACGACGAATTGTGTCGCAGGCTTGTTGAAGTGAAAGATAACATACGCTTTTTCAACCCGACCACAAACGAAAAGGTGCTTATGGTTGACAGCAAGATTTCCAGCAAGTTGGACGACCTTAAACTTGCCACCGCCAAAGACAACACGCAGGAAACCTGTTTCAGACTTTTGGAAGAAGTGGAAGCGTATATCGTTCAACGCAAAAAGGAAGAGATTAATGTATGAAAAGAAGTTATCAAATTTCAAGCAATCTTGATGAAGAAGACAGAGTTAGCGTTGAGAAACAACTTCAACTTGGATATTTGAATTTAAGCGAAGGTTTTTTTGAGCAAGCGAAAATGAACTTCACCATAGCAGTGAATATTGACCAAAAATGTGCGGACGCTTATTGGGGTTTGATGTTGACAAAACTTGGCATAAAAAACGAAGATGAGTTATATTCCAACCCTTTGCAAAACAAAGACGCAACAAAATTAGAAGAGTGCAAAAAAGCAATGGAGTTTGCCGATGAGAACACAAAAAAAATATATCAACAACTTTTGGAGCAGATTGATAAGGTGAACGAAGGCGAAGGGTATTGAAATGGAAAATCAAAATCAAGAAGATTTGAAGTGAAAATTTTGAACAAGGAGAGAATATGGGCTTTATAAAAAACTTATTTAGACGAAACAAATTCAAAAATTTGAATAGAGAAGATTTGGTCAATTCCATTTGCGAACTTGAAAGGCAAGAACGGACAGCGGAAGCGGAAGTTTTGCAAAAAGTTAAAGAAATTGACGCTCTCATGGAAAAAGGGAAAAAAGAAAAGAGCAAAGATTTACAACTTTTCTACGCCAAGAAAATTGCACATTTGAATGAAGAAAAACAGACTTGCATGGAACGGGGAATGTATCTTTTGTATAACATTCGACTTATGAACAAACTCAAAGATGCATACGACAGCAACAATTTTTTCAAAACGCAGACAAAAGTGCCACTGTCCGAATTGTTGAAAGACCAAAAGCGCTTGGCAAAGTTCTTGAACAAAGCGTTGGTGACAAGAGTTGCAAGCGAAGATGTGCTCACCTCGGCGGATGAACTTTTTGAAGAAGTGCAGTCAGCATACGAAGTGAGTGAACCAATCTATGGCATAGGCAAAACCGAAGAAGAAATTTTGTCAATGTTTGAAAAAGAAAACCAGTTGAGCGATGAAAACGAATTGCTTGAAGAAAAACCATCAGAAAACAAAACAAAAAAGAAAAAAATAAAAATGGAGGAATAGAAAAATGGGAATTTTTAAATCAAAACAACAAAAAGAAATTGAAAAGAAGATGCTTATCAAGCGAACAATCAATGCAATGAACAAACAAATCAACAAACTTGAAGAGCAAAAGAAAGTGTTTGTTGACGCGGCAAAGCGTGCAAAACAAAAGGACTTGGAAGCACAATACAACCTTGCACTTTCAGGTTACAAAATGACAGTTCAGCAACAAAAGCGCGCTCAAGAGATGCTTTTGAATTTTGAAATCACCGCTCAAATGAAAGATGTCACAATGATGACTTCTCAATTTTTGAAAGGCATGAGCGACATTTCAAAAGAAATGTCCAAACTTGCAGACGCCAAAGAATTTGCCAAAATTCAGGCGCAATTTGAAGAGGCTATGGCAGCGGTTGAAACTCAAACAGAGCAAATGGACAACTTCATGGAGATGAGCCAAGAAACATTCTATAATCAAGGGCTTGACAAGAGTGGAAAACAAATGAGCGACGAAGAGTTCGAAAAGTTTATCGAAGAGCAAGCAAGTCAAGATGAATATTCGGAAGACAAATTAAACAAAGAAATGGAAGAAATCCGCAAAAAAATTGAAGACGAAAACAAATAAAAAAATAGGTTTAAGTTTATGACAGAAAAAAACATCAATGTGCTTAATGACACTTTCAACATGTATATGGAAAAGGGAAAGTTGGCAAAGTCGAAGGGGAACCTGACGCTTGCCAGACGAAATTTTTTGCTTGCAAGTGAAACTTTGATGCAAATGGCAAAATTAAGCAAAGGAAGTTTGAAAGAAGCGCGCGTTGAAAGAGCAAGAAGATTGGTGGATATTGCGGAAAATTTGGATAAAATTCCGCAAAAAGTCAATAAAAAAGAAACAAAAAGCGGAAAAGATGTCGAAGACGACGAAGATGATGAAGTTAAAAGGTGGCAGACGGCAGAAATTCCAAATGTCACATTTGACGATGTTGCTGGGCTTGACGATGTAAAAAAAGCCATAACAATCAAAATGATAAATCCGGCAAAATATCCAGAAAAATATAAAATGTATGGCAAAAAGACGGGTGGCGGAGTGCTTTTGTATGGTCCGCCGGGAACAGGAAAGACAATGATTGCAAAAGCAATCGCCAACGAAGTCGGTGCGAAGTTCTATGCTGTCAAAGGTTCTGATATTGTCAGCAAATGGGTTGGTGAAAGTGAGAAGAACATAAACTCACTTTTTGAAGAAGCGAACAAGCAGGATAGGGCAATCATTTTCATTGACGAAATGGACAGCCTTATCGGGAAACGCGGTTTGGATACGCACAATGATAAGAGAGTAAACGAGTTTTTGCAACAAATAGACGGTTTTTCGGGAAAAAATCCGAATTTGCTTCTTTTGGGGGCAACCAATCGCCCGTGGGATATTGACAGCGCGGCAATGCGTTCGGGGCGCTTTTCTCAAAAGATATACCTTCCACTTCCAGATGCGCCAGCACGAAGATTTATGGTTGAAAAGAACATGAAAGGTGTTCCTGTCAGCCAAGATTTTGATGTTGACAAGATTGTTGAACAGACGGATGGTTACAGTGGGGCAGACATTGAAGAGTTGTGTGACCGCGCAAAAGATGAACCACTTTTGCAAGCCATTGCCACTGATAAAGTTGTTTTGGTGACCAATTCTGATTTTGACCGTGTGCTTGATGACTTTTCGCCAAGCGTGACAAAAAAAGAATTGGAAAAATTTGAAAAATATAATCAAGAAATGAATGCCAACATAAAGAAGAAAGACAAAGAAGATAAAAAATAAGGAAAGAAAACATAGGGAAAATATGAGAGAGCGTGTTTGTAAGAATTGTGGGGGAAGAGAATATAAAGTTGTCGGGCAAAACATGGTTAAATGTGCGTTTTGCGGGACTTTATATGTTGACGAACACGCTTCAAAGGAAGAAGAAGTTTTGCTCGTGGGCGCGAACGAAATTTCAAGGTCTTTTCGTTTTGAAGATGCGGTTGCCGAGTTTGATAAAATTCTATCAATATACCCATTCTCTTATGAAGCCTATTTTGGAAGGATGCTGGCAAGAAATAAGATAATTCTATACACCAGCAAAAAGGGTGCATCAAGGCGCCCGCGTTTTTTTGAAAAAATTGTTTCCGTTTTTGATGACCAAGACTATAAAAAAGCAATGGAACTTGCACCAGAAGAGAGAAAAGCGGACTTTCAAAAAGTGACAAAACGAATTGAAAAAATCAAAAAAAGATACGAAGAAATTTCCAGCGAAAGCAATTACGATGTCATTTTTTGCGTAGCAAAAGAAGATGGAAAAATCTCTGAAAAAGTGCAAAAAATTGTTGAAAATTTGCAAAAAAACGAAATAAAAGTGTATTTTTTGCAAAATTTGACCCAAAAAGAAGGAGAAGAAGACACTTTTCGTGCGCTTGAAACTTGTCGCACATTTGTTCTTTTTGAAAACAGCAATTCGGGTTATTTTGAGTTTAAACATCTTTTTGACAGATATTTGTATTTGACAATTCACAAGCAAAAAACGCAAAGCAGTTTTGTTGTTGCCACAAGTGAAGACAGAATGGCGTCGCTCCCAAGAGAACTTGCTTTTTGCAAAAATTTTGTTGATGTGAATTCAGTCAACTTCGTTCAAGATGTTGAAGATGTTGTCAAAAGCGAGATGGAAAAAGCGGTCAAAGAAACGGCAAAAATTGAAAAAGTTCATCTAGACAAAACTGAGCCACAAAAGAAGGAATATGTTGACGTTGAAACAATTTCGCCACAAGAGTTGGGCAACTATGAAGTTGAAAATGTCAGCATAGACGATCAGGACAAAATCAAGTGGATATATATGGTGCTCAAAAACGGAGATTTTGCGACGGCAAGGGATTTGACTGCCGAAGAACTTAAAAATCAGCCATACAGCAGTGAAGTTCTTTTTGCACAACTTTTGGCAGAGAAAGGCATCAAAACACCAGAAGATTTTTTTGCAAGCATATCCAACTTTGACGAAAAGGATAAAATTGACAACATTTTGCGGTATGCGTCGCGTGATTTTGCGGAACATTTTGTTGATGAATGGGAAAAAATTCTGGAACAACTTAATGACGCGGAATATTATGTGAGATATCTAACCTATCTTGCAGGATTTAAAACACCAAATCGTGAACACTTTGTTCAAAGCGCACAAAATTTGGCAGTGGAAACTTTGGATAGCGAACTTATTGAAAATGTTTTGAAATGCTTTGACGCCAATGATGTTGAAAGATTTGTTTCCTTTTATTTTTCGCTTGCGCAAGCGACTGACAACAGTAAATACTATCAAAAAATTTTGGAAATTGACCCAGGTCATGCTCCAAGCAACATCACTCTTTTTCTTCGTAAATTCAAAACTCCATTTGATATTTTGGATTATTCAGACACGCAAGAAGTGGAAGATGTGCTGAAATATTTCGATGACCAAACAACTTCGCAATTTATCGAAAAAATTATCGATATGATTTTGCCTGTTTCTTTCATAAATCTTGAAAAGGCACAAGAGCGGTTGGATTTCTATCTCTCATACATTTCCAACGACCAAGATTTAACCAAAATTTGTGTAAAAATTGCCAAAGATTTTCAAGAAAAATGTTTTTTCAAACAAGCAGAGCGATATTTGGCGATTGCCATTTCAAAAGACAAAAACAATCACGAACTCTATTGGCTTCTCATTCAAGTTAAGGCTCATTGCCGAACGGATAACGAACTTATCATATCAAACATCAAGGTGATTGAGATGCCCGAATGGGAAACTCTTTTGTCAATCTCCGATGACGAACATAAAGAACTTTACACCAGCATTGTGAGCAAGGGGAATTTATATCAGGGCGAAAGATTGCCTTTCAAACCCGACCTTTTGGATAGAGAACATCTGACAGCGAAGTTGAAAGAATTTCTGCTTAGGAATGACAAAATTTTGTTAGAAAACGAGAAAACCGAAGGTGTTGAAGGGGTTGCGAAATATTACAAAGTGCAATTAGAACCTTTTAATATTTATCTCAAAACTTTGGAAGCAACACAAGAGTTTAATAGTTATATTGAAATTGTCGACAAAATTGACAAAAGACTTGACGCTCTTGACCTTACTCTTGACATGTCTGTGAGCGTGATAAAGCCAGATGACAGGTTGATGAAAACAACCAACAATATCAAGATAAATGCAGAACAACAAGAAAAAAATGCAGAAAAACGCCGAAAAATTCGCGTAATAAGCAAATATTTATGTGTCTTTTTGGAATTTTTCCCGCTTTGTTTTGCAATGCTTTTGTTTTTGATTGCTATAATTTCACCAAAAGATGTCTACATTGCTTTTTCTCAATCTTTTCTGATTTTTTTACTTATCTATTCCATCATTGTGGCGTTGGGCAATTTTGTGGCATACATTTTTTTGAAGAAAAAATTTACATTAAAACAAAAGATGCCAATTTTGGCGTTGACAGTGATTGGAATTTTAAACTTTGTTCTTTTTTGTTTGGGATTTTATTTTCCAAGTCAAATTGAGATTGAAAACGCAAAAGAGATGCAGGTGCTTTTGAAGAACGCGCCGTATGCCAACTTTGCTTTGAAAAATGATATTGACTTTGAAGGCGAAGATTGGCAAAGTTGTGATTTTTACGGCACACTTGACGGACAGAACTATCAAATTTCAAACATCAATTTGACAGGTTCATTTTTGAACGAAAATGGCGGAGAAATAAAAAATTTGACAATCACTTTGCAAGAGGTTTCTTTGCAGAATGTTTCTGTTTTTGGAGTGCTTGCTTCAACAAATTCGGGGACGATTGAAAATTGTGTCGTTGTTGGAAACATTGAAATTGAACTAAACTGTGATGCCGTGATTGGTGGACTTGTCGGTGAGAACAGTGGCGAGATAACTTCATGCGAAAGCAATGTTGTTTTCACCATTAACGCCCAAAGCAATGAGTTGAGCGTCGGCGGACTTGTTGGAAAATTTACTGCAAATTCGTTAATTTATCAAAATTTAGCAAATTCGGTGCTTGAAGTTAGTGTTGTGGACGCAAATGCGGTTTATGTCGGCGGACTTGTTGCTTACACAGAGGATGTTGGTGGAGAAATAGCGCAAAATGTCATCGAAACAAACATCTCGGTGGAAGGAACTTCCGAAAACGCCATCATCGGCGGAATTGTTGGATATGGCGAAAATGCAAGTCATGACAATCGTGTCAGCGGAACAATTTTGACGAGTGATGACATAACTAATGGTTATGTGGGAGGTCTTTATGGACAATTCATGAGTTCATCACTTCAAAAGCAAGTGCAATGTTCTTATTCCCAAATGCAAATCACAACAGATTTGACTTGTGGCAGTTTGGTTGGCGGTTGGGGCGGAACAATTTCAAGTTGTTTTGCAGTTCAGACAGCCACAAGTTACAACCTTTCGGGGACTTCTGCGTTGAACACTCTTCTTGCCAGAATGTCGAATTGTGAAAATGTGTCGAGTATGTCTGATATCAACATTTCAAACTTTAATTTTGACGATGAAATTTGGAACAGTGACGCAACATTAAAATGGGAAAATTAATAAAGTGTTATTTCACAATTTTTTTGCAACAAAACAGTTGATAAATTTTGCTTAAATTTTGAATTTTGTTATACAAAAAATATTTTAAAAAAATATTGGATTTTTTGTTGCATATTTTTTCTGGAAGTATTATAATATGTCTTATGTGTTGACTAGTCAACAGGGAGAATGCTTATGTTTAAATTAATAAAACATCTTAAATTGATTGACTATTTTTTTATGGTCGTTGTGATTGGCTTGGTTGTTCTTCAAGTCTATTTGGACTTGAAACTGCCGGACTACACAGGAACAATCATTAACGAACTCACAGGTGGCGAAGATATCAGTGTTAAAGTCATTTTGATAAATGGTGGCTATATGCTTGCTTGTGCGTTTGGAAGTTTGGCAAGTGCCATTGTGGTGGGATTTTTCACTGCCAACATTTCTTCAAGACTTGCCTATAATGTTCGTGCAAAAATCTATGACAAAATTCAAAACTTTTCGCTTTCAGAAATCAACAAATTTTCAACAGCAAGTTTGATTACAAGAACAACAAATGACATCACACAAGTGCAAATGTTCTTTTCCATGGGCTTGCAAGCAATTTTCAAAGCTCCAATTCTTGCTGTTTGGTCAATCATCAAAATTTTGGACAAAAGTTGGGAGTGGTCATCTGCAACAGCAGTGGCTATTGGCGGTTTGATTATCATGGTTTTGATAACTGTCATTTTTGCCGTGCCAAAGTTCAAGAAAATTCAACAAATGACAGACGACATAAACCGTGTCACAAGGGAAGATTTGACAGGAATCAGAGTTGTGCGCGCTTCCAACGCCGAAGATTTTCAGGACGAGAAATTTGAAAAATATAATGATAAAATGACAAAAACTCAACTTTTTGTCAATAGGGTCATGGGCATTATGAGTCCGGGGATGAGTTTGATTATGAGCGGACTTTCTTTGGCGATTTATTGGATTGGCGCTTATATTGTGGAAACAAAAACAGACATCTCAAACATGATTACATTCATGTCCTATGCAATGCAAGTTGTCATGGCGTTCATGCTTTTGATTATCATATTCATCATGCTTCCAAGAGCGCTTGTTTCGGCAAAGCGTATAAACGAAGTTATAGACACAAAAAATTCCATTGTTCCGGGCAATTATGCAGGAACAGAGTTTGACGGAACTGCAAGTGTTGTTTTTGAAAATGTTTCGTTCAAATATCCAGATGCGGATGAATATGTTTTGAAAGATATCAATTTTGAAGCGAAGGAAGGTGAAACGGTTGCTTTCATCGGTTCAACAGGAAGCGGAAAGAGCACGCTTATCAATCTCATTCCAAGGCTGTATGATGTCACGGAAGGGCGCGTTCTTGTTGATGGCGTGGATGTCAGAGATTATGACCCAACAGTTTTGAATAAAAAGATTGGCTATGTTCCGCAAAGAGGCGTGCTTTTCAAAGGAACGGTGAAATCAAATGTCAACTTTGGAGATAACAATGCCGACGATGAAACAATCAAAAGTTCCATCAGTGTGGCACAGGCTTCCAACTTTGTTTCAAGAATGAGCAACGGTGTGGACAGTGCCATCGCACAGGGCGGAACGAATGTTTCTGGCGGACAAAAGCAAAGACTTTCGATTGCCAGAGCGATTGCAAGAAAACCAGAAATCTTCATTTTTGATGATAGTTTTTCGGCTTTGGACTATAAGACAGACGCAAAACTTCGTGCAGCACTTAAGAAAAATGTCACAAAGTCAACAAAGTTTATTGTTGCACAGCGTATTGGAACAATCAAAGACGCAGACAAAATCATTGTTCTGGACAATGGAAATATGGTTGGCATGGGCACTCACGAAGAACTCTTGAAAACTTGTTCGGTTTATCAAGAAATTGCTCTTTCTCAACTAAGTAAGGAGGAATTGTAATATGCCACACATGAATATGGTTGCGACTGAAAAGGCCGAAAAAGGCACTTTCATCAGATCGATGGGAAAACTTGTTAGATATTGCAAGAAATATTGGGGATGGATCATCCTTTCCATGGTGTTTGGAGTTGTTGGTGTTGTTTCTCAAATTTTAGGACCAAACAAAATTGAAGATTTGACAAATTTGATTGGAGAAGGCATAACAACAGGCTCAATGGACTATGATGCAATTCTCAGCATTTGCATTTTATTAGTTGTCTTGTATGCTGTGGGGGCAATCTTCTCGTATGTTCAGCAATACATCACCGCAACAGTCACACAAAGAACGGTAAAAACTTTCCGAACGGACATTTCAAAGAAAATCAACCGTTTGCCACTCAACTATTTTGACACACACATGTATGGCGATGTTTTGAGCCGTGTCACCAACGATATTGACACAATCGGGCAAAGTCTGAACGAAAGTATTGGAAGTTTGATTTCAAATGCAATGTTGTTTATTGGCGTGCTTATCATGATGTTTGTCACGAATTATATTATGGCATTCACAGCTATTGTTGCAACATTGATTGGGTTTGCATTTTCACTTCTTTTCTTAACAAGAGCGCAAAAGTATTTCAACCAAAACCAAAAGAATTTGGGAGAAATGGAATCTCACATTGAAGAAGTTTATTCTGGGCACAATGTGGTGCAACTTTTTAATGCAAAAGACAAAACGGTGGAAGATTTTGACAAAGTCAACAAAAAACTCTTCAACAGTGGTTGGAAATCACAGTTTATTTCAGGTGTAATGCAACCAGTTATGGGCTTTGTTGGAAATTTTGGCTATGTTGCGGTGTGTGTTGTGGGTGCTTTGCTTGCAACTTCCGACTTGGCAACTATTGGTTCGATTGCTGCGTTCATCATTTATGTCAGACTGTTCTCAAACCCACTTTCACAGATGGCACAGGCAATGTCGCGTTTGCAGTCAACATCTGCGGCTGCTGGGCGCGTGTTCGAATTTTTGGAAGCAGAAGAAATGCAAGACGAGTCGGACAAAACTCTTGTGCTTGACAATGTGAAAGGTGATGTTGATTTTGAACATGTTGTTTTTGGTTATAACCCAAACAAGATTATCATCAAAGACTTTTCTGCCAGCATAAAAGCAGGACAGAAAGTTGCGATTGTCGGGCCGACAGGTGCAGGAAAGACCACGCTTGTCAATCTGCTTATGCGGTTCTATGAGTTAAATTCTGGCGATATCAAAATCGACGGAGTTTCCACCAAAGACATAAAGCGAGAAAATGTTCACAGACTTTTTGGTATGGTTCTGCAAGACACTTGGCTTTTTGAAGGCACAATCAAAGAGAATTTGAGATATAATAATCCAGATGTAACCGACGAAGAAATTGTGGATGCTTGCAAAAAAGTCGGGGTGGACCACTTCATTCAAACACTGTCAGACGGATATGACACAATGATATCTGACTCAGTCAACTTGTCTGCTGGACAAAAGCAACTTCTCACGATTGCCAGAACGATGATTGCAAATCGACCAATGATAATTTTGGACGAAGCAACAAGTTCGGTGGACACGCGAACGGAAGTGCTTTTGCAACAAGCCATGGACAAAGCGATGGAAGGGAGAACATCCTTCATTATTGCGCACAGACTTTCCACAATCAAGAATGCCGACCTTATCCTTGTGCTTAAAGACGGCGACATTGTTGAAAAGGGCAATCACGAACAACTTCTTGCAAAGGGTGGTTTCTATGCAGATTTGTATAACTCTCAATTTGAAGAAGTTTAACAGAGATTGACGAAGTTGAAAACAAAAAATTAAGAAAAAACAAAAAATAAGAATAATAAGAAAGAAATTTCACAAACTAGCGACGAGGTGAGGTTATGATGAGATTTCTTTTCTTTTTTATGGGAGTGCCAATGATGATTATGTCATTTTTTCAAGCCGTTGATGTTATGCCTTTTGTGCAGGATGTCGATTTGATTGTAAACGGCAATGAAATTGTGTTGACAGAAGAAGAGCAAACCACACTCAAAGAGCAAGTTTCAACACTGTTTGAGAATGGAAGGGTGATGCCAGCGTTTGGCGTTATCACTCCGCAGATGTATGAAGAGCAAATTCAAGACGGAATTTTTGTTTCGCTGAAATTTGATAAAGTTTTGGAATTGAATGGTTTGCCTTTTGATGAACTTGTTTTCAAAGTTCAAGAAGATTTTCAGGGCTTCAACTTGGCGCGCGGAATGAACGGAGTTTTTCAAGGCAGATGTGTTTACATCGACTTAAATGGTCAGAACATGCAAGAACTTTCTTCATATATAAACTCCATTCCAGCAGTTCAAACCGAGTTGGCGAACGATGCAGATGACAACGCAGACCAAGATGTTGAAGAAGATGAAGATTTTGAAAATACTGAAACGCCAAATGTTGAAGAAGGCAATCAAACAACAACCGACGACAATGAAATAAACGACGAAACAAGCAACAACGAACAGCAAAGCAACGAGCAAGAGAATGACGGAATTGAGCAAGAAAACGATGCAGAAAATCAAGAAGATGAAGAAAACGAAAACAACGAATTGAATGAAAATTAGAGAAAATTGTTGAGAAATTTTTTAAAAAAAATATGTTGTTTTGTTTGACAATAAACATCAATTATAATACAATATATAGGTAACACGATTGTGAATGAATGCTATATATTGTATTTTTTCATAACAGAATAACACAAAATATAGACAGGGGGTATGATGCGAAGCCTTAATGACACCACGGATGTGGAGTATTACACAAAAAGTGGAAACTTGACCAAGCCATTTCTTGACGATGAGTATGTTTTGGAGAAAGTTATGTGCGACTTTCAATCAAAACTTAAAGAAAGAGGTCGTGCCAACGAACTTGAAAGTTTGTTTTCATGGATAAATCACAATGTCAAATTTTGTCATGATGAAGAATTTGTCAAAGCAAACAAATTTCAGCGAACGGCAAAAGAAGTTTGGGAGAGCAAAAAGTCAACCGGTTGCACAGATTATGCCATTTTGTTTGCCACTTTTGCAAGACAGATTGGAATTCCAACAACATTTTTGACGACAGTGAGTGACACAACTGTTCAAGCAATATGTGACAAAAACATTCAGTTTCATAAAGGGCACGCGTTTTGTGAGTGTCATCACAACGGCAAGTGGGTGCTTGTTGACCCAACTTTCATGAAAATTGAAGAAGATTATAACCCCGAAAGATTGCAACTTTCATACAAAGTTTCAGAAACGAACATATACATACCGTATTTTCGTGACAGAGATTTGCATGACAGGCAAACAATAAGGCAGTTCAATCACAACATGGACAAAAGCGTAGAAAAATTATTTCAGGAGAAGAGAAAATGAAAGAAAACACAGTTGAAAAAAACGAAGTTAAAGCAGAATGTGAAGCATGGAAAGGCTTCAAAGGCGAAAAGTGGAAGGAGAGCATTGATGTTGCCGACTTCATTTTAAACAATTATAAGGAATATCGCGGGGACGACAGTTTCTTGGCGGGCATTTCTTCAAAAACTCAAAAAGTTTTGAACAAAGTGGATGCACTTATGCTCAAAGAGAGCAAGACTGGTCTTTTGGATGTTGAAATAAAGGCCATCTCTGGCATAAACAATTTCAAACCGGGTTATATCGACAAGAAAAACGAAGTGGTTGTGGGGCTTCAAACTGACAAACCGCTCAAAAGAATTGTCAATCTTTATGGCGGGGTTCGTATGGCGGAAAAGGCACTTGAAGCATACAATCGCAAACTTGACCCTGTGATTTTAAAGCATTTCAGCGAATATCGCAAATCTCATAACGACGGCGTTTTTGATGCATACACACCAGAAATCCGCCGAGCAAGGTCTGCGGGGCTCATCACGGGACTTCCTGACGCCTATGGGCGCGGACGCATTATCGGTGACTATCGCAGGGTGGCGCTTTATGGCATCGATTTTCTGATTGAAGAAAAGAAAAAAGATTTGCTTGGCATTGATGTTTCTTCGGAAGAGGACATTCGTCTTCGCGAAGAAGTTTCAGAACAAATCAAGGCGCTTGGCGAAGTGAAGAAAATGGCACAGGGATATGGCTTTGACATTTCCAAACCAGCAACCAATGCAAAAGAAGCGTTCCAATGGCTGTATTTTGCATATCTTGCAAGCGTCAAAGAGAACAACGGTGCGGCAATGAGTTTGGGACGCACTTCAACATTCTTGGATATCTTCATTGAACGCGACATGAAGGACGGCAAACTGACAGAAGAAGGTGCGCAAGAACTTGTTGACCAATTCATCATCAAACTTAGACTTGTTCGCCATTTGAGAACACCAGAATATGACGAAGTGTTTGCGGGCGATCCAACTTGGGTGACAGAAAGCATAGGCGGAATGGCTGATGACAAAAAGAGTTTGGTGACAAAAAACTCATTCAGATATCTTCATTCTCTCATCAATCTCAAACCGTCGCCAGAACCAAATTTGACAGTGCTTTGGTCTGAAAAATTGCCAAGCAACTTCAAGAAATTCTGCGCAAAAATTTCCATTTTGACTGACGCCATTCAATATGAAGGCGATGATGTCATGAGAGAAATCTATGGCAACGACTATGCCATTGCTTGTTGCGTTTCAGCAATGAAAGTTGGAAAACAAATGCAATTTTTTGGTGCGCGTTGCAATTTGGCAAAGGCACTTTTGTATTCTTTGAACGGCGGATACGACGAGAAGAGTGGAAAACTTGTGGTTGAAGGGCTTTCAAAGAACACCGAAAAGAAACTTACTTACGACAAAGTTTGGAAAAATTATCAAAAAACCTTGGAAAAAGTGGCAAAAACTTATGTTGACGCCATGAATATCATTCACTATATGCACGACAAATACGCTTATGAGCGCGAACAAATGGCGCTTCATGACACGAAAGTTGAAAGACTTATGGCTTTTGGCGCAGCGGGATTTTCTGTTGTTGTTGACAGCCTTTCAGCGATTAAGTTTGCAAAAGTTAAGCCTGTCAGAAACGAGCAAGGCATCATAGTTGACTTCGAAGTTGAAGGCGATTTCCCAAAATATGGAAACGACGATGACCGCGTGGACGAAATAGGTGTGCAAGTGGTGGAATATTTCTTCGGTTGCTTGAAGAAAAATCATTTATATCGCGACGCAAAACACACTCTTTCCCTTCTCACAATCACATCGAATGTGATGTATGGCAAAAAGACGGGCTCAACACCAGACGGGCGTAAGGCTGGCGAACCTTTTGCACCGGGTGCAAACCCAATGCATAATCGCGATTGCAGTGGAGCTTTGTCATCGCTCAATTCAGTTGCAAAGATTCCATATTGCAACTGTTGCCAAGACGGAATTTCAAACACTTTCTCCATTGTTCCTGATGCTCTTGGGCGTGATGAAAAAAGCAGAGTAAACAATCTTGTCAACATTTTGGACGGATATTTTGTTCAAAAAGCGCAACATCTCAATGTCAATGTTTTGAACCGCGACCTCTTGATTGACGCCATGAACAATCCTTGGAAATATCCAAACCTGACGATTCGTGTTTCTGGATATGCGGTGAACTTCAACAAACTTTCCAAGGCTCACCAACAAGAAGTCATTTCACGAACCTTCCACGAAAACAGATGAAAAAGGTAAGAAAGACATGAACATTTTTTCAAAAATAAAAAATCCGCAAGAACTATTAGATTTTTTCGAAAAAAACATGAAATACGGTTTCACCTGTGGAGATAAAGTTTTTGTCGATACCGAGCCAGATTTCCAAAAAAATATGGACAAATTATACAAACTTCGAGTTGGTGAAGATTTCATCAAAAGTGGTTATGGTGTTTGTTGGGATTTTTGCGAATTTGAACGGCTTTATTTTGAAAAAAAGAAAATTCCTCATGAATGTTATTTTTATCTATCTTTTTATGCTCACAACCAAGGTGGTCCAACACACACATTTCTTCTTTTCAATCAAAATAAAAAATGGTTTTGGTTTGAGTTTTCTTGGTTAAAGTATAGGGGGATATGGGAATATGCAAGCAAGGAAGACGCATTGAAAGATATTTTGGAAAAATTCATTGATTTCTTTGACAGAAATTTTGAAAAAGTTGAAGTTTATAAAACAACAAAAGCAAAAGCGGGACTGAATACATTTGAGTTTGTCGAGCATTGTTTGGCAGGAGAAGAGATAAATTTAAAATAGGATGCATATGAAACAAATTGTTGGAAATATTGCAAGTTTTGAAAGTATGGGGTTGGTGGATGGGCCCGGCGTGAGATTTGTTGTCTTTTTGCAAGGCTGTCCACTGCGGTGTGCGTATTGCCACAACCCTGAAATGTGGAATGCAAGAGAAAAGAAGATTCAAATGACGCCCGAAGAATTGGTGGCGAAAATAAAAAAATATGTGAGATATTTTGGCGAAGATGGCGGAGTGACAATCTCGGGCGGAGAACCACTTGTGCAAGCAAAATTTGTGACAGAAGTTTTCAAACTTTGCAAAGCCGAGAATATTCACACCTGCCTTGACACTTCTGGTTATGGTGATGCCACCGACGAACTTTTGGACAACACAGACCTTGTGATTTTGGATGTGAAAGAATTGGACAAGGAAAAGTATTTCACACTTGTCGGTCAAAAAATGGATAAATTTCAAAAATTTTTGGCAAAATGTCAAGAGAAAAACAAAAAGATGTGGCTCAGACAAGTGATTTTGCCAAATTATAATGACAGCAAAGAAAGCGTTTTGAAGTTGAAAGAATTTGCTGAAAAATTACAAAACATTGAAAAAATTGAACTTCTTCCATATCACGACATGGCGAAGAAAAAATATGCCGAACTTGGAATTAACTATCGTCTTAAAGACCTTCCGCCAATGAGCAAAGAAAAATGCAAAAAACTCGAAAAACTTTTGACCCCTTAAACAAGGGGTTTTTCTTTTCAGGTTTTATTTAGATTTTTTTATATAAAACTTTAACAAAAAATATATTTAACAAAAAATATAATAATTTTTAAAATTATAAAAAAAATATATAAAAATTATAAAAAATAATATAAAAACACAAAAAATATTTTTTTAATATTTTTTTAAACATTTTTTTGTCAGTAATTTATGATTGAATGTCAATTTTCTATATTTTTTATATTTTTTTATTCTTTTTTAATTTTTTTCTTAAATTTATTTAATTTGATATTTTTTTATTAATTTTTTATTTTCATCATATTTGATTAAAAAGCAAGCACTCTGTCAAAAATTTGGCATGGACTATATTTTGCTGGTGCTTTCAGTCTTATATTTTTTCAGGGGATATTTCAAAGGATTTATCTCAATGATTTTTTCATTCGCCAGCACGCTTGTCATCATTCTAATTTCTTGGAAGTTGTGTGATTTGTTTTTGCCAACTTTTCAACAATTTCTATATAATGGACTTTCAAACACGATAACGCAGATTTTGAATGGTGCAATTCCTGGCACATTCTCCAATCTTGCAGATTTGCAGACGGCGCTCTCTCAGTCGGAATATGCACTCTTGTTCAATCTTTTGCTTCTCAAAGTGATTGACAATCTCACCATTGACGGCGAAATGACGGCGGGACAAATTCTTTCACCAACGATAACGAATTTACTTTTGAAAGTGATAACTTTCATCACAATTTTTGTTATTCTTTTTGTTTTCACCAAACTTGTCTGTTCAATTTTAAACAAAACAATAAAAAAATGCGGACTGACATTTTACAACCGCATTTTTGGTGGAATTCTTGGGGTTTTTAAAGGTTTGGTCATTTTCATAATTTTTTATGTCATCATCAACGCACTTTCCAACTTTCTTTTGAACGAAACTTTAAGCAATTTTGTTCAAAGTGGAGTTGTTTCCAAATGGCTTTATGAAAACTTAACTGAAAAAATTATTGATATGTTCTACTGATTTTTAAAAGCATACTTCATCACACTGCCAAATATAAGATTGAGAAAGCGATTAATATTTGTGCGGCGTAATACAAAAAGTGGTTGACATAAATCCAAATTTTTTCCGTTCTTCCTCCGAAATATTGCATTGAAAGCACAAGGTCAGATAGGAAGAAAGCAATCATTCCGCTTGCAAAAATCCAGAACATTGGAACATAAATGGCGATTGAAACTGTGAACGCAGTCATGAAAGTGAGAATGAAGCTATATATAATCACAAGCCACAGCATTTTGCCAAAGTCCATACCCATTTTCTTTGACGAAAGCATGATGACAAGTGTTAGCACAACCGCAACGCCGACAGATGCAAGGATATTCCACAACAGGTGGTCGGCGAGCACGGAGTTGTTATATAGCAACACGCCAACGAAGTAGAAAATATGCCCAACTATGAAAGATGTTGTTCCTGCGACGAAATATTTATCGCCGTCATCTGCATACATAATTTTAAGGTCAAGAAGTATGTCACCGATAAGTCCCATAATCAGTCCAGCGATAATCAGCAAGTTGATTGTGTTTGAACCTATTTCATAGACCGCGTAAATTCCGCACAAGATGAAGCAAACTGATGCCAATGTTTTGAGAATAAGTGACCAAACCGTTGCTTGTTTTGCTCTGACCACACAGAAAATCAAGCAAAAGATTATACTGAAAATTCCTAATAATAAACTCCCAATCATAAATTCTCCTTATTTTTTTGAAATTTTTACTGTTTTTTTGTTGTTTTTTAAATTTTTAAACAAATTTGTTTAAATTTTTGACAAAATACAAACTATTTTTAATAATTTCTTTTGATTTTAAGGCTTTTTTGTTATAGGTCGTTTCTTTATTATTTTTTTAATTACAGCATTTTCATTCATCAAAGAAATTTAAAACATCTTGATAAACTTCTTCTTTGTTTATTTCATTGAGAAGTTCATGCCTTGCACCTTCATATAGTTTCATTTTTGCGTCTATGTTGTTTTTGAGATATAGTTTGTAAATTTTTTGGACTTGTTTGCCATTTGCACCGACCGGGTCGCAGGTGCCAGAGATGAGGAAGATTTTTTTATTGCCAATCTTGTTGATTCCGTTGTTCGTTTTGGTCATGTTTTTCATCATGCTTCGATAGAAACTGAATGGAAATGAACCACCACAAAGTTCATCTTGATTATATTTTTCAAAAACTTTTTCATCGCGAGATAACCAATTTGCGTTTTTAAATTTTTTGCCATAAGCCTTTATGCTGATTTTTTCTTCAATGCCATTTCGCTTGTCTTTCCTTTTGAAAGGGGACATAAATTTCAACAAAAAGTTCCCTGCTTTGAAAATTATACTGCTTCCATCAGCCGTGCCACAAATCACCGCTTTTTCCACCAAAGGTGTTTGCTGAATTAGGTTTTGCGTCAACATCGAGCCATATGAATGTCCAAAAACATAGATTGGAAGTTTGTATGTTTGGTGAATATAATCCAAAAGATTGTGCTGGTCTTTCAAAGTTTCTGTGAAGATATCTTTTTCGCCACGGCCATACTCTTCTTTGTTTGATATCGTGTGTCCATGCCCACGAAGGTCGCTTGCCACGACAACATATCCGTTTTTATTCAAAAAGTTGGCAAAATCAACATATCTCAAAGCATGTTCTTGCATGCCGTGAATGACCAAAACAACTGCTTTTGGATTTTTGACATTGTCAAAAACATAGGTGCACAATTCCAAATTGTGATAGCCCAAAATTTTTATCGTTTGGGGCGTTTTTGGGGTTTCCTTTGCAGATGTTGTTGATATGCTTTTCGGTTTTTTGCTGGAAGCAGACGAAGTTTTCGCTTTCGTGGTTGCACTTTTTGTTGTTTTTTGTTTTGTTGCTGTTGCTTTCGTCGCGGTTGTCTTTTGTTTTGATGTCGTCACTTTTGCTGTTTTTTGTTTTGACGAAGTTGTTTTCGTCGTCGCTTTTTTGTTCACTGTTTTTTGTTCTTCCATCATTTTCTCCTATAATAATTTTATTGCTTTTTGCCAACCTTGATATAGGCGCGCACGCTCTTTTTTGGTTATTTTTGATTTGTAAATTTTGTTGCTTTTGGTTATCTTTTTCAAATCAGCTTCATTCAGCAATTTCAATTTCATCATCGCCACATAGATTGTGCCCATGACAGTGGCTTCGCTTTCCTTGCTTTTTGCAACGTTTTGACCAAGCATATCTGCCAGAAATTGAAGCAAAAATTCGTTTTGACTTCCACCGCCATCCACACTGATATCTTGCAACTTTTGTCCATTTTTTTTCATTTCGTCCACAAGTGCTTTGGTGTTGTATGCCATGCTTTCAAGGCAGGCGCGGACAATATGTTCCTGTTTTGTGTCAAAGGTCATTCCCACCAAGCAGGCGCGCACATCGTCTTTCCAATACGGCGCTCCAAGCCCTGTGAAAGCGGGGACAAAATAGACACCCTCATTGCTTTGAAGTGACTGCGCCATTTTGGCTGTTTTTGCAACATCTTCAAACATACCAAGTTTTCCAAGCCAATCAAGCGCACTGCAAGCGCTGTATATGCTTCCTTCCACGGCATAGTCCGTTTTTCCGCCGAGCGTTCGGGCGACGGTCAAAATCAGACTTTGGTTGGTCTTAAATTTTTCTCTCTTGACATTTGTCAGCACAAAACCGCCTGTGCCAAAGGTGACTTTTGACGAGCCGTTTTCAATCTTGCCTTGTCCGACCATGCTGGACTGTTGGTCACCAATCATTGAAAGAATCGGCGCACCGAGAAGTTCTTTTGCAATTCCAAAATCGCCGTCGCAAGCCAAAATTTTTGGCAAAGATGATTTTGGGATATTGAAAAGTGCAAGAAGTTCGTCGTCCCAATCAAGAGTGTCGATGTTCATAAGCATTGTGCGACTTGAGTTTGTGGTGTCGGTGACATGATTTTCTGTCAACCGAAAAGCAAGGAAACTGTCGATTGTTCCAAAACACAACTCATTTTTCTTTGCCAAAGCGCGAGCCTTTGGGCAATGTTTCAAAATCCACGCCATTTTTGACGCGCTGAAATATGAATTTGCAATAAGTCCGGTTTTTTGTTGAATTTTCGCTTTGACATCTTCAGGAAGTTGTTGAATCATGTCGGTTGTTCGTCGACATTGCCAGACAATCGCGTTATAGACAGGTTGTCCCGTTGTTCTGTCCCACGCGACCACCGTTTCGCGCTGATTTGTGATGGCAATTCCCAAAAGTTCGGACTTGTCGACAGCGTTTCTCTTCAAAACAGTTTTCGAAACAGTCAAAATTTTCGAAAAAATTTCTTCGGCGTCTTGTTCAACCCAACCGTCGCGCGGATAGAATTGTTTAAATTTTTTATTTTCTTTGTCAATAATCTCAAGTTTGTCGACATCAAAAAGAACAGCACGCAAACTTGTTGTTCCTTCATCCAAACCCAAAACAAATCTTCTCATAGGCTTCTCCAAAGTTTATTTATCAAGCCACATCTTGTTTTTATAATAACATAAAAAAACGGTTTTAAAAAACAATTTTAAAAAAAATTCCAAAAAACACCAATTTTTTATATAAAAACGGCAAAAAGTCAGAAAAAACGAATGTCACTGTGGCAACCATTCCAATCTTCAACCGCTTTTTCCCGTGTCAAGCAAAAATTTTTTCAAAAATTTTTCAAAATCGCTTGACACGGGGGGGAAGTATTAAAATAAATTTGTCAAAACATACTGAAATCAAAAAAGGAGAAAAAAATGGACGAACAAATTGAATCGAAAAAGAGAAAATCAAAAACATTGCAAACTTTTCTCATCGTTTTGGCTGGATTGTGCCTGCTCACAATCATTGTGGTTGTGCCGATTTTGGCGACGCAGAAGAAGCAATACACCGTCACGCTCAACTTTGGCGACTTGCAAGAAAGCCAAGAGATTGTTGTTGATGAAGGCACAACGCTGGACGAGATTGAAATTCCAGAAATTACATACTATGAGTTTGCTGGTTTTTATTTGGACGCCGGTTTTGAAGAAGCGGTTGAATCAAGCACAGCGATTTCATCTGACATGACGCTTTACTTGAAATATGACATCATCACATACACAATCACGATTAATTTAAACGACTTGCAAGAAAACCAAGACATTGTCATCAATGCTGGTTCTGTGGTGGGCGATATTGAAGCTCCGGAGATTACATACTATGAGTTTAAAGGCTTCTATCTCGACGCTGACTTTGAAGAAGTGGCACAGGCGGACACAGAGATAACTTCTGACATGACGCTTTATTTGAAATATGAACTCATCACGCAGTGGCTGGTGACATTTGACGGCAATGCGGACGATGACAGCATTGAAATTGCGCAAGAAAGCATGGACATTGTCTATCAGGAAAGTTATGGCACTCTTCCAACAGCAACAAGAGAAGGCTACACTTTTGAAGGGTGGTATTTGGAGTCCACTTGCGAAACTGCGGTCACAGAAGAGAGCATTGTCACAATGCTCGGCAATCACACACTCTATGCAAATTGGACAGCAAACACATATGTCGTCAATTTTGACACCGAAAATTTGTTGGTAATTCCATATAACACTATTATAAACAGTGGCGCAGGCGGAGTGATGACCGTTGAACAAGATTTTGAAGATGGAACATGGGTGATTAAGGCAACCGCGGTTGAAGTTTCGGGAAGTAATTCATCTGCTTATGGATTTTATATTAGTTTTCCTTTCCTTACTGTCGGCGAAACTTATCGTTGGACAGTTGAAATCAAAACTGACGCAGTTGATGGGCACACTTGGAATTATTTTGGAGCTCGTAGACAAAGTGGAGAAAGAACTGATATCGAAGTGACAACTGAATGGCAGACTTTCACTCTTGAATACACTGCAACCGAAGATATAAGAGATCCAAGCAATGTAATATGGACAGACTTTGTGTTCTATGGTGGTTGGTCCGAAGGGGAAACTCTTTATGTGAGAAACATTTCCGTTCAGTTGGCTGATGAAGTTGGCGGCGACAGCGCATTGCCAAGCATGATTGTGGAATATGATTCAGAATATGGCACTCTTCCAACTCCAACCCGCGAAGGCTACTCCTTTGCTGGCTGGTGGACAAAGGACGGCTCGCAAGACGGCGATTGGGGAACAGAAGTTGTTGACCTCACAACCGTGACAACTGCACAAGACCACATTCTCTATTCGCGCTGGACACTGAACACATACGCTGTCACACTGAACTTTGGTGATTTGCAAGAAAGCCAAGAGATTGAGCTTGGCTATGGCACAGCATTAAGCGAAATTGAGGTGCCAACCATTGAAGACTACACATTTGTTGGGTTCTATCTTGACGCCAACTTTGAAGAAGCGGTGGACTCTGCCACTGTGATAACATCCGAAATGACGCTCTATTTGAAATATGAAGCAAGCGTTGGAGAATAGTTGATATTTGCGCAAAAAACGCATAAATTGAAAATGATGACATCCTAAACTCAAATATACAAAAAAGTCACGAATTTTGTTCGTGATTTTTTTGTTTGAAAGATGTTTTTTGTTTGATATCTTCAATGTTTTTTGTTTGACATCTTTGTGGGGAAATCGTTAAAATATAGGATATGGAGGATGAATGAAAAAAGTTTATGATTGCATGATTGTTGGTGCGGGCGCTGTTGGTGCGTGCATATTCAACAAGATGACGCGTATTGGAAAATCTTGTCTTATGTTGGACAAGGCAAGCGATGTTGCAACAGGCGCGTCAAAAGCCAACAGCGGACTCATTCATGCGGGCTATGACCCTTTGCCAAACTCTTTGAAAGCAAAGTTTAATGTTCGCGGAAATCAAATATATCCAGACTTGTGCGCTCGGCTTGGTGTTCCGCTGAAAAAGTGCGGTGCGCTTGTTGTTGGCGACGACGAGCAGAAGATTGACGCGTTGCTTGAACGGGGAAAACAGAACGGCGTGTGTGTGGAGAAGTGGAACAGAGAGCAAATTCAAGCCAAAATTCCACAGATTGCCGACAATATTTCTGTGGCGTTGTTTGCGCGCGACGCGTATATCATCAGCCCATATCTTCTCACTGTTGCTCTCACCGAAGAAGGAATGATAAACGGTGGCGATGTGGCGTTGGAAGAAGATTTGTTGGAAGTGAAAAAAGTTGACGGCGTTTTTGAAGTTAAGACGGCAAAAAATGTTTATCATTGCAAGAGCATTGTCAACAGCGCAGGGGCGGGATATAACCAAGTTGCCAAGATTTTGGGAAGTGAAAGGAAAAAGTTGCAGTTCAGACGCGGAGAATATTTTGTCTTTGACAAGGTTTGCGGGCTTGATGTTCCTTGCACAGTCTTTCCACTGCCAACATCGGCAGGAAAAGGTGTGCTTGTCACGCCAACAGTCGACGGAAATTTCTTGATTGGTCCGACCAGCGAAGAGAGTTCCACCACCACAGAAGTGACAAGGCTTGGATTGGAAACAATCAAACAACGCGCTGGGAACATCATCAAAGATGTCAATTTCCGCCAAGCGATAAGGCAGTTTGCTGGTGTGCGCGTGATTTGTGGCGATGATTTTGTTGTTGAAAAATCGAAAAAAGTGGACGGAGTGATCAACCTTGCGGGAATATGCTCGCCTGGACTTTCTTCTGCCCCAGCAATCGCGGAATATGTTTGCAAACTTTTGAATTTCGATTTGACCGAAAAGGAAAACTTGAAAAAGGTTGAACCGTATGTCATGTTCAAGGATATGGACAGCCAAACACAACAGCAACTTTTGAAAACGGATGAAAACTATCGCGAAATTGTCTGCAAGTGCGAACATATCACAAAAGGCGATGTGTTGAACGCATTGCGTCGACCACTCAAAATTTCTTCTGTTGACGGAATCAAACGCCGAACAAATGCCGGCATGGGAAGATGTCAAGGTGGCTTTTGTTTCACAAAGGTTGTGAAGACAATCTTTCAGGAACGAGGCATTGCATACGAAAAAGTCAAAAAGGAAAATCGCGGGAGCGAAGTGGCGCTTTGTGATTTGCGGGAGGGAAGTCATGATTAAAACAGATGTGCTTGTGATTGGCGGTGGTCCTGCTGGAATGTCGGCGGCACTTTCGGCATCGAAAAACGGAAGCAAAGTGATGTTGATTGAACGAGATGAAGTTTTGGGCGGAATTTTGAATCAGTGCATACACAATGGCTTTGGGCTTCACTTTTTCAAAGAAGAATTGACCGGGCCGGAGTTTGCGCATAGGTTCAGAGAACTTGTCGAAAAAGATAAAAACATCACAGTTGCTCTCTCAACTTTGGTGACAAAGATTGACGACAGAAAAGTGGAAGTTATGGGCGCGCTTGGTGTGGAAACGATTGAAGCAAAAGCGGTGGTTTTGGCAATGGGTTGCCGAGAGCGAACGGCGGGCAACATCTCTCTTTGCGGAACGCGTCCGGCGGGAGTGTTGACGGCAGGAACGGCACAAAAAATGGTCAACATTGACGGCAAAATGGTTGGAAAAGATGTTGTCATTTTGGGAAGCGGTGACATCGGCTTGATTATGGCGCGTCGACTCACTTTGGAAGGCGCAAAAGTTCATGCAGTCTTGGAAATTAACAGCACAAGTTCGGGGCTTAGGCGAAACATAATGCAGTGTTTGGAAGATTTTGACATTCCACTTCTTTATAACACCACAATTTTTGAAATTGTCGGCGAAAACAGAGTGGAAGGCGTGTTTTATGGTCAAGTTGACGAAAATATGCAACCGATTGAAAGCACAAAGAAATTTCAAAAGTGCGACACAGTGGTGCTTTCCGTGGGACTTATTCCAGAAATGGAAATGGCAAGTTTTGTGGAGAAATCTCGCATCACCAACGGTGCCATTGTCAATGAGTTCTATCAAACAGACAAGTCGTGGCTGTTTTCGTGCGGAAATATTCTGCATGTGCATGATTTGGTGGACAATGTGGCGTTGGAAGCGGAACAAGCGGGCAAGTTTGCAAGTTTGTTTGCACAAGGAAAACTTCCAGAGCACGCTAAACCAATTCAAATCAAGTGTTCGCAAGATTTCTCTTATGTTCTTCCAAGCATGATATACGAAGGAAGCGGGCAAGTGGAAATTAAATTCCGCTTAAAGAACAAAATTGTTCGAAAAACGCTTGTTGCAAAGTGCGGAGCAAACATCTTGGGCAAAAAGTTTGTTTTGGCAGGTGTGCCGGGCGAGATGATGAATTTCTCTTTCGACAAAAGTGGGGCGACCGGTGAAATCGTTTTGGAAATTGAGTGAGGTGAAAAATGACAAGAGAGATGATTTGTATAATGTGCCCATTGGGGTGCAACTTAACCGTCAAAGTTGACGGCGAAAATATTGAAGTTTCTGGAAACGGATGCAATCGCGGGGTTGTTTTTGTCAAAGAAGAAATCACTTGCCCAAAGCGGATTGTGACAACTTCTGTGAAGACAGAAGATGGAGTTAAGTCTTGCAAAACAACTGTTCCAATTCCAAAATCTATGATTTTTGATTGTATCAAAGAAATTGAAAAACTGCGTTTGAAATCAGTGAAGTTCGGCGATGTGATAATAAAAAATGTGCTTGGCACAGGCGCAGATGTGGTTGTCACGGCAAATTGTTAGGGGGTGGAAGATGTTTATTTCAAAAAAGATGCGAAAGGCGGACAGAAAAATTACAAATGAAGAAGATTTCATTTATGACAGTGACGGAAATGTTGTTGTTTCCGTTAAAGCAATAAATAAAGACCAAATTTTTTCTGCTTATGACTATGACAGCAACGAAAAACTCAATGAAGAACTTGGGGACTACATCTCTCGCGAAACGCGATATGTTCCAACAAAAAGCGATGTGAGAATAAAACTATACACATCCAAAGACATGAACAAAGACGAAGTTAAAAATGCAATTCGCAACAAATTTAAAAAAGATTATAATGAAGTTAAAACGGAAAAAAGAAGAAACTCAATTTTTTGTTTGGCGATGTTTCTTGTTGGGTTGATTTTTATTTCAGTGTTAATTCTTTCATATTCCTATTTCCCGAACACCTATCTTGACATTGTTCTTGAAGTTGGCACATGGGTTTTCCTTTGGGAAGCAATCGACTCTTTCTTTTTGAGAAGAATGCAGTTAAAGCAGGAGCAAATTCACATGCTGAAAATTGTCACATCACAAATTGAAGTGATCGGACTTGAAGATATAGAAGAATTAAATTAAAAAAAGGAATTGTAAAAAATCAATTCCTTTTTTGATTTTTTGCATTTTGCGATATTTTTTAGTGAAAAAATGCCGTTTTTTTGATGTTTTTATGAAGAAATTATCAATAAATAAACAAAGAATTATTTTTAACGATTTATTTTTTTTGAAATTTTCCGTCTTTTTTGTGAACAATATAACTCAAATTGTTGGATTGAGAAAGTTCTTTAACCCGAACCAACGCACTTTCTTTGGTGGAAAAGGTGGCGATAACTCTTTTTGCACCATCTCTTTTGATAAGCCAAAGTTTGCTCTTTTTGTCATAGACAACCCGATATAGTGCCTTTTTGTTTTGTTCTGTGTCACTTTGTGTGTTTTTCGATTTTTGAACTTTCGCTTCGTTGGCAACATTCTTTTTGACAGTTGTCTCAGATATTTTATTGCTCGATTTTTCAGAAGTTTGCGCTTCTTTTTCTTTGTTTTTCTTCTTGTCCTTTGTTTTCCAGAACCAACTCATATTTTTCCTCCATTTTTAATATACAACATTTTGTCGATTTTTGCAAGTTTATTATCAAAAATATGATATATTTATTATAATTTGTTTTATTTTTAACAATTCAGTGTGGTATAATGTTGTCATGAACAACATTTTGGAAATACGCAATTTAAAAAAATATTATGGCGATGTCAAAGCAGTTGATGACATTTCTTTTGATGTGAAAGAAGGCAGTTTGTTTGCTTTTTTGGGTCTTAACGGAGCGGGCAAATCCACAACAATCAACATAATTTGTTCCATTTTGAAAAAAGACAGTGGACAGGTTTATGTCGACGGAATGAACTTGGATAAAGATTCAGACAAAATCAAACATCTCATCGGAGTGGTTTTTCAAAACTCGACATTGGACACATCTCTTTCGGTTAAAGAAAATTTGATGATAAGGGCGGGCTTTTATGGGCTTAAAGGAAAGGAACTCAAAGAAAGACTTGATTTCTTGACCGAACTTTTTGATTTAGGTAAAATCCTCAAAAAGCCATTCAGAAATTTAAGCGGTGGACAGAAAAGAAGGGTGG
This sequence comes from uncultured Lachnospiraceae bacterium, assembly GCA_964400145.1. Taxonomy (GTDB): domain Bacteria; phylum Bacillota; class Clostridia; order Christensenellales; family UBA1242; genus Caccovivens. Next base: position 64,899 of record CAYNTF010000004.1, on the reverse strand, counting down.
ATATAGCACGCGGGCTTATCAATTTGCCAAAAATTTTAATTTTGGACGAACCGACCACGGGGCTTGACCCGCAAACGCGTATGAAGATATGGGACTTGATTGAAAGTTTGCGTGTTTCGCGAAATATGACAGTCTTTTTGACCACGCATTATATGGAAGAAGCAAACAAGGCAGATCGCGTTGTTATGATTGACGCGGGACATATTGTTGCAAACGACACTCCGCACAATTTGAAAAATCAATTTTCCAGCGATTACATCAAGGCTTACATGCCTAAAAACGAAGAATTTGAAAAGAAGATAAAGCAGGAGATAAAATACAACGCAGACCACTATCTCATCAAAATCAAAAACAGTGAAGAAGCGAAAGAGATAATAAAAAAATATGACAATTATTTGACCGATTTTGAAGTTGTGAAAGGAGATATGGATGATGTCTTTTTGAATATCACCGGAAAAAATTTTGTTCAAGCTGAAAATGAAGAAGGGAGAAATCAATGAAAACAAAAAGCAATCTGTGGCTTTCACTCTATGTTCTTGTTAAACGGAACATAAAGTTATATTTAAAAGACAAAATGAATGTCTTTTTCTCTGTGCTTGCACCAATCATAGTTCTTTTGTTATACATTCTTTTCTTGGGCGAATTGCAAGTGGATTCAATCACAAGTATGCTGGAAAGTTATGGCTTGCAAGACTCTTTGACAAGAGCAGATGTCAGTGCGTTGATAAATAATTGGATGATTTCAGGTGTTATGGGCGTGTCTTGTCTGACAGTTGCAGTGAACGCCAATTCCAGCATGGTCAGAGATAGACAAACGGGACATCTGAACGACATGTTGGCGTCACCAATCAAACGATGGGTGATATATGCAAGTTACATCATCTCCACATTTTTGATAACATTTTTAATATGCTTGATTGTGCTTGCACTTTCTCTTGTATATCTTGCTTGCACAGGCGGGTTTTTCTTAAATTTTGTTGATGTTTTGTCAATTTTGGGAATAACAATCTTGGCGTGCATATGTTCGGCTTTCTTCATTGTGCTGATTTGCGGTGTGATTAAAACGGTGAGTTCGTTGTCGGCAATCAATGGTGTTTACAGCACAGTCATCGGTTTCTTGATTGGTGCATACATGCCGTTCAGCATGCTTCCAAGTGGTGTTCAATATCTCGGTTGTTTTGTGTTTGGAACATATTCCACAGGGTTATTTAAAAACTATTTCTTGCGTGGAGTGCTGGACAATATGTTAAGCAAAGTTCCAGCAGACAGCAACATCATCGAAATTTTGACGGAAAACTATTCTCTCAAACTAGACTTTTTCGGTTTGGAGATTTCACAGGGGTGGATGGTTTTTGCACTGATTGTTTCAATCATACTATTCGCTTCTCTGATACTCATCTTATATTCCAACAAAAAGACAAACTTTTTCGTTATGAATAAGAATAAGAGATCAAAGAAAAAACAGTAAAATTACTGTTTTTTATTATTTTAGTCTTTTGTTTAGCAAGATTTTCAAAATTGGTGGAACAAGCGGGATTGTCCATCTTTTATATCGCTGTATTTTTTTAGATTTTTTTAAACTTTTCATATTAGACTTCATTCCATCGAAAAGTTTCTGAATAATCTCTTTGTCTGCGTAGTCGCTGGCGTAGATTCGAAAGAGCATTTCTACACATGAAATGCATATTGACGCTTTTGCATATTGCAGGGCTCTGTCATATTTTTCACAAATTTTCAGATTGTTTTCGTGACCATAGAAAATTGATAACAGTTTTGTTTTAAATTTGGTGTGGACAATACTGTTTTTTCGTGAGCGGTAATAATATAGTTTTTCTTTCAAATAAATGGCGTTTTTGCAAAAAGAAAGATATTCAACATTATAAGCCAAATCACTGCCATACATGATTCTCCCGTCAAAAACATTTGGATAATTTTTCATTTTCTTCAAAAGTGAATGACGATAAAGTTTGTTCCAAACAATATTTCGAAAAAGTTTGCTGCTCAACAGTTGCACTAAAAGGTTTTCCGTATCATTAAAGATTTTAGCTTTATGTTTTCTCTTGGATTTAACATTTGAAAATTTAAAATTTTCATTGACAGTTTTATAATCACATATTGAAATGTCATAGTTCTGAATTTGTTGGTGTAATCGAGTGAGTAGGCTTGGATGAAAAGCATCATCAGGGTCAAAAAAATAGATAAATTCGCCCTTTGCGTCAGCAAGTCCAGTGTTGCGTGCTGAACTTACGCCTTGATTTTGCTGATTTATTATTCTGCAATTCTCTTTACCAGAGCAATATTTTTCCAAATTTATCAATGTGTCATCCGTTGAACCATCATTGACAAAAATAATCTCCACATTTTGATACTTTTGTGCATTCAAACATTTGAAACAATCTGGCAAAAATTTTGAAACATTCCAACATGGAACAATAATTGAAATCATGTCTTTTATCATAAATTTAACTCCTTACATAATTTTACCAAAATTAAAAAAAAATTCAAAAAAAATTTGTATGTTTTTCATATCTTTGACTTTTTTTTTCGTTTGTGTTATCCTTTCTCAAAAGGAATAAGAAGATGAAAAAGAAAATTGTTGTATATGGACTTGGTTATGTGGGACTTTCGAATGCTTTGCTTTTAGCGCAAAAAAATGAAGTCGTTGGTTTTGATGTCAACGCTGACAGGGTAAACATGCTTAACAGCAGAAAATCACCGATTGTTGACAAACTAATAAGCGAATACTTGGCGGATAAAAAATTAAATTTTGTTGCAAAAATTTCAGATGACAAATTTTTGCAAGAAGCAGATTTTGTAATCATAGCCACACCAACCAATTTTGATGACAAAAAGAATTTTTTTGACACAAGCAGTGTTCACTCAGTGATTGAAAAAGTTTTAACGGTAAACAAAGACGCGGTGATAGTTATCAAATCCACAATTCCAATCGGATATGTCGATTCTCTCAAAAATGAGTATGAAAATGCGAATATCTTGTTTTCACCTGAATTTTTGAGAGAGGGGAATGCGCTTTATGACAATCTATATCCTTCGCGAGTGATTGTAGGGTGCGATAAATTAGAAAAAAAGGTGGCAGAAGAATTTGCAAATCTCATGATTGAAGGTGCAATAAAAAAAGATGTCCCAATTCTAATAATGGGCTGTAAAGAAGCAGAATCGGTCAAACTTTTTTCTAATACATATCTTGCAATGCGTGTTGCATATATCAACGAACTAGACAATTTTGCAATATTGAACAACCTGTGTGCGCAAGATATAATTTCTGGGATGTGTGCAGATTCGAGAATTGGAAATCATTATAACAATCCGTCTTTTGGTTATGGCGGATATTGTTTTCCAAAAGATACAAAACAACTTTATGCCAATTTTAAAAATGTTCCAAACAGGTTGGTTCGTGCGGTGGTGGAAAGTAATGATGTCAGAAAAAATTTTATTGCAGATGATTTAATCAGAAAAACCAAGAAGTCAGATGTAATTGGTGTGTATAGACTTATTATGAAGTCTAATTCGGACAACTGTCGTGCCAGCGCGATTTTTGGAGTTATAAAGCGTCTATCAAAAAAGCGTAAAGTGGTGATTTATGAGCCAACGGTAAAGAAAATTGATATAAAAAATTGTCAGATAGTTGACAATTTAAGTTCATTCAAAAGTGTTTGTAACATCATTGTTGCAAATCGAGTTGATGAAAATTTAAGTGATGTAAAAGATAAAGTTTATTCGAGAGATATTTTTGGAAGAGATTAATCTTTGCAAGATAGTGACCGTGCATTAAGGAGAAGATTATGAACATAAAAAATGAAATTACGAGTTTGCTTAAAGAAGCAGTGACGGGTTTGGGGTTGGATGACGAAAATGTTTTCGTCACTTTTTCCAACCGTCCAGAACTTTGCGATTATCAATGCAATCTGGCAATGACTCTTGCCAAAAAGGTTGGCGAAAAGCCGATTGATTTGGCAGAAAAAATTGTCAAAAACATCAAAATTAACGATGCTTTTCAATTTTCTGCTGTTATGCCAGGGTTTATCAATGTCACTGTCAGTGACAAGTGTTTGTCAAAATTTTGCAATGAAATCTCTGCTGACGCAAACTTGGGCTTGGAACAAGTGAAAAATCCGCGTCTGATTTTCTTTGACTATGGTGGAGCAAATGTGGCGAAAGAACTTCATGTTGGGCATTTGCGTTCTCCGATTGTTGGCGAAGCGTTGAAGCGTTTGCATGTTGCGCTTGGTGACCGTGTGCTTGCCGATGTGCACTTGGGTGATTGGGGCTTGCAAATGGGGCTGACAATTCTGCAACTTAAAGAAGACGGATATCTTGACGAATTTTTTAAAACACAAAAAAATGAGCAAAAAATCGAAAAAAATGCTCAAAAAAGTGAAAAAATTATTGATTTTGATAAAATTTCAATAAAAAATGTCACTTTGGATGTGCTTAATGAAGAATATCCAAAGGCAAGCAAGCGCAAAGATGTTGATGAAAAATTTAAGGCGGAGGCAGACGCGTTCACGCTTTACATTCAGCAACACAAAGAGCCGTATCACACAATATATAAAAAGATTAGAGAACTTTCTGTCAAAGAAATTGAGAAGAACTATCAACTTCTGAACGCAACTTTTGATTTCTATTATGGCGAAAGCGACGCTTTTCCTTTCATTGATGAAACGGTCAAGATTTTTGTCGATAAGGGTTTGGCACATGAAAGTGATGGAGCGCTTGTTGTGAATGTTGCACGAGAAGGCGAGCATATTCCAATTCCAAAAAAGAGTGAAGATGAACCGCAACGATACAAAAACCCAATGCCACCGGCAATTTTGAAAAAATATAATGGTGGTGACCTTTATGCCACAACAGACATTGCCACCATTTTGATGCGCAATCGTGATTTTGCTCCAGACGAAATTGTCTATGTGACGGACAATCGCCAGTCCACTCACTTTGAGCAAGTGTTCAGATGTTGTAAACTTGCGGGTATTTCACCAGAGAAACAAGAACTTAAGCATGTTTCATTTGGAACGATGAATGGTGCAGACGGCAAGCCTTTCAAAACTCGTGCGGGCGGGGTTGTTCGTTTGAAAGAAGTGATTGGGCTTTTGGTTGACAAGGCGGAGAAAAAACTTGCGTCAAACGGCATTGTTGGGGATGATGAACTTGCACGAAAAATTGGTGTGGGGGCGATGAAGTTTGGCGACCTTTCCAACACTGTGGCAAAAGACTATGTCTTTGACCTTGACAAATTCCTTTCTTTTGATGGAAAGACAGGTCCATATATCCAATATACCATTGCGCGCATAAATTCCATTTTGAACAAGGCAAATTTCGAAAATGGTAAAGTTGAAATCAGTTCGGTTGAAGAGCGTAACATTGTCCTTGCAATTTTGCGACTTAATTCGTCATATCAAATCTCATATGACGCCTATTCTTTGAATTCGCTCTGTCTTTCAACCTTCGACCTTGCCAGCGCATTTTCAACTTTATATAACAACCATAAAATTTTGACAGAAAATGACCAGAAAAAGAAGAACAGCCTTCTTGCGCTCTGCGTTTTGGTTAAAAAATGCCTTGAAAAAGCATTGTGGACGCTTGGAATTGACAGTGTTGAAAAAATGTAACCTACTTTTCTTTTGGGAAAAAGAAAAGTTGGCAAAAGAAAGCCACTTGTTCGAAAAATGGAATGTAAACATGTGAAAGAAAAAAACAAATGGTTTAAATGAAAAAGCTGAATTTACAAATAAAAAGTCGACAAAAATCTTGTCGATTTTTATTTTTTTGTGGCATAAAAACTTTACTTTTTTGCATGATTTATTCTAAAATAAATGTGTGAAAACTTTTGCAAAATTTAAAGGAATTCGCAAAAAAAATTGTTATAAATAAATGCAAAACAAAATTGATTGGGAGGGATTTATGAAAATTAAACCATTGTTCGACAGAGTTGTGCTTCTGCCTAAGGAAGCCGAAAAAGAAACAAAAAGCGGAATTATCTTGCCAACTGCTTCGCAAGAAAAATCGCAAATTGCCACTGTTGTTGCCGTTGGAAAGGGTGGAATGGTGGACGGAAAGGAAGTCAAAATGGAACTTTCGGTCGGTCAAGAAGTGCTTTATGCCAAGTATAGTGGCACCGAATTTTCACTTGATGGAAAGAAATATATTGTCATGAAACAAACAGACATTCTGGCTGTTTTGGAGAAATAAAGGGGGAGTAGATATGTCAAAGATGATTAAACAGGGCGAAGAAGCCCGCAAAAGTTTGGAAATCGGGGTTAATAAACTTGCTGACACCGTGAAGATTACATTGGGTCCAAAGGGACGAAATGTTGTGCTTGGAAAGAAGTTTGCCACACCACTCATCACCAACGACGGTGTGACAATCGCCAAAGAGATTGAACTTGTTGACCCGTTCGAAAATTTGGGCGCGGAACTTATCAAAGAAGTTTCGGTCAAGACCAATGATGTTGCAGGTGATGGCACAACCACTGCGTGCGTATTGGCACAAGCAATCATTCGTGAAGGACTGAAAAATTTTACGGCAGGGGCGAACCCAATTATTTTAAAAAAAGGAATTTTCAAAGCGGTTGATGTTGCCGTGGAAGAACTTAAAAAACTTTCCAAACCTGTCACAAGTTCGAAAGACATTGAACAAGTTGCAAGCATTTCCGCTGGTGACGAAGAGATTGGAAAACTCATCGCACAGGCAATGGAAAAAGTTGGAAGTGATGGAGTTATAACTGTTGAAGAAGCGCAGACAATGCAGACAGAACTTTCTGTTGTGGAAGGCATGCAGTTTGACCGTGGGTATCTTTCACCATATATGTCCACCAACACCGAGAAAATGATTGCAGAAATTGACAATCCATACATTCTCATCACCGACAACAAAATTTCCACTCTGAATGAAATTTTGCCAATTTTGGAACAGATTGTCAAAGTTGGCGGAAAACTTCTTATCATTGCGGATGATGTGGAAGGTGAAGCGCTCACTGCATTGATTTTGAACAAACTTCGTGGCTCTCTTAATGTTGTGGCAGTTAAAGCACCAAGTTTTGGAGATAAGAGGAAGGCAATGCTTGAAGATATTGCCATTTTGACAGGGGGAACATTTGTTTCAAGCGAACTTGGAATTGACTTCAAAACTTTGACGCTTGAAAATCTTGGGCGTGCAAAGACGGTTAAAGTGGATAAGGACACCACCACGATTGTGGAAGGTGCTGGCAATTCTGCCGACATAAAGGGAAGAATTAAGCAAATCAAAGACCAAATCAAAGTGACAACAAGCGACTATGACAAAGAAAAACTTTCTGAGCGTCTTGCCAAACTCTCTGGTGGAGTGGCAGTGATAAAGGTGGGCGCGGCAACAGAAGTTGAAATGAAAGAGAAAAAACTCAGAATTGAAGACGCGCTTTCGGCAACCAAAGCGGCATCAGAGGAAGGCGTGGTTCCAGGCGGTGGGGTTGCACTTTTGAAAACCACAACGGCAATCAAAAAACTTGTGGACAGTTTGCAGGGCGACGAAAAGACAGGGGCAATGATTGTGCTTCGTGCAGTGGAAGAGCCTGTGCGTCAGATTGCCACAAATGCGGGCATTGACGGCGGAGTTGTTGTCAACAAAATCTATGAAAACCTTGACAAATCAGCATATGGCTTTGACGCACTGAACAACGAATACGGAGATATGATTAAAAAAGGCATTCTTGACCCAACAAAAGTTTCGCGTTCGGCACTTCAAAATGCAGCCTCAGTTTCTGCAACACTTCTCACCACAGAAGCGCTTGTTGTTGAGATTGAAGACAAAAAGCAAGCAGAAGAGAGAGATGTCTACTAAATCTCTCAAATTGTATATGCGAAATCTCACAAAAATTTTGTGAGATTTTTTTTATTTTGCCATTGACAAAGCGCTTTAAAGGTGATAAAATGTTTTCGTTAAAGGAGTGAAAGAATATGAAACAAAACAGTGAAGTGGATGAAATTTTTAAATTTTGGTTGTCTAACCGCAAAGAGAAGAAGTTTGATTTAACAAAGTCGAAGGACGAATTGTTGCTTGACCTATATCAAAGGTTGGTTAATGGTGATTATGAAACATTGAACGATCTTGCTTTGGGCATTGCGAAAAGTTATCACGCAAACGACCCAGAGTCAATTTCAAAATATGTGAAAAAGTTGGACTTGATGTTAAACAATCCTATCGGAATTGTCAACAAGTTTTTCAATGAACACATTTTGGACGAAAGCACCGTTTTTGAAAAGTCGGAAGATATTTGGACGGCTTACGCAAAAGTTATTGCTGAAAAATTTCCAAAGTTTTATGGCAATGTGACATACATTGACTTGACAAGCATGTCATTTGATTTCAAAGATCGTATAAGTTTGGCAGTAAACAAAGCTATGAAAGAAAAAGGTTTTATGCCAAATAAATTTGACGGCAATTTGTTTATTAACAAAACATTCAGCAAAAGCAACGGAAAAAATCAAAGTTTGCTTTTGATGGCATATTGTGATTTGGTGGACAGATATGTTGGCAAGTTTGACAAAATCATTCCAAAAAAGCCTAAGGAAGACGATTTCAACAACTTCTGCAATGCCATTCAAACTTTGTTTTCCAATTTGGAAAACGAAATGACAAAAGAAACAAAAAGCAATCCGCTCTTCATAATGAAGAATAAGTCTGTCAAGAAGTTTCTCAATGAGCACAGACCAATTCTTCACACTATAAATTTTGGCGATAGCGAAGTGTATCGATGCAGAGTGAGAGAAGCATTAAACCACATCAAAGACAGCGAAAACAAAGAAAAAATCAAAGATGAAGACAAGTCCGTGGCAGAAGAATTTTATGGCAGACTGAAAAAATTGAATAAGGCTTTTAAGATATCAGACAAAGACGGAATTTTTCCTGTCAACTATTATGCCATCATGCCTTTGCATGTCAAAACATGTTTCGCATTGGTAGACAGTTTGCAAAAAAGTGGTTATCTTTCAAAACAAGATTCGACAGAACTATATCAAGTGAAAAGTGTGCTCAACAGGTTCAAGCAAGACAGGCAGATAACTTCGGTTGATTTGCAGGGAATGGCACAAGACAATTTCTTTAAGGAATATCGTTGCAAAATCAGAACATCTGAAAATGTCGTTGATTTGACAGATGAAGAAAATTATAAGTTGTTCAAAGATATGGTGATTGAAACAATGCAGGAATATAACCTTCCATATTTTGACACTTGCATCAAAGGTGTGGCATACAATTTGGCAAGGGCAAGAAGACCGATAAATCTGGGAGATGAAGACCAAGGTCATGAAGCATATGACAAAAAATTTAAGAAGTATTGTTCCAAAGTTGCCAATCCGGTTATGAAGGAAGACAGAGTTAAATAAAAAGAAAGAAGATTTAATCTTCTTCTTTTTTTGTCAAAGTTGAAAAATTTGATTTATATATCGCATAAAAAATATAATTTTTCCGATAAAAAATGGTGAAATTGCAAGCGAAAAAGCGTATGACAGGCTGATTTTGTTCTGAAATAGGATATTTAGATATTATTTTATAAATTTTTTCACCAAAATTAAAGGATTTTTTGAATTTTTGTTGTATAATAGTTTTTGAATGACTTTCACAATTTTTTCGAAAAAGAATTAGGAGAAAAATTTGCAAGAAAACAGGGGATGGAATTCCGACTTTTTAAGCGAACTCAAACGAAAAAACGACTTGGTTTCAATCGCATCCAATTATCTTCAATTAGAGCGAAAGGGAAGTCGATTTTGGGCTTGCTGTCCGTTTCATAGTGAAAAGACGCCTTCTTTCACAATTAACGAAGAAGACGGCATTTATCATTGTTTTGGTTGCAAAGAGTCAGGCGATGTCATTTCCTTTGTTGAAAAAATGGAAAATGTTGATTTCAGAGATGCCGTCAAAATCTTGGCAGAACGCGCGGGCATGGAAGTTCCAGAATTCACAGAAGTTCAAAAGCAAAACAGAGATTTGAAAACTCGTGTTTTGAATGTGCTGGATTTTGCCTATAAGCATTATATGGACAACTTGTATGGCAACGATGCCAAAACAGCGCAAGATTATGTCAAGCAAAGAAAATTCACGCGACGCGAACTTGAAGATTTCAAGATTGGATATTCAAAAAATTGGACGGATATTGTTGAATATTTGAAATCGAAAGGCTTCACCGAAGAAGAAATGCTTGAAGCGGGTGTTTGCGGAAAAAAGAACAATCATCTTTTTGATGTGCTTGCAGGACGGTTGGTTTTTCCAATTTTCAACAATCTCAATGAGTGTATTGGTTTCAGTGCCAGAGCGCTTGAAAAAACTGATTTTGCAAAATATAAAAACACCGCAGAAACGATAGTTTTTCAAAAAGGGCGAGTTGTTTTTGGGATAAACATCTTGAAAGCGCAAAAACAGCAGCAACTTTTGGACAAAATCATTCTTGTGGAAGGTCAGATGGATGTCATTGCCATGCACAAAGCGGGTTTCAAATGCACGGTGGCATGCATGGGAACATCACTGACAAAAGACCATGTCAAAGAATTGAAAAGATATAACGAAAACATCTATCTTTGTTTTGATAACGATCAAGCAGGAGTGAAAGCAACGCTTCGTGCGATTGAAATGTTTCGAAATGAAAATGTCAACTTGAAAGTTGTCAAACTCAGTGGCGGAAAAGACCCAGATGAAGTGTTGCAAAATTTGGGTCGAGATAAGTTGGAAAGCATGATTGAAAGCGCAGAGCCATACATGGACTTTTTGATTGAATATCATCAAAGCAAACACAATCTTTCGCGAGCGGAAGAGAAAGGAAGGTTTGTCAAAGAAGTTTTGAGTGAAATAAAAAAACTTGAAAGCCCAACACTGTTTGAGCCATATCTTGAAAAAGTGCGTGACCTCACAAAAATACCGCTTGACATTTTAAGGCGAGAGATAAATTCGGAAAGGCAACAACCACAAAGCAAGATTGCCACAAAAATTCCTGTCCACACAATCGAGAACGGAGATGAAAAGGCGATAAAGTTTGTTTTGGCGTCGCTTCTACACAAATGCGATTATGTAGATAAAAATATTGATTATTCAAAACTTTTGAGTGAATTTTCGAAGTATCTGGATATAATTAAAGAAAACAAGCCTCTTTCTGCGGTATACGACATAGACGGGGCAAACGACGACACGCTTTTGATGGAGATTGTAAATTTCAATTTCGCAAGTTACGAAAAAGATTCAGAAAAATATTTTCAAGAGTGTTTGTGGAAAATTGCAGAGCAAAAATTGAAGCAAATGCAGTCAAATTTGAATGAAGAATATCGCAACTGTGCCGACCTTGACCGTCGAACAGAAATTGCAAGAAACTTGGGAAGAATTGCGATACAACTAAAAAATAAAAGTTTGGAGGAATTTAATGTCAGAAGATAAGAAAGAATTAGATAAAATCAAAATCGTATATGACAAACTTCTTGCTCTTGCCATGAAAAAAGGCTCAATCAACGAGGAAGATGTCTATTTTTCACTGTTTAAAGTTGGCGAAGATGCTTCGAAGGTCGAGAAATTTTTGGAAACTTTGAAAAAACGAAAAGTTAAGATTATCAAAACCACCGAAGAAGATATTTATAAAGACAATTTTTCAGACCTTGTTATGTCGCCAACGATTGATGACCCTGTGAAGATGTATCTCAAAGACATCGGCAGAGTGCCACTTCTCTCCGCAGAAGAAGAACGCGATTGCGCCAGAAAAGCAATGGAAGGAGATGAATACGCCAAGTCAAAACTGTGCGAAGCCAATCTCAGACTTGTTGTCAGCGTTGCAAAAAAATATGTTGGCAAAACATCTATGTCTTTTCTTGACCTTATTCAAGAGGGCAACATGGGACTTCTTCGTGCGGTGGACAAGTTTGATTACTCAAAAGGTTTCAAATTCTCCACCTATGCAACTTGGTGGATAAGACAGGCAATCACACGCGCCATGGCTGACCAGTCAAGAACGATAAGAATTCCTGTTCACATGGTGGAAACAATCAACAAATATGTCAAAGTTGTTCGTGCACTCATGCAAAAACTTGGAAGAGAACCGACCATTGAAGAGATTGCAAATGAACTTGGTTTAACAGTGGCAAAAGTCATGGAAATTCAGCGCACAGCGCAAGACCCGATTTCACTTGAAACTCCAATGGGAGAAGAAGATGACGGCAAAATGGCAGATGTCATAGTTGACGAAACGGCAAAATCGCCTGTGGACAGTGCATCTCAGATGCTTTTAAGGGAGCAACTTCTTGCTGTGATTGACACTTTGACTCCGCGTGAGCAAGAGGTCATTCGTCAAAGATATGGACTTCTTGATGGAAGACAAAAGACATTGGAAGAAGTTGGGCGAGAATTTTCGGTCACCAGAGAGCGTATTCGCCAAATTGAAGCAAAAGCACTTCGAAAACTTAAACATCCAAATCGTAGCAAAAAACTTGCAGATTTTGTGGAGTGGTGATAGAATATAATTAACCAAGCGAGAGTTTGGTCAAAAAATTAGGAGAAAAGAATGAACATCGAAAAATTACTTAAATATCAAAATTTGGATGCTGAACTTTACAAAGTGGAGCAAAAAATTGTCAACAGCCCATACAGAAAGAAGGCGACAGAGTTGTCGGCTATTGCAAAAAAATCGCAAACACGATCCACCGAACTTGAAACAGAAGCAAACAAATTGTTGAAGGATATTGAAGAGATAAAAAGCAAATATCAATTAAACAAAGACAAAATGGACGAAATGCTTGCGACAAACATAGAGAATGCAAGCATGGATGACCTTGAAAAACTTTCCTCACTCAAAGGGAAGGTTATGTCTAACCTTGGAATTTTGGAAAAGATGCTTCAAAAGTGTGCTGAAAGGATCAATCACATTCTTTCCGAATTTAACAAAACAAAGCGTTCTTTTGATGAAGCAAGGGCGCAGTATGCCATTTGCAAACAAAAAATTGATGCAGAGTTGAAAGCCCTTGAACCAGAAAAAGAAAAGTTGGCAAAAGAACTTGTCGTCCTTGAAAAAGATGTTGATGTCAAGTTGATGGCAGAATATAAGAAAAGACGCCAAGACAACATTTTCCCTGTTATTGTTCCACTTGAAAATGACGCTTTTTGCGGGCGTTGTCGTATGGAACTTCCAAAAGTGGCAATTTCTCGGATAAAAGAAAAGGGAGTCATTGTTTGCGAACATTGCAAGCGTTTGTTATATCAAGCATAGTCCTAAAACTTTTTTGAGTTTAATAATAAATTTTACATCTTTATTTTAGCAAATTGATTTACAAATTATTTTTGCTAATTGACTTAAAAAAAGAGATTAACAAAGTTAATCTTTTTTTATCGAAAAATCAGCAAAAAAATGCAAAAAATTAATTTTTTTATAATTTTTAATAACAATTTTACGATTTTTATAATAAAATTTACAAAAAAAACAAGTTAAAATGGTTTATATAACGATTTAACTGATTTTTTTTGAAATTCGGTATTGACAAGTTGTGAAATCTTTGGTAAAATCTTTATATAATGTGGAGGGCTTATGGATAAGTTTGAATATGTAAAAGGAGATGTGAAATTGATTATGATAAATGACATGTTGGTGTCATTTCAAAGAATCAGAGCATTGAGAGATATCTATTGTGAAGAACTTGAAGCCAATGGAAAAACTCGCAAAATCAAAGTTGCAAGCAAAGGTGATTTGGGAGCTTATATTGTCAGAGGGACGCTCAATCAAGAAGATAACGCATGGGCAAAACCGATTGTTGTCAATGGAAAAATCAAACAAGAATGCCTGATTGGGCCAAATTGCAAAATTTCTGGCAACGCGATTGTGGAAGGTTGTGTGCTGGCATACAATGTCAAAGTCAGCGACTATGCCGAGTTATTCATGTTGAACATAAGACCAAAAAAGGGTGCGTCATTTTCTGGAAATTCAAGTGTGAGATTTGCAAACGTACTTGGCGACGCATTTTTGAAAGGTAACGCTTGCATATATCAAAGCGATGTCATAGGTTCAATACATATGAATAAAAACACATTTCTCTATGACTGCTATGTCAAGTCCAAGCAGGCTCGACTTAATATGGATGGCAACAAGAAATATTCTCACAATGCCATAAAGGTAAGAAGGAATGAAAACGGTTCGGTGATTTATGTAACTGACCGTAACGGAAAGAGTTTTTAAAAAAGAATGAAAAAACGGCAAATCAAAGTTAAAATGATTTAATAAAACTCAACGATATATTTGATATGTCACTAATAAAATATAAAAAAAACAATAAAAAGAGCATAAATCAAGGTTAATTCCAATTTATGCTCTTTTTTCGCTCTCTAACTTTTTTATTATTTTTATATATTTTTTTAATTTTTGGATTTTGTTGTTTTTAAAAATTTGCAGGTGATGTTTTTTATTTTTTTGATTAAATTCGGTTATGTTTCAGAAAACTTTTGATTGCATAGACAAACTTTTCAATTTCTTGATAGGTGTTGAAATAGGATGCGGAAACACGAACTGCGCCATAGTCAAGCGTTCCAAGAGATTTGTGCTTAATCGGGGCGCAATGATAGCCACTGCGCACACAAATTCCCCACTTTTCGTTGAGATAGTTTGCCACATCAGTTGAATTTATGTTTGGCACATTGAATGCAAAAACACCGCTTGTATTTTCTGTTTTGGTGTAGATTTCAAGTGGAAGTTTTGAAAGTTCATAGTGAAGATAGGTTGTCAAATCTTCCAACTTTGAAGCGATTAAGTTGAAGTTTTCTTCCACAAAAGTGACCCCTTCACCAAAACCAAGTATGGCAGGGGTGTTTAGTGTTCCGCTTTCAAAGCGTTCGGGACTTGTGCTGGGTTGATGTAACTCCAAAGAGTTTGTGCCTGTTCCACCAAAGCGGATGGGTTCAAGATTGAACTTTCCGTTAATGGCAAGGACGCCAACTCCTTGTGGAGCATAAAAGTTTTTATGCGGTGCAAGTGCAAGCATGTTTATGCCCATATTCTGCATGTCATATATGAAATGCCCACCGCTTTGTGCGCCGTCCACCAGAAAAAGTATTCCGCGTTCTTTCAGGTGCTGTCCGATTGTTTTTATGTCCGCAACATCTCCGTTTACATTGGAAATGTGGTTGACGACAACCATGTATGTTTCTGGCGTCAAACATTTTTCAATGTCTTCCCACACCACGCCATATTTTCCAGATTGCTTGGCGATGGTGTATGAAAAAGTTTGGTCAATGCATTTGAGATGCTCAAGTGGGCGCAAAACGGAGTTATGTTCGTTCACAGTGCACACAACATGACCGCTTTTATGTGTTCCAAGAATTGCCAAATTCAAAGCGTCGGTGCAGTTTAGTGTGAAAATGATGTTTTCTGGGGTTGTTCCAACATGTTTTGCAACAATTTCACGGACTCTTTCCACTTCAAATGCACTTTTCAGCGCCATTTTATGTCCGCTTCTGCCAGGATTTGCAGTGAAAAGATTGAGCGCGTTATAAACCGCCTTTTGAACATTTTTTGGTTTTATAAGACTTGATGCAGAATTGTCTAAATAAATCATAAACCACCTTTTTGATTTTAAGTCAAAATTTCTATATTAACAATATAATAATTTAGGGGAGAATTTGTGCATAAGGAGGTGCGTTCTTGAACTACACTCTTGCCGTTTTTAAATCCAGATATTCCACTTTGAATTTTGCTCGCATACTTCGTGCCAACAACATCCCTGTTGCAATAATAAACACGCCACAAGCGATAGGTCGAACTTGTGGCATTTCGGTTAAATTTTTAAGTGATTATTTTTCAAAAGTGCAATCGCTTATGTCGCGAATGAATTTGCAGAACTTTGACGGTTTCTATGCATATTTTCAGCGACAAGGGAGAATCGATGTAATAAAGTTATGAATTGCGTCATTTGCATTAAATCACACTTTTTTCATAAAATAGCCTTATGAAGTGTTTTTTTGCTATTTTTTTGTCCGTTTGTTTAGTTTTTCTGGCAATTTTCGGTATAAATTGTTTTTATAATTTTTTATTCCCAATGAAGTATCAAGAAGAAATTTCGTATGCCAGCCAAACATACGGAGTTGATGAAGTGGTCATTTATGCCGTGATAAACACAGAGAGTCGTTTCAATAAAGACGCAATTTCATCAAAAGGGGCGGTGGGGTTGATGCAAGTTTTGCCTTCCACCGCCGAAGAGCTTGCGGTGGCTTGTGGACTTGACGAATTTGACTTGCAAAATCCAAGCGATAACATCATTATAGGGACATATTACATTTCAAAACTTTACGAGCGTTTTGAAGATTTGGAAACTGCACTATGTGCGTATAATGCCGGGCCAACAAATGTCAAAAATTGGCTTGAAAATGAAGAATACAGCGATGACGGTGTGACATTGAAATATATTCCGTTTGAAGAAACGCGGGGATATATACAAAAAATTCAAAAAAATTTAAAATATTACACCAAAAAACTGTAAAAGAATGGGAAAATAAGATGTGAATTTGAGAAAAACAGGTTTTGGAAATTTTGATAATTGAGCTTTTAAAAATTTTGAGATAATTCTTGACATTTTAAAATAACAAGATTATAATAAGATTAATCTTAATTAAAAGGGGTAAATATGTTTAGTTCATTTATTTGGTGGCGTAAAAAATAAAAGCGTTCGCAAAGTGTTTTGTGAATGCTTATCTTTGCGTCACAAAGCATATAAATGGATTAGATGTTTTCAAATATAATCTTAAAATGTCCCGTTGGTATGTTTTGTAGGAATACAATCAACGGGATTTTTATTATCAAAAAAGGAGATTATATTATGAAAGAAAAAGTTATGTTAACAGGAGTTAGACCAAGCGGAAATATAACTCTTGGAAATTATTTGGGAGCAATAAAAAATTTTGTTGATAGACAAGACATTTACAAAAGTTTTATATTTATTGCGGATTTGCACGCGATCACAAGTCCGCAAAATCCAAAAAAACTTAAAGAAGCGGTTTATAATTGTGTGGCAATGTATCTTGCTTGTGGAATCGACCCAAGCAAAACAATAGTGTTTAAACAAAGTGATGTGTTGGAACACGGAAATCTTGGTTTTATTATGACTTTCCAAACCAAGATGGGAGAACTTAGCCGAATGACACAGTTTAAACACAAATCGCTTTCTCAAACAAAAGAAGGAGTGGATACGGGACTTTTTGTCTATCCAACGCTTATGGTTGCAGACATTTTGCTCTACAACACAAGTATTGTGCCTGTCGGAAAAGACCAACAGCAACATGTGGAACTTACTCGTGATTTAGCGGAAAGATTTAATAAGCGTTATGGCAAAACTTTTCTTATGCCAGATGTTTACATTGCACCTATTGGGAACAAGATTTTAAACCTGCAAAATCCACTTGAAAAAATGAATAAGTCTGATAATGGCGACAACAAAGGAACAATTTTTCTTTTGGATGATATTGAAATTGCCAAAAAGAAGATAATGAGTGCAAAGACAGATAGTTTTGGAACTGTTCATTTTGATGAAGAAAATCAGCCAGGAATTTCCAACCTTATGAGTATTTTATCTAAAATTACAAATGAAAGTTTTGAAAGCATTGAAAGTCGCTACAAGGGGAAGGGATACGGCGAATTTAAAAAGGAAGTTGCAGAAACTGTGGCAGACTTGTTAAAAGAAATTCAATCAAAATTTAAAAAGTTTAATGATAAAAGTTTACTTGATGAAATTCTATCAAACGGAGCAAAGCAAGCACAACTGGTGGCAAATGAAACACTAAAAAGAGCAACAAAAGCACTTGGATTGAGTTAAGATTCGGTGAATTTTCTTACGGATAATATTGAAATTGAAAAAAGATGACTGTGGTCATCTTTTTTTAATTTTCCTTGTTATTAATTTCTTTTTTAGATTGGTTGTTTAAATCAATTAAATATAAAATTCCGCTTGTCAAATGCAAAACAAAGCAAATGATATACACGAGAAGGCTGACAATATATTCAAACGAGAAAATATAGATGAAAAGAAGGAACACAGCGATAAATTCAAAAACAATGGTGGAAATAAGGATGCGCTTGAAAGGTTTTTCAGTTATGTTTTTATTGTCTTTTGTGTGATGAAGTAGCGTTGCAGACAGACCGAGAGTGACAATAAAGACTATCGTAAAGATAGAAAATAACGCAATTTTCATATATGCGGTGATGTCCGTATCGGTCTTCAAAGACTGCAATATTATTTCAACTATAAAATCAATGATAATAAGTGAACTAGCAACCACAGCGATGATGGATGACCAAAAACTCTTGTTCTCAATTTTCATAATTTCATTCTCCTAACAACTTGATTATAATTGTAAATACAATGTATGTCAAGCAAAACATTAAAAATTATTTAATATCTTTAGTACGAACTTTCGGTCTTTTTTTTGCAATTTTTATAGTAAAAAAATTTAGTGGGAAAAAGTGGAAGACAAAACTCTAACATTATTCAAATTCTCTTTCAGTGGTGCTTTGCAAAGATTTGTTAAGCGGTTGAAGTTCTTTGTTCTCATAAAATTCGCGTGTAAATTTTCCAAATTCTCTGTTGACATCTTCTTATATTGACTTTTCAAAAGTTTAAAATCTTTTTCAATTTTGCCAACAAAATCTATATCATTCATTTTCGAATCAATTTTTAATTTTTCACACAGAACTGTATAAATAATTTACATTAAGAAACAAAATATGATATAATATTTTTATATAAAAAATAGAGAGGAAAAATGGAAAAACTTATTGTTGAAGTTGGCATGGAACTTGATAAGAATTTAATCGATTATCACGAAATGCTTGTTTTGAAAGGATTGTATTTGTCGTTTGCGTGTGTTACGCATGACCTTTATTACACAAAAGAAAAATCGCTTGATGGGCTGACAGAAAACCAAATGAAGAATGCTTGTGTAAGGTTGAGAAAGTTGGAGGGAATAATCGGAGTAAATAAAGACCTAAAAATTGAAGATGAAGAAATTAAGGCGAAGGAAAAAGAACTTGTCAATCAGGGGTATAGAAAAATTTTTGATACAATAAAAATTGATTTTCAATATAAAAAGCCAGAGTGGTATAATTACATCCAACTGCAAGATATAAAAGATGTTGGATTGTTGGTTTATTGGGAGAATAGTAAGTTCTACCACTTGCCACTCGATGAGCAACGCAAGGCACTGTTTGAAGAATTAAATAGTTATGGTTTTGATTTCAAAGAAACCGATTTAGGTTTGGATAAATTGAGAACGCTATATTATGGGAAGAAAATGTATAGCAAGAACCAAAATGAATAAAGATTAAAAGTGTAAAAAGGAAAGGTATGTGAATAGTTTTGAAGAAAGAATAAAATTTATTTGTCGGAGGTAAAAGATGAAAGAAAAAACATCAAACAAAAAAATACATCATTCTACAAAGAAACTCGCAAAAAAAGATTTTACTGATGAAGTTGTTGCAGGTGTATCTATGAGAGTTAAAGAATTTATTGAAGAAGAACCTAAAAATGTTTATGCAGATATATGTGAATATTTAACAAATAATTCTGATATAAAACTTACTAAAAAAGTTCTGGAAATTGCAAAAACAAATTGCTGGTTAAACAAGACTAATAAAACAATAGCAGAATCAGCACAAAAGACACTTGGTAAAAATCTGCCAGCGCAGTTAAAGAATTGGCTTGATTTGTATAATGGTGGCAAATTGTTATCAACTACTTTCCTTACGAATGAAGAAATAAAAGAATATAATAGTAGTGAATATAAAAAAGATATCAAAATGACAGATAATGCAGTCGTATTTGCTTCTACAAATTATGGTGATTTCTATTGCTTTGATAATGAAGAAACAAAAGGCACTATCTATCAATGGGGTCTGCACGAACAAAAAGCTGTTGATAAATGGAATAACTTTAATACTTGGTTGAAATATACAATCAAGACAGATGTGAAAGATAAAGAAATATTGGATAAAGAAATATTGGATTTCGATAATTAAAGTACTGATGAACTTTTAAATCAAATGAGAGAGATAGAAAAGCAAATAGAAAAAAAAGAAAGAAAAAACAAAAAGATTTTGAAATGTAGTTACTGTTGCAAATTGTTGCAAATATGTCAGTTTTAGATAGTTTTAGATAGAATTTGACCGAAAGTAAAATTTGAGAACTTTCGGTCTTTTTTATGTTTATTTTAAGACAGAAAATATTTGCAACAAATTTTTGTATATTTGCAACAAAAAACAGTTATAAAATCATAATAAAAACCCCTATAAAATCGGATTTTTGGTGGTGGGATTGAGTGGACTCGAACTAGCCCATCTTTTAGGGTGGTGCTTTAACCGACTGAATTCATTTAAGGCGGAGATGGGGGATAATAAAAAGAGTGGCGAAACTGCCACTCAATCTGGTTGGCTTGAGTGGACTCGAACCACCGACCTCCACCTTACCAACATAATCACACTCAAAAACATCTTCTGCTCTATGCGTCAAAATTCATTATAAATACTAGCAAACTTGCTAGTATTTTTTAATTTACTGTTAATCACAAATTTTTTTGACACCTACTGACACCTACGACTATATTTTTTATAAAATTAAGCGGTTTTAAACTGTCTAAAACTATATAAATTTGTTTAATTCTTGTTAGATAAAATAGTTATTTTAAATAAAAAAACATAAAAATTTTAAAATTGTTTTAAACTTTTCTCCTGAAAAGTGTCATTACAAAAATAAAGAAAAGTAATATTTTTTACAATATCATTTGACATTTTAATCAAAATTGACTAAAATAAGATTGTATCGTATTTTAGTCATAGGGGGAGAATATGAATTATATTAGAAGAGATATGGAAACAGTTATATCTAATCTTATAAAAGAATATGCTTGCATACTTGTTACTGGACCTAGACAAGTGGGGAAAAGCACTATGCTTGAACATATTGATGGGGAGAGAAATAAAGTTACACTAGATGATTTACAGGAAAGACATCTTGCAAAGTCGGACCCAGAAATGTTTTTAAAGTTGCATAAAACGCCACTTATAATTGATGAAGTGCAATATGCACCTGAACTTTTTTCATATATCAAAATTGCAATTGATAATGGAGCAAAACCGGGAAGTTTTTGGCTTACAGGTTCTCAAAGTTACAAATTGATGAGCTTAGCACAAGAAAGTTTGGCTGGAAGGATTGCAATATTAAACCTTACTACTTTATCACAAAATGAAATTTATGGAAGAAATGAACTAAAACCATTTGATATTGATGTTGAAAATTTGCAAGAAAGAGCAAAGAATAAAAAGTCGGCAAATTTAAAAGAAATTTTTAAACGAATTTGGGAAGGTGGTCTTCCGGGGCTGGCTAGTGGTAAATTTACAAATAGGGATATTTATTATTCTAGTTATTTGCAAACATATCTTTATAGAGATGTAAAAGAAGAAATTGAAGTAAAAGATGATGTAAAATTTATAGATTTTATTCGTGCAGTTGCTTGTAGAGTAGGGCAAGAACTGAACATACATTCAATAGCAACAGATGTTGAAATAAGTGACGACACCGCCAAAAGGTGGTTATTTGTGCTTGAAAAATCTGAAGTAATATTTTATTTGCATCCATATTCAAACAATTTACTAAAAAGAGTTATTAAAACCCCAAAATTATATTTTTTTGACACGGGTCTTGTGTGTTATTTAACGAAACATTCAAATCCTGAAATTTTGCAAAACAGTTCTATCAATGGAGCAATTCTAGAAAACTATGTTGTAGGAGAGATAAGAAAATCTTATATCAATTCAGGTAAAGAAATATCTATATATTATTTTAGAGATAAAGAGCAACGTAAAATTGATTTAATTTTAGAATCAAATGGATTGTTACACCCAATTGAAATTAAAAAAACTTCAAACCCAACAAATTCAATGATTAAAAATTTTGATATACTTAAAAAGTCTACAATTCCAACAGGGCATGGTGCAATAATTTGTATGAAAGATGTTTTGTCGGCGCTAGATAGTAATACTTTAATAATTCCCGTTTGGTATATTTAATGCAAAAATAAAAAGCAAACAAATTGAAGTGAAAGCCAATAATAAATCTAAGTCATTGTCAACTATTTTAAAGGAAAACAAAGTTATGCAGGGGATTAAATTGGTTTATGGTAACATTTGATAAATTGGAAATATGTTGACCTTACCATTATATATGGCAATGTTTTTATAGTAGTAAAAAGAAAAGACAAGGGAACTAATTATTGCCTTTTTGTTTAATCTAAGTACCACCAAAAGAAAAATGAAATAATTAACATTTTTGTTTTATAATTTTATACAAAAATAAAAAATATATGCTATAATGAAAGTGTGGTTTTATTTTGATTGCTAGGAGAAAGAAATGATCAATGAAATTATCTATCAAAAAGTAGGAGAATGGGAAGAAAAAGGTTCTCGACAAAAAATGTTGGATAGAATTGAAAGATGGTTATCACAATTCGAAGATGATGAAAAATCTGAAATGCTTTCTCTATTATCCCATTTTGATTATTATAGTCGAAATAATCTTTCCATTGCTGTTGTTGATTTATATAACAAGTTAAAAAAAGAGTGTCCAGATGAAGAATTTATTTTTTCAAAGGTAGAAAAAGATATAGGAACTAGTTATTCAAATATACTTTTTACAGAGTTTTGGTTAAAAAATAATTTGTATGATTATACTCAAGATAATTTATCTAATATTATTAGTGAAAATGATATAAAAAATATTGTAATAGTTGATGACTATTTTGGTTCGGGGAAAACAATTATAAAATATTTAACTAAATTGTTACAATTAAGTGGCCAGTTAAAAGATAAGAAGATATTTATTCTTGTTCTAGAAGGTTCTTTTGTTGGAAAGACAGCAATTGAAAAATTTGCAAAAGATAACCAGATTAACATAACAATAGTGGCAAATAAATATTCAAAAAAAGCATTTGATTCGGATAATGTATATTCATTAACTGAAGTTCATTTTCATAGAACTAAGTACAGTGATATATATGATAAAAGAATTAATAATAATGACTATAAATTTGGATATGGTGAGATTGAAGCATTAGTTAGCTTTTATTATAATACCCCAAATAATACTCTAGGATTGTTTTGGCAAAATGTTTGTGGTTTTCACGGATTATTTGAAAGACATAAAAAAGAAAATACCACACTGACATCTATGAGAAAAAGGGTAAGACAACAAAATAACCTTAAGCAATTCGAAATTATAAAAAATGTGGACAACTATAAAATAGACATTTTTATGGTTTACTTTCTAGCCAAACAAAGGAACTTTAGTGTTTACGAAGCATGCGTCGATTTTGGTCTTACAGAAAAACAAATCAATGAAATTCTTTCATATATGCTATCAAAAGATTATTTGAAATTTGAAAATGGAAATTACTTTGCTACAGAAACAATGAAAAAGAAAATTTATTCAACGAGAATAAAAATGTTTAAAAGTCAATTTGAAAATAGTTCCAAAAATAAAATTAAACGAACAGATATAGATTATATTCCCAAAAACTTTAAAGATAAATTTTCTGGATATAAGAACTATTAGATATTAACATAAGAGATTGCCTAGAAAATGAAAAACAAGTTGTTTTTCTATTAAAAAAGTTACTTTCACAGCCTATGTATGTGTGGGTGGTGTGACGGATGCCAAGGCATTACCGTTCACACACAACCATCCCACATACATACACAGGGCTGCGCCCTAGTGTGCTTACACCAATATAAATATATCAGTATAGGTAGGCAATTTCTTATTTAATATAAACTTACGAGGATAAAATGTTAACTGAAGAAGATTTTGAGTATGCTATAGACAAGAAATTAATTGATTCTGAAACTAAAGAATTAATTGAAGAATATAATGAAAGATTAATTGATAATAATGTACCTATCATTTACAATCTTAGACATTTAAGAAAGATTTTAGACATAAAAAAGAGAGAGCAGGAACTCTTTTGGGGAAAAATAGACAGGATTCATATAAAACATTTAAAATATCAAAGAAGAGCGGCGGATTTAGAGAAATAGAAGCTCCTTTAGATAAATTAAAAACTATACAAAGGTGGATAAAAGATAATATTTTAGATTCTTTTAAGGTTTCAGAATTTGCAAAAGGTTTTGTGAAAAATAGATCTATTTACGATAATGCACTACCGCATGTTAATAAAGAGTTAGTTATTAATTTAGATTTGAAAAATTTTTTTCCGACAATTACTTATTCTGATGTGTTCAAAATATTTAAATATATAGGTTATACTACAGAAGTGTCTCACTTGCTAACACAACTATGTACAAATGGTAAAAATAAACTTCCACAAGGTTCGCCAGCAAGTCCGGCCTTATCAAATTTGGTATGTCTAAAATTAGATAAAAGATTATCCAAACTTGCCGAGAAAAATAGCTTTACATATACTAGATATGCAGACGATATAACGTTTTCAGGGGCAAAAGTAATAAAATATTCACTTCCAATAATTTACAAAATAATAGCTGAAGAACATTTTGTTGTGAATGAAAAGAAAACTAGATTACAATATAACTTTCAAAGGCAAGAAGTTACAGGATTAATAGTAAATAAAAAGGTTTCAATAACTAAAAAGTTACGAAAAGAACTTGAAAATGCAATATACTACTGTAAAAAATATGGTGTTATAAGTCATATGGAAAAAATAGGATGTAATAGGTCATTTTACAAAGAACATTTGTATGGCATTGCTTATTTTGTAAAAATGATTTCACCTGAAGAAGGTCAAGGATATTTAAATAAGCTAGATCAAATTAATTGGTTATATTAAAACTTAAAAACTGGCAAAAATTAATTTTGTTAGCTTTTTAATACAAATCTACACAAGATATAAAATTTTATGTTATAATAGATCCATGAGCAATGAAATGAAACCAAAGATAACAGAAACATATGTAGTTGAACAAATTAAATCGTTTTTAATAAATAAAAGTAACGGGAGATGAAGAATATGACGACTTGCTTATGCAATTACTCGAAGAACGCAAAGAAAGAAAACTCGAAAAAGAAGAAGATATGGAGATGTCAAAATTACTTTTTTCAGATTGGTAGCATTTTGTTTAAATTTATGTTACAATAAAAACGAAGGAGAAATATATGGATTGGTTTTTTGATTATAGAATACAAAATGAAATTATAACATCTGATGCACAATCTTTCGAAGATTTATTTTGTAAGATTATGAAAGCAAATAATGATAATTTTAACAAAGTAAAAGCTTGTGGAAGAAAAGGTGACAAAAAATGTGATGGATTTAATGATAAGACTGGAGATTACTATTGTATCTATGCGCCAGAAGACTTTTCAAAATCATATACAGTAAAAAATGGATTAACTAAAATAGAAAAAGATATAAAAGGAATAATGTCTAATTGGAAAAATATAAAAAAAGTCAACTATGTAATTAATGATAAGTTTAAGGGGTTGCCACCTGATATACACCAACTATTATTAGATTTAAGCAGGAAACAAAAATATCCAGAAATAGTTTTGTTTTCTATGGAAAAATTGAAAGAAATTACATTGGCTTTAACAGAAAACCAAAAACAATCGCTACTAGGATTCGCTCCAGATTTAACCAATTCAGTAACAACACTTCAATTTAGCATTGTTGAAGAGACTATAAAATATTTAGAAAAAAATGTAAACGTAATAAATGCTGATGAAAAATTGACTGTTCCAGATTTTTCAGACAAAATTGAATTTAATCATTTAAATAATGAGATTAAAGATTTATTAAATTCAGCTCGTTATCAAATTGGAAAAGTTGATGAATTTTTTGAAAAAAGTTCTATTTATAGTAAAGAAACATTAAGAAATTATTGTAATGGACTTTATCTAGATTCTTGTAAAATAATTGGTGAGGATGTTGAAAATTATTCGGATAAAAGATTTGTTTATATGTTGGAAGAAATGTCATACAACAAACAGTCTAGAGCAGTAATGAATAATGTTTTAATAATTATGGCCAACTTTTTTGAGAGTTGTGACATATTTGAAGAGCCGCAAACTAAGGGGGTATAAAATGGTTTTTCCAAATAAGTATTTAAAATTTAAGAATAGTCTACTTAATCTAGGCTCTATTATAATAAAAAATATGAAAAAAAATTTTTGGTATACAGTTGATGAAATATGGAGAGATTTAAAAGTTGAAGAAAGCGTAAGACAATATACTTTTAACGATTTAATATTAACATTTGATTTTTTATTTAGTATTAATAGTATCTCTATAAATAGTGAGGGGAAAGTATGTTTAAATTAAATAAATTATATTCTAATAAAGAAAGTTTTCACACTATTGAGTTTAAAGACGGATTAAATATAATTATGGGTAAGAGCGAAAGTTCTAAAGATGAAAATCAAAAGAAAAAAACTTTAAATGGTGTTGGTAAAAGTTTAATAATTAAGCTTATAGATTTTTGTTTGGGTGCAGAAAAAAATAAGAATTGGGAAACCCCTTTAAGAGATTGGATTTTTTGTTTAGATTACACTTTAGATGGTATAAAGCATGTTATAAAAAGAAGCATAAACGATTCTGGAAAAATTTTGCTTGATGGAAAGGAACTAAAACTAAAAGAATTTAAAGAAGAAATGAGAAATCAATTAGAGATTGCTAATGAATTTACTTATAGAGAGTGTATTAATAGATTTTTAAGAAAAGGCAAAAAAGCTTATACTAATTATTTTGCAACAACTTCTGGAGAAAAAGATTGTAGAACCTTGACAATCTTAATATATTTGTTAGATTTAGATTATTCAAAATGCACTGAAAAAATTAATTTAAAAAAGGATTTAGATGAAAATAGAAATCTATTAACCAAAGCTGAAAAAGATTCTAATTTTAGGGCCTTATTTGGAAATGAAGAAATAGATATAGATATTGAATTAGCAAATATTGACTTTGAAATAAATGAATTAAAAAAAGATTTAAAAGAATATAAGTTTGCAGAAAATTTTAATGATATTAAAAACAAAGCAGATAATACAAGCTTCAAATTAGATCAATTTAATAACACAAAGTATGTCATAGAAAGCAATATAAAGTTTATAACAGAGTCTCTTAATCAAGAAATATCTGTTGATATACAAGCTGTAAAACAAATTTATGAAGAAATAAATCTGTTTTGGTCAGACGCACTCATTAAAAGCTTAGAAGAAGTAAACAATTTTCATTATGAATTATTAAAACAAAGGAAAAATGCTCTAAAGAAAGAGTTGATTTCTCAAAAAATTGAATTAGAAAAAATTGAAAAACTTATTAAAGAAACAAACACTGAGTTGAATTCTTATTTGGAATTTTTAGATACGCATAAAGCAATGGATAAGTATGTCGTAATTGTAAAAAGAATCGACCAACTTAATGAAAAGAAAAATAATATACAGCAGATAAGAACTTTAGAAAAGAAAATCAAACTAAATATTGAAAAAATTAAGCAAGATATGTCAAACGCAAACTTGAAGGCTCAAATTTATTTAGATGAAACAACTGAAAAATTAAACAAATTAAATTCACAATTTATGTCTTTAGCAAAAACATTTTATGAAGATAAAAAAAGTGCACTACTAATAAAAAATAATGACGGAGAAAACCAACAAAGGTTTAATTTAGATGCTAGAATTACTAGTGATGGTTCTGATGGTATTCAAGAAATTATAACATTTTGTTTTGATTGGATTTTATTAAATAGCAATAAAATTAAACAGGGGTTTATATATCATGATAGTTTGTTAATTGCAAATGTTGAAAATAGGCAAAAAGAAATATTATTTACTTTATCTAACCAACTTTGTAATAATAATAATAAACAATATATAATAAACATTAATTATGACCAGATATTAGGGTTCGAAGATGAAGTAAAAAAGCTTATTAATCAAAAGACTAGATTAACTTTAACAGACAAAAATGCGAAAGAAAAATTATTAGGCATTGAAGTGGATTTAGGCTCAGAGATTAAATAATATTAGAATAAATAGAATGTACTTGACAACAATTGACACCAATTAAGAGCTAATTTGACACCAATTGTAAATTTTAATGTTATCAAAGATAAAATTTTAGGAAACAAAAAATCGCTAAATTCCTTTATTTATAAGGCTTTTAGCGATTTTTAATTGTGGAGCTTACGACGAGATTCGAACTCGTGACCTCAGCCTTACCAAAATTGAGTTCAATTTTTATAGAGTTCTGCACCTATCCATAAAAAGCGTTATAAATAAAGGAGTTTAGATGCTAAAAAATAAATTGGTCATACTATTTTTCTAAAAGTAGTAGGACTATTTGGCCCTAAACACCCAAAATAATGCACTTTATTGAATATCTTACTAAAATTTTCTAAGATTGACTTAAAATTTTCTAAATTTGACTTACAACTTTTTTAATTTCATAAATAAAACATAATTTATAACATTAAAAATAACAATATTGAAAATGATGTCTTTTTGACAGCATTTTTTTCTTAAATAATTTGACTTAAAATCCTAACTCGTATTATAATACTCTTGAGGAAAAGTTATGGATAGTAAAGAATTTTTTTTAAGAATTGGCAAAGCTATTTACAATATTGACAACTTTTATGATGAGTTTGCAAGGAATAGCAATGTAAAAGCAAATTTACTTTGGATATTATATGCGTTGAATGACCAAAAAACACATAGTCAAAAAGATATATGTAAAGATTGGGCTTTGCCTGGAAGCACTGTAAATACTATTATTAAAGAGATGGAACAAGATAGTTATGTTGAACTGCAACAAATAAAAGGAAAGAAAAGAGAATTGAATATTTGCCTTACTCAAAAAGGACACGAATTGGCAGATAAATTATTAAGAGATTTATATGGTTATGAAAGGGAAGTTTACGATAAAATAAAAGATAAAGCGCAAAGATTAATAGATGATTTAGAAAATTTTTCAAATACATTAAATCAAAAATATTTAGATAAGGAGGATTAATTATGATTTGTGAAGAAAAATTAAAACTATATAACGGAGTTGAAATACCAGTTTTAGGACTAGGAACCTGGTTTATCGATGACGATAAAGTGGCAGAGGCTGTTAGAAATGCAATTAAAATAGGTTATAGACATATTGATACTGCCGAAGCATATGGCAATGAAAGAGGAGTCGGCGAGGGAATTAAAACATGTGGGCTTGCACGAGAAAAAATATTTTTGCAAACAAAACTTCATGCCGAAGCAAAAACTTACGATCAGGCTAAAAAGGAGATAGAATTATCTTTTAAAAAACTTGGCGTAGATTATATTGATCTTATGATTATCCATTCACCACAACCTTGGGCTTCTTTTAGAGATGGCAACCATTATTTTGAAGGCAATCTTGAAGCTTGGAAAGCTTTAATTGAATATTACAAAATGGGTAAAATTAAAGCGATTGGAGTTTCTAACTTTGAAAAGGAAGATATAGAAAATTTAATCAAACATTCAGATGTCAAACCGATGGTTAATCAAATATTAACTCATATTGGCAACACTCAATTTGACTTAATAAAATATTGTCAAGACAATGATATTATAGTTGAAGCTTATTCTCCAATAGCACATGGTGAATTGTTAAAAAATGTTGTAATAGAAGATATGGCAAAAAAATACGGCGTCAGTGTAGCGCAACTTTGCGTAAGATATACATTACAACTTGGACTTGTGTCTTTGCCTAAAACGGCAAATCCAGAGCATATGAAAGAAAATGCTAATGTCGATTTTGAAATTAGTAAATCTGATATGAAAAAGTTGATTGAAATAGATAAAATAAATAATTATGGGGAATATAGTTATTTTCCTGTATTTTCTGGAAAAATAAGGGGGTAAATATGAAAAGTTTAGTAGTTTATTTTAGTGCAACAGGGACAACCGAAAAAGTTGCAAAAAATCTTGCAAAAGCAACCAATTCTGATTTGTTTGAAATTATACCAAAGCAAAAATATACTGATAAAGATTTAGACTGGACCAATCAAAATTCAAGAAGTTCAGTTGAAATGAAAAATTTGTCTTTTCGTCCAGAAATTGCAAACAAAATTGATAATTTAAAAGATTATAAATATTTGTTTTTAGGTTTTCCTATTTGGTGGTATAGAGAACCAACGATAATTGACACTTTTATAGAGCAATATGATTTTTCTAATATAAAAATTATTCCTTTTGCAACATCTGGTGGAAGTGGAATGGGTAATATTAAAGAGAACTTACAATCACTTGCCAAAAATTCAATTGTTGAAAATGGTAAAAGATTTTCTTCAAATGCAAGCATTGACGATTTGAAAAGTTGGGGAAAACAATTTACTGATTAAAATCAAGGAGTAAAAATGAATATTGTTGTTTTATTTGGAAGTCCAAACCTAAATGGATCTACAAAGTTATTGGTAGAATCATTTAAAAATGGAGCAGAGGAAAGTGGTAATAAAGTTGAAATTCTTGATATTACAAAAATGAATATCAGCACTTGTGGAGGGTGTGTTTCTTGTGGATATGAAGGACCTTGTGTTAAGAAAGATGATATGTTGATAGTAAAACAAAAATTATTGAATGCAGATATGGTAGTTTTTGCAACACCACTATATTATTATGGTATGACAGCACAATTAAAAACAGTTGTTGATAGGTTTTGCTCTTTTAATAGCAGTTTAACTAAAAAACATTCATTACTTATAACAGTTGCTTGGAATTCAGATGATTGGACATTTAGTGCATTAGTAGAACACTATAAAACACTTGTTAGATATTTGAAATTTAATGATTTTGGTATGATTTTAGGCTACGGCTGTGGAACACCATATGCTACTTCTAATTCAGAATATATTCAAATTGCTTATGAATTTGGTAAGAAATTAAAATAGGGGGAGCAAATGAATTTAATAATAAACATTTATTATAAGGGTGAAAATGGAAATGCAAGAAAATTTGCAGAAGAAATGGTAAACTCTGGTATAGTTCAAGAGGTTAGAAATGAAAAAGGAAATTTAGGATATGAGTATTTTTATCCTATGGAAGATAAAGAAACAGTGCTACTAATTGACAGTTGGGAAGATGAAAATGCACTAAATTTACATCATAAATCACCGATGATGAAAAAAATTGCAATTTTAAGAGAAAAGTTTAAATTAAAAATGAAAGTCGTTAAATTATATAAACAAGGAGAATAAATATTATGAAAAAACAAACAGCAGGTAGAGAAATTTTAGGTAAAACTTGCACCAAAATTTGCTGAACTTAATGACGATGTTTTGTTTGGTGAGATTTGGTCAAGAGAAGATAAACTCTCTCTTAGGGATAGAAGTTTAATAACAATAAGTGCACTTATGGCACAAGGGCTTTATCCACAAGTCAAATCTCATTTGATTATTGGCAAAGAGCATGGACTTACAAAAGAAGAAGTTGTCGAAGTGGTAACACATCTTGCTTTTTATGCTGGTTGGCCAAAGGCGTGGAGCGTTTTCCCATTGATTGAAGAAGTATATGGGGAGGACAAATAAATGACAAAGGAAGAATTTGATAAACAAAATGTTTTTGGATTAGGGCAAGAAAATACTGCTTACCAAAAATACTTATTGCAGAACATTGGGATAATTTAGATGACTTGGCAAAACCAAATCTTTCAGGAAGAACACAAGTTGATGGTGAAACAAGGATTATTCCAAATCAAAATACTGAAAAAACAAGAAAAATTGTTTCTAATTTTATAAGAGATATTTTAATAGGTGAAAATCCTGATAGATTGACATCTTATTTTAATGGAAACAATTATATTCAGCATAATATTAGTATGGCAGATGGACTTGATGGTCTTGGAAATGCACTTTCTGAACTTGCAAAAGCGGGAATTAAGATGATTTATGATAAAACACACTATGTTCTTGCTTGTGGAGATTATGCTCTCGGAATTTCAGAAGGTTCTTTTGGAGGTAAAGCAACAACTTATTATGATTTATTTAGAGTTGAAAATGACAAGATTGCAGAACATTGGGATGTTATGGAAACTCTTGCAGATAGGGATACTTGGGCTAACAATAATGGAAAATTCTAATAATTGGTGCAAGCGTAAGTTTGCACCTTTTGTTTAGTATGGAGGTAAAATGACAAAGAAACAAATCGTTAGCACATTATTAAAAATGCTTGAAAAACAACTAAAAAAAGAAATTTTAATCTCAGATGATTATAAAATGAATCGTAAACTTTTTCGTGCTATATGCAATATAAGCTTGAATTTAGATGGAATTGACAAACAATTTTATGACTTGCAAGATAAACTTTTACAAATAGAACTAAAAGAAAAACAGATTGTTGATGTTGAAAAACTTGAATTTAAAAATAGCATTGCTCATTTTAATGGTGATATAACAACATTAAAAGCGGATGTAATAGTAAATGCAGCCAACGATGAATATCTTGGTTGTTTTTATCCTTGCCATAACTGTATAGACAATGTGATTATGTCAGCAAGTGGATTTCAAATGCGAAATGAATTGTTAAAATTAAAATCTCAATCAAACTATGAAAAGCAGAAAGTTAAAGTAACAAGTGGTTATAACTTACCTTGTAGGTTTGTTTTTCATATTGCTGGTCCAATCTGTTATGGTGAGCCAACAAATCAAAACGAACAAGATTTAGCAAATTGCTACAAATATTGTTTAGATAAAGCGAAAGAAATGAAACTTAAAAATATTGTCTTTTGCTGTATTTCAACTGGCGAATATTCTTATCCACAAGAAAAGGCTTGCAAAGTGGCAGTAAGAACAGTTAAAAATTGGTTAAAAAACAATGATTATTGCATTAAAGTTGTTTTCAACACGTTTAAGCAAATTGATAAGGAGATATATGAAAATGAACTATCAAGAGAAAATCAATAGAGCAAAAGACCTAATTGTAAATGCAGATTATGTTTTAATTGGTGCGGGTAGCGGTCTTTCAACCGCTGGTGGTTTTACTTATTCTGGGGAAAGATTTGAAAAGAATTTCAAAGATTTTATTGAAAAATATAACATTCGTGATATGTATAGTGCAGGTTTTTATCCCTATAAAACAAGTGAAGAAAAATGGGCATATTGGTCAAGGTATGTGTATATTAATCGCTACCAATCAAAAGCAAACCCAACTTACACTGCACTTTTAGATTTAGTTAAAAATAAAGATTATTTTGTTATAACAACAAACGTTGACCACCAATTTCAAATTGCAGGCTATGACAAAAAGAGAATGTTTTACACGCAGGGTGATTATGGTCTTTTTCAATGCTCTGTTCCTTGTCACAATAAAACTTATGATAACGAAGAACTTATAATCAAAATGTATGAAAGTCAGAAAGATTGTAAGATACCGACAGAACTTATTCCGCATTGCCCTGTTTGTGGCAAGGAAATGGAAATGAATTTAAGAGCCGATGACCGATTTGTTCAAGATGAAGGTTGGTATGAGCACGCACGATCATATCAAGAATTTTTGGACAAAGCAAAGGATAAAAAACTTGTTCTGATAGAAGTTGGAGTTGGTTTTAATACTCCTGCAATAATTCGTTATCCATTTGAGCAAATGACTTATAAAAACAAAAACACGCATTTAATTCGCATAAACAAAGATTATGCCGTTTGTAGTCCAGAGATTTTGGGGAAGTCAATATTGTTTAGCGAAGATATAAATCAAATATTAAATGATATGAAGTAATTATAAATAAAAAACTTAATAAAATTAGTAGGACCATTTGACCCCAATTACACAGAATTAGACAGAAATAGATAGTAAATTTCACTCTTTTCACTTTTGATAAAAAAGGGTAAAAAATCTCTATAATGACGATAGTGTAAAAATAAAAATGTCTCTATAAATAAAATGTAAATTTTTATAAAAATAAAAACCCTTTAAAATGGCTAAATGCCTTTATTTTAAAGGGTTTTATGTGTCTGGAGCTGATGATCGGACTCGAACCGACGACCTATGCCTTACCAAGGCATTGCGCTACCTACTGTGCCACGTAAGCATAATGAAATTTTAGTGTGTTTTTTGTTGATTTGTGAGTGGTAAAATTTGCTAATTTTTATCTTATCAGGGTGGTGCTTTAACCGACTGAATTCATTTAAGGCGGAGATGGGGGATAATAAAAAGAGTGGCGAAACTGCCACTCAATCTGGTTGGCTTGAGTGGACTCGAACCACCGACCCCCACCTTATCAGGAAAAGTCTTTTTAAGGTATGGGTGGAACACCTACTGCCTTTTGACCTTTAATCATAAACAATTTAGCACGATAAAATTTCTTTTGCAACAAAACAAGAACAATTTACTGTTGCAATTTGTTGCAAATGTGCTTATTTTTGATAATTCTTTCGTTTTAAAACTATTTAAAACTTTATAAGACTATGTAGAGATGTATGGCTGCGTGAAGGACTTGATTGTAAACCACATATTTTATTTAATCATATATTTTTCCATTAAACCAAAATTTTATAAAAATTTATCGTAATTCCCATAAAATTTGTACACTTTTTTAAATATATATGTTATAATAGAATAAGTTAAAAAAGGAGTTAAAAAATGACTGTAGCTGAAACTATACTAAACATCATAGATGAAAATAATTTAACTCAACAAGCTTTTGCTAAAAAGATTAATGTGAATCAATCTCAAGTCAGTGATTGGACATCTGGTAAAAGCAAACCTAGTTTTGATGCTATTAAGGATATTTGTTTAGCATTTAATTTATCAGCGGATTATATTATTGGGCTTAAAAATCTCAAAACAAATCAAATGAAGTATAATATATCTAATCGAAGATATACCGGTAGCAAGTTAAAAATTAAAGATTGGATTAAAGATTTAATTACAAAAAATTGTTCTAATGCAAAGTCTTTTTGTGATATCTTTGCTGGGACAGCTATCATTACTGATGAAATGTTAAATCAATATGATTCTTTTATATTGAATGACTTACTATATTCTAATGAAGTCATTTATAAAGCGTTTTATAAAAACGAAAATTTTGATATAAATAAACTTTATAATTTTTTATTTAAATACCAAAATTTAAATAAAGATGAGTTGCTTGACAATTATGTTTCACAAAACTTTGGTGATAAGTATTTCGAGATGGGTGATGCTAAAGCAATTGGATATATTAGACAAGATATTGAAGAAAGTAAAAATTATTTAAATGAAAGAGAATACTGCATATTAATATCTTCATTATTATATTCATTTGATAGATGTGCAAATACTGTAGGACATTATGAAGCATATTTTAAGAATAAAGAAATAACAAGAAGTTTTAAATTTGAACTAATTAAACCTTATGATACGATTTCATTAAATAAAACATTTGAAATTTATAGAAAAAATGCAAACGAAATTGCTCCAGAAATCAAATCTGATATCGTTTATATAGATCCGCCTTATTCTTCAAGGCAGTATAGTAGATTTTATCATGTTCTTGAAAATATTACAAAATGGGAAAAACCTGAATTGTTTGGAACAGCATTAAAGCCTGCTCCTGAGAATATGAGTGAATATTGTTCATCTTCCGCAAAAAAAGCATTTAAAGATTTGATAGGTAAACTTAATTGCAAATATATAGTTGTTTCTTACAATAATACTTATAACTCTAAGAGTAAATCATCAGAAAATAAAATGAAATTGGAAGATATTGTTGAAATATTATCTGAAAAAGGAATGACAAAAAAATACGAAATGCCATTTAAAGCATTTAATGCTGGAAAAACAAATATTGAAAATCACAAAGAACTTTTATTCATTACAGAGGTTGGAAAATTTGCTGAAAATAAAAAAGATGTCATTCGTTCTCCTTTCTTCTATGTTGGAGATAAATCTAAATTAATGCCACAATTACTAAAAGTATTTCCCAAAAATATAGATACTTATTATGAACCATTTTGTGGAGGTGGAAGTTCTTTTTTAAACGTGATTGCAAACAAATATGTTCTAAATGATATTGACAATTATATGATAAGACTACACAATTTATTAAAAGATAATGCTATAACTTCAGATATGTTTTTTCTTATATTAAATAACATAGAAGATCACTATGGTTTAAGTGCGTCGCATAAACAAGACATTATACCATTGGAATTAAAAAAGCAGTATCCTAAGACATATTTTGCAAAATTTAATAAAGATAGCTATGCAAAAATGAGAAGTGATTTTAATAAAGATAAAAATAATATGGAATTACTTTATGCTTTATTAATATATGGCTTTAATCGAATGTTACGGTTTAATAGCAAGGGTGATTTTAATTTACCAGTTGGTAACGTAGATTTAAATCAAAATGTGATAGATGCACTTAAAGATTATTTTAATTTTGCCAAAAATAGCGACTTGCAATTTTCCTTTTTAGATTTTCGAGAATTTCTAAATAAACAAAATTTTAAAGCAAACGATTTTATTTATTTAGATCCACCTTATCTCATTTCTAGTTCAGAATATAACAAGTTATGGACTGAAAAAGATGAAATTGATTTACTTAATATTTTAGACGATTTAAATAGCAAAGATGTAAGATTTGCTATCTCTAATTTACTCTTCACAAAAGATAGAGAAAATACTTTGTTTATAAATTGGGCAAAAAAATATAAAACATACGATATATCAAGTAATTATATAAACTATCATGACAATTCAAATAAAACTACAAATAAGGAGGTTCTAGTTACAAATTATGATTAAAGAAAGAAAAGCAACAAGAAAACCTTTATCATTTTCAACAACAATGAGAAATCCTGAAAGAATTGCTGGATTTTTAAATTGCATTTTACCTTTTGAGGGACAAGTTTTAACAAATGAAGTTATTCACGAAGTAGCGGTAAAATTAATTTCTAAAAAATTATACTATACGCAAAAGTATGAAATGAAAGTTCCAGAATACAAAAGAATATATCTAAACCCAGATTTGTCATTCACTAGAAAACAAGTTGAGGATATAATTAAAAATAGTCCACAAGAACATAAAGAGGCTGGATTTGATAAAGGTTGGCCTTCAAGATTTGATACTTGGTATGAGTTTCCTCAAGAGTTGGGATTTATCAGATATGAAATGAACAAACCTATTGTTATATCGCAAACAGGCCACATGTTGGTAGATGCTTTTAAAGAGGAAATAACTAATAATGATAAAATTCAAGCCGTTTTTCTAAATGCATTAATGAAATATCAAACAAATAACCCATTTAAGAAAAATCTCAATTCTAATTGTCCATTAATTTTAACATTAGAAGTTATTAAGGAATTAAAAAGAATAAATGAAAAAAGTAGTGGTATACATAGACAAGAATTATCTCTTATTATATGTTGGCCTGATGATAATTATAGAAAACTTGTATCTAAAATTTTAGAACTCAGGGGCAAATTTGGCTTTAACATTTCTAATGAAGTCATATATGAGGAATGTATGAAATTATTAGGAGCTGGAAAAGATAAAGAAAATTTGTATAAAATGTCTAAAATAACAGGCGAAGCAGTCGATGAATTTATTAGGAAAATGCGTATTACGGGTATATTTTCATTAAGAGGAAATGGTCGTTTTTTAGATGAAAACAATTATGAAAAAGATAAAATTGACTATATTTTGACTCATTATTCTATCCTTCAAGATTTTAAAAGCAAAGATGAATATTTTAATTATGTTTCTCAAATTGATTCAAAAATATTACAGGCTACAAAATCTGCAATAGCAGATAAATCTGAAATAAAAGAGCAAGCATTAAATAAGTGGGCAAAAGTCTTTAGCAAGGATGAAGTTGAAAAAGAATTATTATTGTTAAATAGAAACGCAAAATCAAATAATGAAATTTTGAGAGTTATAGATGCTCCTACAAGATTTGAATTTTTAACAAGTATTTCTTTAAAACAACATTTTCAAGATGCGAGAATTATTCCTAATTACAAAATAGATGATGAGGGTTTACCAACATTTACGGCGTCTGGAGGAATGGCGGATATTGAATGCTTTGATAAAGATTGTAAGCCTATTGTTGAAGTTACCCTTATGACATCAAAAGTGCAAGGAGCAAATGAAATACCTAGCATTACTAGACATGTTCTTGAAAGAAAAGCAAAATACAATGATGTAGAGGTTTTCGCTATATTCATGGCTCCAGCAATACATTCAGATGCTCAATATATGATAGAGTTTAGCAAATATAGAGACAATGTAGATATTATTCCTTACACGATATTCTCATTTATTGAAAAAATAAGCAGCATCACAAGACTCGTAAACTTTATATAAGGAGAAAAACTATTGACATACAGGGAAGCAAAAGTTTTATATGATAATGGAGAATATGAGAAAGCATTAAATGCTTTTATTGAGTTTTTTGAATATTACAAAAATAACCAAAATGCTCTATATTACATATCAGATTGCTATAATAAATTAGGTAGATTTACTGAAGGATTAAATTATATCTTACCTAAAATAGACAATGCTAAATTTTGTCATAATCGTTATAGTGTCGCAATAAGTTCTTTGATAAGAGGACTATTAAGAAACTTGATTGATGAGACCAATAATGAAATAATTGATAGTGAAAAATACTTAGAATATTTAAACTTACTTAAGCAATTATGGAAAGACTCAAATGAAAGAATTTACTTATCTACGTACGGATTTGAGTGTCGTAAAATTGGGAATGCTGAAGATTATATAAACATTTTGGCAAAAATAGAAGATGTTAATATTTTGAATGACAACTATATTCTTAATGCAAAGTTATGGTGTTTATATGAAATGTATATTAAAAACTTTAGTTTGACCAATAATATAAAAATTATTGATTATGATGAATTTCTCGACAAAGCGAAATATATTATTGAAAATTGTAAACAGAATAATATAGATAACTATTATTCCAATCCATTTGGCCTAACTATTGTAAAAGTTGTTAAAATATTAAATCAAAAATCATATTGTAACTACAATGAAATAATCAACTGGATAACAAAGTTGGATGTGGACAGTTTACCACAAAATGATGAAGCTCAATACACTAATTCTTTTGGAAGAGAATGTGAAAGTGCTTCTACAAGAGAATTTTATTATTATCAACTAGCTCGAGCATATGAAAAAATAGAAGATTACAATAAATGTATTGAAACATGCAATAAAGCATTAGCCGAAGATATAAAATTCCATTATAAAAATAAATTGTGGTTAAAAGCTAGAGAATTATATTGTGAATGTCAGGTAGCTAAAAATAAAACAGAAGCAATTAATAATTATAGGAAAATTGTTGATAAGAATGATTTTTGGTTTATGAAGCACAAATTGGCAAGTGTTTATTTTAATAACAATATGATGGATGAAGCTTTAAAATATAATTGCTTAGCTTTAGATTTACGGCAGGAAGACAAAAAATTAGTAAATGTGATATATGATTCTATTTATGTTTTAGAAGCTAAGGGTGAAATCGACAAATCAAAAGAATTTTTAAAAGAATATTTAAAAATTAGGAACAAATATGAATGGGACATTCCGTACGATATTGAAGCAAAAGCAATATCTTATAATATAAGTGTGAATTTATCTGGGCGAGTTGATTTAAAAAAATTAAAAAATATAGCTAATTCAGTTTTAGCAACTTTGAATAATCATAAAGTTTATAGAAGAGGGAAAGTTGTATTTTTTACAAAAAATGGATTTTCAGGCTTTATTCAATGTTCGGGGCAAAATAATATATTTTTTAATAAATCTCAAGTCGACAAAAATCAAGACATTCATATTGGTGACATAGTTGAATTTGAGGTGAAAATGAAATCAAAAGGACCGGTGGCGGTTAATATAAATATAAAGGAGACTAAAGATGGCAAATATACTAATAAATAAAAACGATTTACCTCTTTTAATAGAAAACTACTCAAAAGAGAATAATACGTTTCGGTTGATTAACGTGTTTCAAATAAAAGGAAACAATAATGCTTTTACTTATAAATTTATTTTAAATGGGAAATCTGCCCAAATTAATATTTATTATAAAGAAAAAGAAATAAAAATAATTCCATTTGGTAGAAATATTGAAACATCAAAAATATTAATCGAATATATAAAATCTCATTCTTTAAATCCAAACATAGAAACTAAACAAATAGTTTTCCCTTCTAAAGATTTATTATGTGAACAAATGAAAAAATACTTTACTGTCTTTTATTCAGATAGAGTAAAAATTGAGCAGACAGGAAATCAATATACATTTATTGGATATAATCAAGATAGAGTGTATATTCATCAATATAAAAACAAGGTGTTGATTCAAGGTAAACCTTTAAGTGTTTTTGGATTAATTATAAATTATATTGCTGAAAATATTGATATAAAGATAGAAAACTTTTCTAATACATTATGTGAGAGTTTAAATTTGAATTTACCTTTCTCAGTTGTTAGAGAAAAAATGCAAATACTTTTGGGAAGAGCGTATGAATATATAGACGAAGCAATAAGAAAAACGCTATCAAGTTCTATTGTGATGTTAGTAAGACATAAAAATGACTTTTTGGAAGATTATAGCGGTTGTGTAACAGGCGCATTTAGAACTCTCGAAGGATATTTAAAAAAAGTATTAAAGAAAAAATATGGACATAAATTCAATAAAAATGCAACATTTGAAATGTTTGACACCTCTAATTGGTCATTGAAACCGGGTTTCATTAACTGTGGAACTAATGAAGAAAAACAGTTATGTGTATTATACAAATTATTTAATAACAAGAGAAATGTATATCTACATGCCAAAATCGATCCTTCAATGACTTCCATTATTTCGTCATATATGGATGCGGAAAACATTTTTAAAGAAATTGTCGAAGCTATTAAAAATTCATATGAAGTGTTTTTTGGAGAATAATATGAAAGATTTTATAATATTAAAAAATGATAATAGTCCAATTAAATATATTTGCTTTATGAACACTGTAGAAGATGTAGAATATTGTTTAGAAGATGTAAAAAATGAAATGGCAAAACTAGGACAAACAAAAATTTTGATTGACCTATTTTTATCCAATGGATATTCATATAACAGATTTTTTGAGTTTAACTTATTAACGCAAGATTTATCATTAGTAAATCCTAGAAATATTGATATTACAACATATAATACGATTAATATTTATTTAAAAAATAATCTTGAAATATTAGACAACTCAGCTTTATCCTTATCTTTACAGAATATAATTGTAAAGCAATTACAAACTGTGAAAACATAAAAACACTTTGATTAGAAGCTTAATTTTTCTGTGAATACA
This sequence comes from uncultured Lachnospiraceae bacterium, assembly GCA_964400145.1. Taxonomy (GTDB): domain Bacteria; phylum Bacillota; class Clostridia; order Christensenellales; family UBA1242; genus Caccovivens. Next base: position 23,568 of record CAYNTF010000004.1, on the reverse strand, counting down.
ACAAATTGCCTTATTTCAATAATAAAAAATACCTTACTTGCCTAGTAAAGTATTTTTTTTGATAGTTTCCAAGCTTATTGCCCTACCCATGTTTTTTTATTGTAACAGTTCTAAAGTTTATTAACATTATTCTTTTTTTTGTAATGTAAAAATTTTTTAAACTTTTTTTGTAAAAATGGCTAAAAATGACCCCACGATTTCAACTTTTTTGTGGTTATATATATAGGAGGAGTTTTTATTTTAAAATTCGGTCAAAATAAAAAAAATTAAAATTTTTTCTGAAAAATGGTCAAAAATACCCTGACGATTTGAGATTTTTTGTAGTTAATATAATAGAGGGAGAAACATCTTTGCAGAGAGCAAAGGTGTTTTTTCTTTATGTAGATTTTCATTTTGTTGGGTCTTAATTAAAGGATTGAATTATTGTAAATCTTTATAGATTAAGTCTTATCAGCAAAATGATTAAAGGAGGTGTGAAATGTAAAATCAAGGGTTTATTTGAAATTTAAAAATAAAAAGAAGAAACTGTGAAAAGTATTGAAAAATGCAAAAACATAAGGGGATTTGGAAAGATTTAAAAGAAGCAGGATAAGAAATGGACTCAAAATTTACTTTGGTTGCCCTGAAAGCCTTTAAAACAAAGGACTTTTTTGATTCAGGGCAAAACCAAGGTGAAACAATTTTGACTCATTTCACTTTTAGCAAAAGTGTGACACCCACTTTGCTTTTTTTATTTAATCATAGTTTAAAAAGTCGAATAGAAAATTGAAAATAGATAGAAAAGAATAGAAGATTTTTTAATTTGAATATAGAAAGAAATTTTAATTTTTTAGGAGGACTTAATGAACAATTCAATAAATTTAAATGAACTTATTCAAAACGAAGTGAATAGAATTTCTTTAAAATATAACAAAGACTTTTTAGATTGTGAGGACTTAATTAAGATTACAGGACTTGGCAGAGATAATGTTAGAAACCTTATGCGAAGTAAAACCTTTCCAACAACAAAAGTCGGCAAAAGACAAGTTGTAAGTGTTCTTAATTTTGTGACTTGGCTTACTCTCAACAATGTTCAAAGTGAGGTGCAAAATGGCCAAGAAAAAAGTTGTAAGTAAAACAAGACGAAGTAATAACGAAGGTAGTATTTATCAAAGGCAAGATGGACTTTGGGTTGGAATGGTGTCACTTGGATATGATGAAAATGGCAAACAGAAGCGAAAGGCAATTTATGGCAAGACAAGGATAGAGATAAGTAAAAAACTTGCAGAACTAACCAATCGAATAAATAGCAATAACTATGAATATGTTTCTCAAAATACACTCTCAGTTTTGATGAAAGAATGGCTTATGATATTCAAAAAATCACAAGTAAGTCCACGCACTTTTGAGAATAATATTGCAAGATTTAAAAATCATATAGAACCAAAAATTGGCGGAATGAAATTGGATGAAATTACAACTATAACAATTCAAAAAATGTTAAATGATATGCTTGAACAAGGTTTGAGTTTAGACTATGTGAAAAAGACAAAATTTTTACTTGGACAATTTTTTGAATATGCAGCTGATAACAAGTTTGTTTTGACAAATCCTGTGCACAAAGTGAGGGTTAAAAGTCAAGAACACAAAGTTTACAAAAAGAATGAATATAAGGCAATTCCTGTTGAAATTAGGAAGCAATTTATTGAAAGTCTAAACGAACATACTTTTTTAAAACCTTTTTGCTATGTTATGATGTTTGCGGGACTTCGCACAGGCGAAGCTCTTGCTCTTGAATGGCGTGACATAGATTTTGAAAATAAACTATTGAGAGTTGAAAGAGGTATGACAAATGTTCCAAAGTTTGATGATAATGGAAAAGTTATCTCTCGTCAACTTGTTATTGGTGACACAAAAACAGTTTGTTCTAAAAGAACTGTGCCTATGCCCGATATATTGCTGGAAGCATTAAAGGAATATTATAACAATCAAAAGCAAAAGCAAGTAAAATTTGAAATTTCTTTCACTGATGAAAATTCTTTTGTGTTTTGTAATGATGAAGGAAATTTGAGAACTTATAGCGGAACAAAGAAGATATTTTATACTTTTTTGAAAAGTCATAATTTGCAAAAATATCATATTCATTTCCATACTCTAAGGCACGCTTTCTCTAATATTCTTTTTGAATCTGACCAAAATCCAAAAGTTATTCAATCGCTTCTCGGACACAAAGATGTTAAAACAACAATTACAACATACAACTCGGTTGATAAATCTTACTTTAAAAAGGCAACAGATGTGATAAATAAGAATTTTAAGGTGGAAGAAAGTATATTGAGCCTGAAAGATATGGAAGATGACGAACTTGACGAAGAGCTTGAAAAATTGTTAAGAGAAAAACAAGCTAGACGAAAAAGAAATAGAGATTTTGAGATGTAAGAGTTGGCATATAAGTGTTGACTTTCAATAAACCCATGATACAATGAAAAAAGGTTGAGAAATTTATGAGTCCTCAACCTTTTGTATTAAAAGGAGAAAATTATGAAATTTGAAAGTTTATGGAATGCATATAAATTCCCAAGCTGTGATACTTGTAAAAAAGACTGCCAAGGACATTTAGATTATGAGAACTTATGTTCAAATCTAAATTATTTAAAAGATTATGCCGAAGTAAATTAAGAGAAAAATAAAGAGAGTTTTAATTCGCTTAAAAGATTAACTACAAACAATAAATTAAACATCTTTTCTTTTGGTTGTGGACTTGGATTTGATTACATTGGAGCAAATGAAATTTTTGGAAACAATTTTAATTACTATGGAATAGATGAAGCCGATTGGGCAATTAAAAAGACAAGCGCTTATAAAAATTTTACAACCAAATTGCCTAAAACAATAAGTTATGATGATGGAATGTTTTTATTAAATATAACAAAAGAGAATCCTGTAATTTGTTTTTTTAATTCACTATTTACTATTTCAAATAATTCCAACCTAAAAGAAGATTTAGTTAAAGCATTGGAGAATAAAAGTAATTTTTACATTATTTGTGATTACACAATAAATAATAATTATCACATGCCAAAAGAAGAAATGGATTTTTTGAAAAGTTTAAGAAGAAAATTAAATTCTTTTAATTATAATAGTTTTGAAATTTTAGGTGGAAAAGGTATAATAATGAGTGGAAGAAAATGCTAATGTATTTTAGTTTTAAAAAACTTACACAAAACGTGTGGCTTCCACTCATTATCTTTGGACAGCGTCGCAAATGTCCTTGCAAGCAAGTATAATGCTCCTTGCAATAATAATTTAATTAACAAAAGGGATAAAATATGATTTTAAGTGTTTCAAGACGAACAGATATTCCTGCGTTTTATAGTGATTGGTTTTTTAAGCAGTTGGACCAAGGCTTTGTTTTAGTTCCAAATCCAATTGCTCACGAAAAAATTGCAAAAATCGCACTAGAACCATTGAAAATTGAGAATGTTGAAACAAATTTGCTTGGCGAAAGGAAAGTTGAAACGTCTGGAAATATTGAAGGACTTGTGTTTTGGACAAAGAACCCAAAACCTATGATAGAAAAATTGCTAATTTTGGATGAAATGGGTTTGAGTTATTATTTTTTATACACTCTCAATGCTTATCCAAAAGAAATTGAAGCGAATCTTCCGCCACTTGAAGAGAGAATTGAAAGTTTTAAAATCCTTTCAGAATATTGCCCTGTCATTTGGAGATATGACCCAATATTAGTGACGGAAGGCATAGATGAGAATTGGCATATTGGAAAATTTGAATATTTGGCGAAAGCATTAAAAGGATATACCAAACATTGCAAAATCAGTTTTTTAATTGAAAGTTATAGAGGTTGTGATAAAAAATTACATAAACCGAGCGAATGGCAAAAAGATAAAATTTTGTCTGCTATTTCTAAAATTGCCAGGGAAAACGGAATACAAATTGAAGCGTGTGCCGAAAATGACTACTCAAAATATGGCATTGTTCCAAGCAAGTGTATTGACGGCGAAATTTTTGAAAAACTTTTAACTGAAAAATATAAAGACTTAAACATTCAAGTCAAACGCAAAAACAATAAACTTGATGGACAACGCAAAAATTGTCTTTGTATGCCATCAGTTGATATAGGACAGTATGATACTTGCTTTCACGACTGCAAATATTGCTATGCAAAAAAAACTCACCAAAAGTCAATGAGAGACAAATCTGCTGGCAATATCTACGAACGCAAAACCGAACTTGAATTTGAGTATAGGTAATGCCAGAAAAGACTCTTTACAAAAAAACAAGAGCGAAGGAAAAGAAGTAGAGATTTTGAAATGTAGTTACTGTTGCAAATTGTTGCAAATGTATCAGTTTTAGGCAGTTTTAGAAAGAATTTGACCGAAAGTTAAGATTAACAAACTTTTATTTTTAAGAAGTTATTTGATTTTTTCTTGTTGCTTGCCGTTCACAATTAAACTAATATCGCTATTAACTTCCCAAATCTTGCCATTATTTTCTGTATAAAATTCAATCTTGCCGTTTGTTGATTTTATAATTGATACATCCTTATTATTATCTTGAAGCAAATAAAATGAATCATATTTGTGGGCGACTTCCAGCAAATCATCTTTTCGATATGTTTCATCGCCAACTGTCAAAACATCTGGGTAAACCACTTCTGATGTGTTGTTATGTGGATAGATTGATATCTCATCAAGATTTAAACCTTCTTCAATGTGGAAATCTGGATATTCTTCACTGCAAGGCGTGATGATGATATTTTTGGACATAAGCATAGCACCTGCACTAATTCCAAGCATAACTCCATTAAATCTTTTTAGCTCATCCATTATTTCAACTTTTTCGCATAACTGTTTTTGCTCAAAAGGGTCTCCACCCATTAACATAACAAAATCCGCACTTTTTATCATTTTATTTGCTTCTTTGGGTGTTAAATCTGGCGTTATGATGTTTATCTCGTTAAAAGCAATTCCAACTTTTTTAAAGTGTTCAACAAATGCAGGCACATATTTAGTTTTTGCTTTAACTGGATTCAACCCGCCAGGGATATACACGATACTTTTTGTGCTTTTTAACTCATTTTTAAACATTTCTCCAAGTCCGTGTCCAAAAGCGTTTTCTACATCAAACCCACTGCAATAATACCTAACCATAATTCAACTCCTTATCTAAAGTATATCATAATGAATAGAATTTAGCAAGGCTTATTTAAATATTTTTTTATAATTTTGTTCATTCTTTATTCATCAAAATTAAACTTTTTATTAAGATATTAAACATTATAGTAATGTTACTTCACCTGTAGTTGTAAGAAAATCACTTTATTTGGTGCGTCTGCCGGGACTCGAACCAGCCCATCTTTTAGGGTGGTGCTTTAACCGACTGAATTCATTTAAGGCGGAGATGGGGGATAATAAAAAGAGTGGCGAAACTGCCACTCAATCTGGTTGGCTTGAGTGGACTCGAACCACCGACCCCCACCTTATCAGGGTGGTGCTCTAACCGACTGAGCTACAAGCCATTATTTCTTATGTTTTTTGTGGACTTTGGCATCTGTCCAAAAATTGTTGCGGTTGATTGAAATGCGGAAATATTCGTCTACGCAAAAGTTTTGAAATTTCAACATCAGCAAGACTTTTCCACATTTCCTTCAGTGTCGCAAAATCTTTATGCTGTTTTATTATACATATATTTTTTCAAACTGTCAAGTATTTTTTCAAACTTTTCTAATTAAATGTTAAAATCTTATCAAATCCAATTTTTTAAAACAAAATTTTCCTATCTTTGCAGGGCTAAACAACAAGTTTTTGACTTTTATTTCTTATTTGATTTGAAATAAATTTTTAGTCGGTTTGTTTTGATATCCATGCCATGATGAGAGATATGACAAAATCAACTTCTTCTTTTGTCAGTGGGCGACCTTTTTCGATGCCATACCATTTGTTCAAACATCCGCGGCAACAGGTGGCGGTGGCATGTTGAGCGATGAAAACAGGATGTCCGCGCATTGGGGTTTGCTTGCCGTCATTATTTGGAAAGGCAGGGGCAAGACGGGCGGTGATGAAATCATATGCGTGGCTTTTTATTTTGTCCAAGCCTTTTTCATGGACATATTTTTTATCCATTTCTTTCAATCTAAATTTTGCGCGGAAATCTGATTTTTGCAATTTTTGAAGATAAAATTCAATTTTTTCTGTGTTTTTATCCATTTTTTTCACTTTTTTATTTATTTTTTCACTTTTTCTTTTTATCTTATTAATTTATTTTTTAATTTTGCTCCGTTTTGTTTAGTTCATTTTTTATTGTATGAGCAAGAGATTCGTGAATTCCTTTGACCAAGCACAGTTCTTCAATGGAAGCATTGCGAATGTTTTCGGTGGAGCCAAACGCTCGAAGGAGTGCGTCAATTTTGACTTTTCCAAGACCTTTGATGTTTTTAAGTTCGGTTTGAGTTTGTGACTTTGTGCGAAGTTGTCTGTGGAAAGTTATGGCAAAGCGGTGTGCTTCATCTCGGAGTCTTTGCAGAAGTTTAAGTTCGGCACTGCCATATTTTAACATGATTGGAATGTGACTGCCTACCGTGAAAACTTCTTCAATTCGCTTGGCAAGTGATACCATTTCAATTTCATTTTCCAAATGAAAACTTTGCAAAATTTCATAGCAGGAAGAAAGTTGCCCTTTTCCGCCGTCGATGACAAGCAAGTCAGGTTTTTCGCAAAAACTTTCGCCGTTTTGGTCGACATATCTTTTCAATCGGCGGGTGAGTGCTTCTTTCAAACTTTCAAAGTCGTTGTTGCCTTGAACGGTTTTGATTTTAAATTTCCTATAATGTTTTCGCGCAGGTTTTCCGTCGATAAAGACCACCATTGAAGCCACCTTGTTTGTGCCACTGATGTGAGAGATGTCATAGCACTCCATTCTTCTTGGAAGAGCGGACAGGTGCAATTTTTCTTGAAGTTTTTCCATTGCGCCCAAACTTTGATTGAATTGCAATTTTTCTTTTTCAAGATGTTTGTTCAGATATTCTTCCGCATTCTCTTTTGCCATTTTAAGAAGGGTCAAATTTATGCCGTGCGGGTTGGAAATGATTTTGACATTCTTGCCAAGATATTCTTTCAACAAATCTTCGTCGATTGGGTGACTGACGATGATTTCATTTGGGACAATCATGTTGACATAATATTGCGTCAAAAAGTTGAAGAGAGTTTCGTCTTCTTGCAGTTCGGCGTCGCTTTGAACATAGTTGACAATTCCCAAAATTTTTCCGCCACGGACAATCATCACTGTCACGACGCCAGAGAGTCCGTCAGTGTGGTAGGCAAAAACATCCTTATTGACATCTTTTGGCAGATTTGCCACGACGCGTTGTTTGAGTTTTTCCACCATTTTCAGCGCTTCGCGAAGTTCAATGGCGCGTTCAAAATTTTGCAAATCGGAGGCAATTTGCATTTTTTCTTTCAAGATGTTTTCAATCTCGTCGTCGTTTCCAGACAGGAAGCGGATAACTTTTTTGATTTCTTCATTATATTCTTCTTTCGAAACTCGTTTTGTGCAAGGCGCAAGGCAAAGACCGAGAGAATAGTTCAAACATTCGCGCTTAGCGTGGTGCTTATCGTCAATTTTCTGCACGCAAGTTCGGATTTTGAAAGCGGAGTTGATTGTTTTCAAAATCTCGCGCGGGTCAATTCCGGCGATATAGGGTCCAAAATATCTGACATTTGGCTCATTTTTGACTTTGCGGACAACTTCAAGGCGGGGGAACTCTTCTTTCAGGTCAATCTTGATGTATGGAAACGCTTTCCCGTCTTTGAGCAAGATGTTATAGAACGGTTGATGTTTGTGAATAAGGTTGCTTTCCAGCCCAAGCGCGTCCAACTCGGAGACGGTGATGAAATAGTCAAAATCGTCGACATTATCCACCATTGCCTGCACCTTGCTTGGTTTGGGTGAAGAGCGGAAATATTGGCTGACACGATTTTTCAAATTTTTCGCCTTGCCGATGTAGATGATTTTTCCGTCCTTGTCTTTCATCACATACACACCGGGTTTGGTGGTCAAAGTTTTAAGTTTTTCTCTGATTCGTTCGTTCATGGATATAGTATAGAACAATTTGGTGATAAAAAACAACTCATTGCTTTGAATAATTCGTGAGATTGTCTTAAAAATTCGTCAAAAAATCAACAAGAGTTGGTCAAAAAGTGCTTTGCATGAGCGGTTCTTCGCGTTTAAACGAGAGATTGAGCAAAGACTTTTGCAAAAAATTTACAATTTGGTCGAAAAATGTTGCAAAAAGTAAATTAAATTTGGTAAAATGAGAGAAACTAAGCAAAGGAGGCAAATGCATGTCATCTGCAATGCTGTTGGGAGTGCTTGACTGGATTGGTGACTTTTTCAAAGCACTAATAGACATGATTCCAAAGGTCATATATCTCTTGTATGCCTCGCTTGCATGCGTCTTGGATGTTTTGCAACTCTTTTTCCGTAAACTTGCTGGTCTTGATGTGTATTATATAGATGGCGAATCAGTTTCTGGCGACTTGGTGACAAACTTCATTGCGGGAATTTTGGGAATTAAACTTGATAACAATGCCAACACATATCCAGCGCTCACAACAGTTTTTTATGCTTTTGTTGTTTTTGGTGTCATTGTTTGTTTTGCTTGCACTCTCATTGCTGTCATCAAAAGCCATTATAACTATGACGACAAAGCAGCAAAAGGTCCAATGCAATATGTATACACCGCAGGAAAAGCAATCATCAACATGGTTGCCGTGCCAATCATTGTGGTGCTTGGGCTTTATGTTTCTCAGGCGCTTTTGACGGCGCTTGATACCATCACTTCCACGACAAGCAGTGACATCATTTCGCTGTATGGCTCGCAGACAAGTTTGCTTCAAAGTGTCGACACGGTCAAGTCTGCCACGGGGAAGAGTTCCGACTCAACATATATATATTATGATATTTTCGGTTTTGGCGGAAAGATTGTGTATAGTGCAAGTTCCACCGAACTTGACCTTGTGACCGAAACAAGCGAATTGGTTTTGATTGGTTCAACAACGCAGACATTTTCTGGCTCGCTTTTCAAAGTTGCGGCATATAATGCCAACCGAGTCCGCTCGGGCACATCAATGAGTTACTTGTCGGGCTTTGGAGAAAACCAACTGTTTTATAACGCATATCTGACAAATGACGCCGATTTGGGCGCGGATATGATTGACACCGCTTTTGCCAACAACTTGCACTTGAATTACACAATGAGATTGGAATATGACGAAAGTGACTCGGGCGGTGTATGGACAAGTTTCAATTATTTCACAAATTATTTAACACGATACGCCAGCAATTTTACGAAGTTTAATGTCGGACTTGTTTGGTATTATTATGACCTATGGTCGTTCAACTTCATTGTTGGCTTTGGTGCAATCTTTGTGTGTCTAACAATTTTCATAAACATCATTTTGGGGCTTATCACGCGTATTTTCATGTGTGTGGCACTCTTCTTTATTGCTCCGCCACTGTTTGGGCTTGCGCCACTTGACGGCGGAGAAGCAAAGAAAAATTGGATAAAAACTTTCATGCAACAAGTGCTGATGGTATATGGCGCTGTGCTGGGGATGAACATAATGTTCTTGCTTTTGCCGTATATCAACGAGATTGACTTCTTCAACATCACCATTGCGGACTATTTTGCGCAAACTTTGATTATCATCGTCGGGCTGATCAGCATCAAGGCGTTGATTGGCACCATAAGTTCAGTTATTGGTGGGGCGAATGCCGACAAGATAGGTGCAGACATCTCAAAAGAAGTTGGCGGAACTCTTGGAAAAGCAGCGACTACAACCATTGCCGCTGGCAAGATTGGCGCACTGCCTTTGAAAGGAGCAATCGGAACAGGAAAACTTTTTGGAAGTGCTATGCTTACAGCCAAGAGTGAGGATTCTGAAAAGAAATTCAGAAATTTAAGCAAAGAAGAAGGGAATGCTTTGGACAAGATGAACAAAAATGACCCGACAAGTTTCAACGAAAGATCTCAATTGCAGACAGACGCTTTAAACGCAATCAAAAATGGTGATAAAAACGCTGCACAAGAGATGCTTTCAAAAGAATATGGCTCAAAAGTTGGAAAAGAAATGACAAAATTCTTGGATAAGAACAAAAACGAAGACTGGATGAATGACGCTGGTGAACGTGACAAACAAATCAAATCATTTATCAGCACAAGCAAGAACAAGCACGAAGAAAAGGCTGCAAAACATGCAGAAAACTATACTCGGCGCTTTGCAAACTTTGAAAAAAGAGCTCGTAGCATACCGGAAAATGTCACAGGAAGCATCAAAAACACAGCCACAGGAACGCTTGGAATTGCAAAAGATGTCTTCACATCCAACCAAGGAATTAAAGAACTTACTGAATCAATTTGGAAGCCACCAAAATATGATAAGATTACTGCCGAGCGTTTGGGTGATTTAAATGACTACATCGCGGGAACTTCCGACACCAAATATAAGTGGGGTCGAAGAGCAGGACAAGTTAAGACACCAGGAACGCCAGGACTTTTCGGAAGAATGGATGATTTGAACGGAAATGTCAACAACATGGTTCATGCAAAAGAAGAAGCCGAAAAGCGAGCAGCAGCGGCTGAGAAAAAAATAAGAGATGCGGAAGAAAAGGCTCGAAAGGAGCAGGAAGCGGCTGAACAAAAGTGGAAAAACAAATATTTCAATGACGGCGAGCCTTAGAAAAAAGACCGAAATTTCGGTCTTTTTTCTTTTCAATCAGACAAATTTTCACCAATGATTTCTTTCACCGCCAATCTTCTGCACCGAAACATGTCCGCGCTTTGCAAATTTCTTTTTTATTTTCGCGTTTTGCTTATTTTTTTGGAAAATACTTTTTAAAATTGAAAATTTCCGACTTTTTCCATTTCTTATTTTGTCTTTTGCGCTTTTTCGACAGCAATTTATTATGCGCGACAAATTGTGATTTTTTTCTTTTACCTTTATTTTCCGCCGTTGTGATATCCTTTTCATGTTTTGCAAAGCAATCAAAAAATAAGGGAGAATTTATCATGGAAAAGATTAAGGAAAACAATCTGCCAACAATCTACATTGCAGATGCCACGGAAGATAACAATGTTGTGGAATATTTCAAAAACAGCGACAAATTCAAATACTTAGGCGCGAGTTTTGACGGGCAAAAAGTCGTGGATGATGTCTTTGCTCAAAAACCAGATGTTTTGGTTATGGAAGTTATGCTTTCCAGCCTTGACGGTTTTGCTGTCTTGGACAAAATTCGCGAATTGAAAGACGAAATGCCAAAGGTGTTTTTCATTTCCAACCTTTCACACAGCGGGTTCGTGACAAAAGCCATTCAATCGGGTGCGAGTTACTTTATGGTTAAACCTGTTTCGCCAGAAAACCTTGAAAACAGAATTTTTGAAGCACTCAACAATGGCCGTTCAAACACCGAAAACAAAGAATTGGACGAAAAAATTTCCAATATTTTCATCAGCATTGGCATTCCAGCGCATATAAAAGGCTATCAATTTCTTCGCGAAGCAGTCAAACTTGCCGTGGAAGAGCCTGAAATCATTGGGTCAATCACGAAAAAACTCTATCCAACAATCGCCGAGCGCTTTGAAACAAGTTCAAGCAAGGTGGAAAGGGGAATGCGTCACGCCATTGAAGTTGCTTGGAATCGCGGAAAAATTGAAAATATTAACAATATTTTCGGATTAAAGATATATAATAGAAATGAAAAACCAACAAATGGCGAACTTATCGCTCTCATTGCCGACAAAATGATTATGGATGGCTGATTTTGCATAGATTTTGTATATTTTTTCACTTTGACAAGTCAATATCTCCGCATTTTCAGCGCGATAACAGCAAATTAAGCAAAAAAAATCATGAAAAGTCAAGAAAATTTAACGAAAAAATTAAAAAATTTTTAATTTAGGTATTGAAATTGCTTTTTTGTTGTGCTATAATAATGACAACTTAGGAGGTGTTTATGTCAAGAACTTTATCAAAAATCTTTGTGATATGTGCCATGATTGCCATTATTCCACTCATGATTGCTGGCGTGGCTCTCGCTGCATATCACTCGGTTGCAAGCACTGCAACCATAGAAATTTTTGTCGACGAAGTGTCACCAAGTGCGGACGCTTACGCTGGCGTTGCTTATGGTGACCAAAGAGAAAGTGTCACAAGCACAAAAACAAGCGCATCTTTGGAAGTTTCTGCTGGGCAAACTTCAACTGTCAAAGTGACTGCATCATATTTCACAGATGCTTATAACTTTGTTGGTTGGTATGCCGGAACATTGGATGAATATGTTGTTGCACTTGACAACGAAGACGAAGTTGAACTTATTTCAGGCACTGAACTTTCAATCAATATGTCCGAAGGCGGAAATTATGTTGCTGTTTATAATGTTGTGAGATACACAATCACTGGTTGGAGTTATGCAATAGACCCAACCAACGAAGCGGACACAACAACAACCGTTAAGCCAACGGAGGATGCAAAAACTGAATACATCTATGGCGAAGAATTGCCAAGCGTGTCTTATAACGGTGATGCATATTTCTATGCAGGCTGGAAAATAAGCGGAAGTGAGAACGGCACAAGATACACAACTGCAACTTTTGGAAGCGCATATGTTGCCGGAGGCGTCACACTCTGCGACCCTTGGTCAAGTTCAACTCCAATCATCATCACATATATTGGTTTGGACGGAACAACAATCACAACTGAAAACACTTATGCTGGAGAATACCACACCTTGACAGACCCAAGCGAATTGATTGCAGACTTGGAAGGCGGATATGAATATTATTGGACAGTTGGAACAGCCGGTGGAACAGCAGTAGAGTATATTGAAGAAGAAAGCGATGTTTCTGTATACTTGAACAGAACAGCAATCACATACACAGCAACATTGTCATACACTGCAAGTGACCTTGCAAGTGAACCAACATTATCAACAACAACATTCACAGTTGACGACACCTCATCGATTGACGAATGGTTCTCTTTGACCACAAAATACACTTTCTGGGATTTCGACGGAATTTCATACAACGGCACAACTTACACATCAGCAAGCGAACTTGTTCAAGCAATCAAAACAACAGCACCAGCATCCACATCAATCGACCTTGAAGTTGTAATAACAAAACACTTGGAAACATTCTATTTGACATATTCATTTGCGGGTGATTATGATGCAGACTATCCAATGTATAGTGAAACGGTTTATCGTAAGTCTGGTAGTAGTTATATACCAATAAGCAGTGCAACCGTAACAGGAGATCCATTAAATTCAAGTTCAGAAATAACATATTGCTTGGGAATGGTTGACGAAGAAGGAAACACCCTTGATTTCTATGTAGAAAATGAAGATAGTAAATATGTTGAAGTTGTGTTGAAAAGTTTAGAAATTAGTTTCACAACTTCACGAGAAGAAATTATAGAGATTTCAAGTGACACAGGATTTGAAGGTATGACATTGAATGATATTCTTCAAACGGTATTCAATGAAGAAGGTGAGGCTGTGTTTGCACTCCAAAACCTTATTAATACAAGTGGAACACTTTCAATAACAATCAAAGCAAATTTTGCTCCAGCAGCATAAAGTTACAGATAATAAAAAAAATTAGTAAAAATATAAAAAATATGTGAAAAATGTTTGACAAATGCTCTTTAAGTGTGATAAACTTAAAGAGCATTTGGGAGTTTAGCTCAGTTGGTAGAGTACCTGCCTTACAAGCAGAGGGTCATAGGTTCGAGCCCTATAACTCCCACCAATAGTATTTTTGAATACACAACATACACAATATGTTGTGTTTTATTTTTGCAAAAATTTGCTTTGTGACTCGTTTTGTGTAAAAAGTTTAGTCAAAAGTTTAGTCAAATCTAGGGTATAAATCGCCGTAAATATCGCGCAAATCTGCCTCTGATATGTTTTCTTTTATTTGCGTGTAGATGTCATTTGTGATCACAATTGACGCGTGGCCAAGTTGCAGTTGTCGATATTTGTCTTTTGCACCAAGGAAATACAAGTTGGCCGAGCAAGTGTGCCTCAGCTCGTGAAGTGATTTGTTAATTCCAATCGCATTGAAAATATCTTTTGTTGCCTTCGTTGCCGTCGTTGGATGCATGTCAAAGGTATTTTTCTTCATGTTAGTTTTCAAAAAATCAATAAATGCTTTTGTCACTTTCACCTTTCTATCTGCATTCACTGTTTTCGTTCCATGAATGTGAATTGTTTGTTTTACTTCGTCTAAGTCTTTCGAAAGGTCAAATTTCAAAGTCTCTTCTCTTCGGCTTCCAACGATTAGTGAAAACATACAGAAAGCATATATTTTCGATTTTTTTGCTTCTGCAACAAAAAGCTTTTGTTCTTCAAGGGTCATTGGAGTTCGCACAAGCTTATTTTTTTGTTTCGGTTTTTCCAACCCAAGTGTGACATCTCTCTTAATTTGCCCGGTCACGAATGCTTTTAAAAACACCTTTTTCACTTTTTGAAAAATTTTGCCACGCGTAGTTTCTTTTTTTATGCTGTTGATAAACTTTTGAATTTGCTCAGTTGAGCATTTTTCGAGTTCCAAACGGAAAAAATTTGGTTTAATATAATTATTTATCATTGCCCACCATTCATGTTTAGTGCTTTTTGTAAGTTCTTTGTTTTTTATGTAGCTGTCATAAAAATACTCAAAATAAGCTATGACAGTCATTTTTGAAGTGGACTTGATTCTTTTCACATCAGTTTTCTTTGTTGGTTTAATTTTTGGAATTTTTTCCAATAGTTCCCGGTATGTGTTGGCTATGGCATAGTAACGATATCCATTTTGTTGCTTTGAATATTGCCAGCGACCATCCGGGCGCCTGTAACAATTTTTTCTCATAGTATCTGTTTCTCCTTTAGTTTTTGTCGAAACAGATATTTTTGACTTTGAATTATCCACCAGCAAGAATGGACCTTTGCTTTGATTGAGTGATTTTTCAAAAATCTCGATTCTTTCCAAACAAAGCTCAATCGAATGCTGATGTTTTGCAATAATTGCCTGGTGTTTATCAATTTCTTCTTGACTTGCTTTTATTTGTTCGTTATGAATTTTAATCGAATCAGTTTGTTTTTATATATTCTTCCATAATTTACCTCCGTTTAAAAAATATTGACTTTTAAATTTGATTTCGATAAAATGTAAATGTCAATAAGGTGGCAAACCGGTCGTCTTAACTTGACAAATAAAGCGAGTTGGGGAAAACTCGCGTTTCATGAAGTCTCTGAATCAATGAATGTCGGCGCTGTCGCGCTGAAGCGAAGTAGTTGATTTTGGGGGAGTTCTAAAAACGGTCACTTTGAGTGGCCGTTTTTATTTTTTATATCACTCTTCTTCCCATGTGTATTTTTCGCGCAGTTTTTGCTGTTGCTGATTCTTTGCCTTGATGCCGGCGATGTATGCTTCCACACGACCGCAGTCTTCTTCATCCAGTGCCAAAATGTCCTGGCAAAGTTGGCGTTGAAGCATGGTTATTTCTTTTTTATTGATTTCTAAACTTCTCCCTTTTATATAACCTAAAAGATAATCTGTCGAACAATTAAAAAGGTCTGCCATTTTTAGCAATGTTTCTAACGGCGGAATGCTTGTTTTAATTTGTTCATAATTGGCATATGTCGTCGTAGGGATGTTTAAAATTTTTGCCACTTCTTTTTGAGTTAATTTTGCATTTTTTCGAATGCTTTTTAAGTTTTCCATAAGTTACCTCCAATCGTTATCTTCATTGGAGTATTTTTCTTTAAGTCTTTGCTGTTGCTGATTCTTTGCTTTGATGCCGGCGATGTATGCTTCCACACGACCGCAGTCTTCTTCATCCAGTGCCAAAATGTCCTGGCAAAGTTGGCGTTGAAGCATGCTTGCTTCTTTCGTGCGGGTAGGGTCATTGACTTGGTGGCCAAGAAGGTAGTCGATTGAAACTCCGAAATAGTCAGAAATTTGAATTAACTTTTTTATGTCAGGTTCATAGCGTCCAGTTTCGTAATGATTGTATGTTGGTTTTGAAACTTTTAAAATGTCAGCCATGTCTTGTTGAGTTAATTTTCTATTCTTTCTTAACAGTGTTAAATTCTTCATTTTCACCCCCCTGGATAGCTAAATTTTAAATTACTTGAAAAAAATTTCGTAAAATTTTACTTTTTTGCTTGACAAATTAAAACAAAACGATATATACTTTGAATAAAGTTTCGTTTTACGAAACAAAATAGGAGGTAAAAATGCAAAAAAGTAAACAAAATTGGACGAAAGTCCGCACAGAATGGGAGCCAAGATACTGTTCCTGGTGCAAAAAATTGAACTTGCGCCCATGCGAAATGACAAATCTCATCAGATTTGCGTCAGAAGTGGGGGTGTAAACATGAAAATCGAAAAGCAAACCGAAAATTTGACATGGCTCACGGCCAACAACAAAGAGCAGGAATATAAAGCCTGGTGTGAAAAAAATTCACTGACAAGTTCAAACCCGTGGAGTTTAAAATTTTTTATCAATGAAATAAAAGCCGAAGAAGTGAAGAAAATGAGGAGCTCATTTTCTAACTTCAACGGCTTTTTTGTTGAGTGGAAGGATAACAGTGGCAAACCTTGTCGGGTTTGCGTCAGATCCGAACGCGCTGCAAGGGAACTTTTTGTCACTCTGAAAAGCAGAATTTTTTGCGAGTTGTTCCAGCTGGTGAACGGAAAACTTAAAAAAATCGCTTAAAGGGGGCAAAAATGCTGACAAATGCGGAAATCGGAAAAGTGATGCGAAAGGCGCATGAACGCAAGATATTCAGCGGTGCACAAGTTATGCTCAATGCGATTTTATGCACCGCAAACAGCAAGGGCGAGTGCAGAAAAAGCAATCAAGAGTTTGCAAATTATCTGGGCGTTTCAGACCGCTCAATTTCGGGGTGGATAGCAGAGCTTCGAAAACACAACATGATTGGACTGTGCATAAACTCGCATTCACATTGTCGAATCATCTATGTGCGGGGGCTTGGGAAATATCAGAACCCGGAAACATTCAATGATTATTCCCCGGCGCAAAAGATGTTTCATGAGGCGTTCCCGGACAAAATCATTGACTGTGAAGTGCCAGACACTGTGGACATGGAAGCGCTGATCGCCGAAATGAAAAAGTCAATTTGGCTGAAAGCGTCAACAGGAATGACGCTTAAATCCTATGCTATCAAGCACTACAAAAGAATTATGAGAGGCGTATTTCGAGATGATGTCTACCTTGCGAGAACGGGGCACAAGCCGTCGACTGAAAGAGTTTACACAAAGGAAGAAATGAATTCGCTCTTCCAAAAAGTTGAAGAAATCGAAATTTGAGGGTGGCTTATGAAAATAATATTTTGGCTAGTCGTCATCGTAATACTCGTGATTCTGGTCGGCACTTGGCCACTGTCGATCATGGGAACAATCTTTGAATACTTGGGAATAGCATTTAATTGGCTGGCAAGTGCACTTAACTTCTTTGGCTGGAATGGCATGATTTGATTAAAAAAAGGAGGGTGAAAAATGAACTTTGAACAAAAGAAGAAAACAAAAGCAGTTTATTGTTATTTGCTCATTGCAATTTTGCTTTTTCTGTCACTTTTCACTTCCTTTACTTTTGTTTCTACCGCTTTCGCTGACGACAGTGATATTGAATATACAACCGTGCTGGAAGATTTGCAACAAGATGAGAATTTTGATATTGACGACTATCCTATGATTGAAGATGACTATTCTTTGCAAGTGATTCAAATTGCAGAAGGCTCTGCTGGAGAACTGTTTGTATATGTTTATCAGCCTTCGGGTTCAAGAGTTGATTTAAGAGCAACATCAATCAACATCTCAACCGGAACGGGCGATGAATTAAGCTATAAAAATTACAACTTAGAATATTTGAACTCGTATTATACGCTCTATAAATACAAAGTTGAAGATTTCACAATTTTAACCGAAACAATAAGATACTACGACATTTCGGCGATTTACAGAGCGTTTATTGATGGTGTGGACGAAGATGTCGACAGTGATAACACTATAAGTGAAGTGGCTTATGAAGTTGCACAATTATGGGGTGTTTATACTGATGGTGGAAAGATTTATTACGAGTGTTCCAAAACTACGATCATTGAAATTACAGATATGTACGTTGGAATGATTCGTTACTGGAACGGACTTAACATTATTGATAATTCAACAGATTCTCATTATGTAGCATTTTCAACTGATTGGGATATCAGTACATTGTATGAGGCTGATGTTTTATATTCATATCAAAAAATAATGAGTATGTCAAATATATTTGGAGAAAGCTCTATCTATGTCGTTGAAGAGGGCGAAAATGTTGTAGTGACAGTTAATAGTGATACAGTAATTTCCAATCCTGGTGGATTGTTCGCAAAGTCGTATACTTGGGAGCAGATCCAAACGGTAGAAGATTTTATCAACACCCATGAATTAGAAGAAGATGTTATCAACAGTTTGGAGGGGAAGCAGTATGTCTTAAGCTTTCTTGTAACAGATTATGACCATTCAAATCCAACTATCTATTCTTCCCTAAAATTATATACTGAAGTTACAGATGTTTCAATTTTAAGATTAAAATTTGAATCGCAAGGAATAACATACAATCTCGGAGCTGTTTCGAATAAACAAACTGGGTCTAATGAACCAGATAATATCACATTTTGGGATAAAATTGTTGATTTCTTTGACAGTTTAAGTGAAGGGGCGAAGATTTTGTTTTATGCAATGCTTGGACTGAGTGCAATTATTGTTGTAGTGCTCATAATTATAGCCATTTGGAAAGTATTTAGCTGGTTAAAAAATTTATTTACATAGATAGGGGAAGTTATGAATAGAAAGAATGTAGTCATTGCTCTTATACTTGCTTTAATAATACTCATTGGAAGTCTGACAATGATTGTTTTTCTTTCGACAAATACAACCAACAAAGAAGAAGAGACTCCAACTGTAACAGAAACTGAGTATTGCACCGTAATTTTTATAGATGATGAAGAAGAGATTTATAAACGAGAATATGAAGTTGGAAGCACTTTAAAATCAACTCCAACTTTGTCATCCAGCGATTCAACAACATATTTCGTTGGTTGGAGTTTAGACGGTGAGACAGTTGTTGATACATCATCTTATCAAGTGACAAGTGATGTCACATTTTATTCAGTTTATTCAAAATATCCATGGTATGCATATTCATGGCAAAGAACAACATGGAACGGATATTCAAACATTTATGGCGCTTATGTTTGGACAGATGGTGAAAACTATTACTATTCATATGCTTCATCAACTTCAAATAATCCTTATTCTTATCAATATGTTTTAGACATAGAAACAAGCACTTGGACAGAAATAACTTGGAATATTGATTATTTAAGTGCTAACTATATTTGGACAGATGGAACTTCCACTTATTACTCAAACGAGGAACAGCAATATGTGTTAAATACTTCAACGCGCGAGTGGGAAGAAATGACCTGGAACGGAAATATCCCACTATATGGTATGTTAGTTTGGACTGACAGTGAAACTGGAAATATATACTACGATACTAACTATATTTTAAATGTTTCGACCAACACATGGAACGATATAACTTGGGGGAATAGCGCAAGCATACTTGGTTCACTAATCTGGTCTGACAACAATAATAATATTTATTCCTCATATGCTGTAGAATCAATGGAAATTGATCGTCAATATATTTTAAATAAAGTCTCTAATACTTGGGTAGAAATAACTTGGAATATCGATTATTTAAGTGCTGACTATATTTGGACGGATGGAAAATTCACATACTACTCAGACGGAACCAACAATTATTATTTAAACAAATCATATATGTGGGAAGAAATCTCTTGGAATACAGATGGAAGAAATATCTTTACGATTGGCTCAACGATTTACTACTCAGCTGGTTTTTCTCAACTTGTTCTCGCTGAAATTGAATATTCATATTCTGACGGTGAAGTTTACGGTGATGTTTCTGAGCTAGCATCAAGTGGAATTCCATACACTCAAAAATTATCTAATGGAAATTCTTTGTTGTCTTTAAGTGACATTGAAGGAATTTGGCTCTACGACACAGAAACAGAGACATTGACTCAAGTTTATGACCTTGGCACTTCTTGGCAATACTATCAAGAAGTCGACGGCGGATATTTGATTTCTTCCTCATCTTACGGTGGTATCGTGTTTTATGACAATGAAACACAAACAGTCACTCGAATATATACTAGTGGACGCTGGGCATACTTCCAAGAAGTCGATGGCGGATATTTAATTTCAGGCGTTACTTTAGGCTCAGGAATTTTGTTTTATAACGAAAAAAATCAAACAATCACAAAGCTTTACACTTCTGGATATTCTTGGCAATACTACCAAGTAGTTGACGGGGGATATTTGATTTCTTCGTCGGCATCTTACCAACAAGGTATTTTATTCTATGATGAAGAAGAAAAAACTTTCACTCGACTTTACACAAGCGGATTCTATTGGGAATACTTCCAAGTAGTAGACGGCGGGTGTTTGATTGCTTCATCAAATTCCAACACGGGTATTTTGTTCTACGACTCAGTCGAAAAAACAATAACTCAACTTTACACAAGCGGATATTGTTGGCAATACTACCAAGCGGTTGACGGTGGATGTTTGATTGCTTCTTCAGTTTATACCGGCATTTTGTTCTTTGACTCAACTGAGAAAACAATCACAAAGCTTTACACTTCTGGATATTGTTGGCAATACTACCAAGTAGTTGACGGTGGATGTTTGATTTCTTCGTCGTTATCTTCCTTTCCAGGCATTTTACTTTACGATGAAGTAGAGCGCACAATAACAATAATTGCGTCAGGTGGATATAACTTCATATTTACCATTTCTGGTACAAATGTGATTTGTGATTCGGGTGACTACACTTACATATACGACACTTTAACCGGCACAATCACATTGAATTATATAAACACTTATATTGACATTTCTTTAATTGAAACGACCGGAGTTGTTTACTCTCAAGTATTGTCAAATGGCGATTACCTTATTTCAACAAGTGATGAAACCGGTATTTGGCTTTACAACGAGGAAACTCATTTGCTTAGTCAAATATATACATCTGGAACATCTTGGCAATACTACCAAGCGGTTGACGGGGGATATTTAATTTCTTCATCATCAAGTTCAGGTATATTGTTCTATGATGAGTCCGCACAGACAATCACACAGTTATATACAAGTTATCGTTCTTGGCAATGCTACCAAGCAGTTGATGGTGGATATTTGATTTCTTCCTCATCTTACGGTGGTATATTGTTCTATGACAACGAAACACAAACTTTCACTCGACTTTACACAAGTGGATACTGGAGATACTTCCAAGAAGTCGATGGCGGATGGTTGATCGGTTCATCAAATTCTTCAAGCACAGGCATTTTATTCTACGATTCAGCTGAACAAACGATCACACAGCTTTACACAAGCGGATACTATTGGCAATACTTCCAAGAAGTCGATGGCGGATGGTTGATAAGTGCATCAAATGTCTCTAGCGAAGGAATCTTGTTCTTTGACAATGAAACACAAACAATCACTCAAATATATACTAGTGGATACTGGTGGCAATACTTCCAAGAAGTCGATGGCGGATGGTTGATCGCTTCATCACATTTCGGCAGTATATTGTTCTATGATGAGTCCGCACAGACAATCACAGAGTTATATACAGGTTATAGTTATTGGCAATACTTCCAAGAAGTCGATGGCGGATGGTTGATCGGTTCATCATATTATCCTTTTTCCACAGGAATTTTGTTTTATAACGAAGAAAATCAAACAATAACCCAACTTTACACTTCTGGAACATCTTGGCAATACTACCAAGCGGTTGACGGGGGATATTTAATAGCTTCATCTTACGGTGGTATCGTGTTCTATGACAATGAAACACAAACAATCACAAAGATATCAGATGGATATGTTTCCACCTTCACTGTTGACGGCACAGATGTGATTTGTGACTGTGACGACTACCAATACATATACGACACTTTAACTAGAACAATCACATTGAAATATGTGAAAACTTTAAAAATATAAGGAGGTGGGAGTGAAGAATAAAGAACAAAAAGAAACTAAGTCCTAATCCTAAAGATAAAAAAACTACTTATATTCGACCTAAAAGTGAAAAATTAAAAGAAAATAAATTTTCAAATCAACCATATAAAAATTGGAAATTTACAGAGAAGGACAAGATGAAAGTTGAAAAAATAAAAAATAAAAAAAGAACGGAATAGCAAGTGCTATATTTACGAGATATCGAAACTTAATTCGCATCACTCTCAACGTTCTTACTGGAAGTATATACGATTTCAATTCAAAAGTCAATATTTTCTTAGAAAAAAATAAAAATAAGGAGAAAAAAATGAAAAAAGTTTTATCAATTTTATTCGCATTGATACTTTTCTGTGGCATGTTTGCTGGTGGAGTAGCAGTGGCATATAGTTTGTCAAGTCCTGGCTACACTGAAGAGGAAGTTCAAGAGAAGGTCGACCAAGCTGTCGAAGAAGCGACGGCAAACATGTTCACAAACGAGGAAGTACAAAAGAAAATTGCTGAGGCAGTTGCCAACGCGACAGATGGCTTACTTTCCAGCGAAGAGGTTCAAGAGATAATCACTCAAGCAGTCGCAGAAGCAACAGACGGAATGCTCACTGAACAAGAAGTCTTGGATATGATTGAAGAGGCTATCTCTGTTGCAACAGCTGGAATGTATACTGCTGAGGAAGTGCAAGAGATGATCGCTCAAGCGGTTGAGGATGCTTTATCTGATTCAACGACTAGTGAAGGGACAACAGCAAGTTATGTTGATATTTCCTCACTTGGATTGGACGGTGTATTTTACTCCCAAGCATTATCAAACGGTGATTATTTGATTGCGACAAGTAACAATATAGGCGTTTGGTTGTATGATGCAGAAACATCTTCGTTTGAACAAGTCTATACTTCTGGAAGTTCTTGGCGATACTTCCAAGAAGTAGACGGCGGGTGTTTGATTGCTTCTTCAAATTCCAACACGGGTATTTTCTTCTACGATTTGACCGAGCAAACAGTCACGCAAATTTACACTGCTGGGTATGGTTTTCAATACTTCCAAGAAGTTGATGGTGGATGGTTGATTGCTGGCACATCTACCAACTCAGGCATTCTATTCTACGATGAAACCGAAAAAACAATCACTCGACTATACAACTCTGGACGTTATTGGCAATACTTCCAAGTAGTAGACGATGGGTATTTGATTACTTCTTCAATTTCTTCAAGCGAAGGAATTTTATTCTTTGATTCGACTGAGAAAACAATTACACAGCTTTACACAAGTGGATACTATTGGCAATGCTTCCAAGTAGTAGACGGTGGGTGTTTGATAAGTTCATCATATTCTTCAAGCTCAGGAATTTTGTTCTTTGATTCGACTGAGAAAACAATTACACAGCTTTACACAAGTGGATACTATT